>CAYOFO010000019.1:0-21081 GCA_964403325.1 uncultured Gammaproteobacteria bacterium | reverse complement strand
ACTTGTTGTTGGACCAATCTTCTAGGAGATTGGTGTTTTGTTTTAGAGGGTTGGTTCAACAACTCAACAACACCCCTTTTTAGGGGAGGAAGGAGGTCGCTATGAGCGATCTTCGACAGAAGCACACAGCCGGCTTTAAGGGCCGGCGCGCCCAGAACTGGGTCCTCCTCGGCCTGATGTACGGCTTTTTCTACATGAGCCGCTACAACTTCAGCGCCGTGCAGAGCGAGATCGCTACAGGCTTCGGCTGGACGCACTCCGATTACAGCAACGTGCTCTCCGCCGGCCTCTTCGTTTACGGTTGCGCCGTGTTCCTCAACGGCCCGCTGGCCGATCGCATCGGCGGTAAGCGCGCCATCCTGATCGGCGCGGCGGGCGCGGCCTTCTTCAACCTGCTCTTCGGTCTGTGCAACCTCTTCCTAGTCCGACGCGCGGTCTGGATCGACGGTCAGCTCGTGCAGCCGGCCCTCCTGGCCGATGGCATGAGCAAGGCGTCGGTGATTGCGACCTTCGCTGCCCTCTGGGCGGCGAACCACTACTTCCAGTCCTTCGGGGCGCTGTCGATCGTCAAGATCAACGCCGCCTGGTTCCACGTCCGCGAGCGCGGCTCTTTCGCCGGTATCTTCGGCATCATGATCCAGATGGGGCGCTGGCTGGCCTTCAGCCTGGGCCCCTTCATCCTGCTCTTCCTGCCCTGGCAGTACGTGTTCTTCATCCCCGCCGCCCTGCTGTTGGTCATGTGGGTCACGGTCTACGCCAAGGTCGAGAACTCGCCCGCTGACGCGGGCCTCTCGGACTTCGACACCGGTGACGAGACCTGCGAGGAGGCGGCGAGCCCGGCCACGCTGGGCTTCGTGCTGCGCAAGGTCTTCACGCGGCGCGAGCCCTGGCTGATCGCGCTCTCGTCGATGTGCATCGGCATGGTGCGCAACTCCGTCGACCACTATTACGTCCGCTACTTCAGCGGCGTATTCCACCTCAGCGGCAAGGATCTGGGGGGGTTCGCCCCGATCCAGATCTTGGCGGTGGCCATGCCCATCGCCGCGGTGCTGGGCGGGCTGGCGGCGGGCAACGCCTCGGACAAGCTCTTCGGTTCGCGGCGGGCGCCGGTCATCTGCCTGGCCTTCGTCGGGCAGGCCATCGGCCTTCTGCTCCTGCACCGCGTGATGAGCGACCCCTGGCTGGGGGCGGCGATGCTGGTGCTGATCGCCTTCTTCATCCAGAGCGCGCACTCCATGGTGGGTGGCGCGGCCTCGATGGACTTCGGCGGGCGCAAGGCGGTGGCTACGGCCGCCGGCCTCTTTGACGGGGCGCAGTACTTGGCGGGGGCACTGATGGCGCAGGTGATGGGCCGCGCGCTGAACCAGTGCCGCGTGCCCGGCGTCGAGGGCGCCGAGTTTTTCGTGTGGCCACTGGTCGCGCTTCCCTTTGCGATCATCGGCGCGATTCTCATCTCGCGCCTGTGGTACGCTCTCCCGGGCAAGCGCGGGCACTAGAGCCTGCGTCTGACTGGGAAATTTCAGCCCCGATCGTCTCCAGAGGGGGATAGACGATCGGGGCTGCTTCATTTTTAAGCGAGTTTTAGAAGGGTGAAAAGAGATAATTAAGGCTTGATTTTTTTTGTCTCTTTGGTATACTTGTCAGTATTGAAAAAATAGTATATAATTTCGGGCAATTAGCTCAGTTGGTTAGAGCGTTACATTGACATTGTAAAGGTCAGAGGTTCGAATCCTCTATTGCCCACCAACTTACCACAACATTAAAGCACCAGAACACAAGAACAATTGGTTTTTATGTTTTTATGCGTTCATGTTTTTGTAAAACGGGCGATTAGCTCAGATGGTTAGAGCGCGTCACTGATAATGACGAGGTCTGAGGTTCGATTCCTCAATCGCCCACTATGTACTCGGTCTATAGTATCGAGAATTCTCTAGGTAAAAAGTATATTGGCCCAACATTCTGGAAGTAGAAGAAAAAAACTCATTAACCAAACAAAATTTCTATGTCTTCTGAACGTGGTCGTCACGGGCTGGAAAGATTGCCTTCTGAAGTGATAGAGCTACAAAAAAATCCGGAACAAGTTTTTGATAGTAGTCGAGAAGCTGCAAGAAGAGAGTATCAAGATTTTATTTGTAGAATCCGCGACAGAGAGATCGGGCGTGAAGATTTTGACAGAACAACTTCTCTTGAAACATATGCTGAGAAAGGAAATAGTGGCGGAGCCCCAGCTATCGACATTGTTTGGCGAAAACGTCGCACCGCCACGATGCTGCGACTTCATCCGATCGTAGAAGGTCATGGGCCAGAAAAAGAAACTTTTGGCTTTATTGGCAAATATGGTGCTGCACAAAAAACCGACCGAGGAGGAAATGAGTTTGTAGACAAGCCAGAATCTTTGGAGTCATTATATGGCGCGCCATCATGGTGCAGGTTTATAGTAAAACCAACCGTAGGCCGCTTTGCTGTTGGGCGCAGTGTGCTCACCGAGATTCATGGCCAGAATGCTTGTGAATTATATCTGGGCGTAGGCTTTCTTCTCCTGGATCAAGCATGGATGCATGTCGGGATGCATGAAGCTGGCCATTTGCCACCTACCATAAAAGGCACATCAAATGATGAAAACACTGCTTGGAGTTTGGGGAACGCTGTGGCTGCTGTAAAAAATCGATCTCATAAAGATAGGTTGGTCACAGGAAAAAGTTCTGGATTGTTTGGTGTTTATAGAGATCCTAAAAAAGAGCGTTATGCCGATCCGGTTACTGTTGGGAAAATTGTCAGGTATGGTTTGACTTCACATGCGCTAGCTGGTAAGGCTCATATTCCCAGCAGTTGGCAACGCCGGGCTAATGATACGATGCGTGAACTTAACGGAGAAATAGAAAGAGCGTATGATAAGTTTGAATATTTTTTACGTTAATTTCTCAATCGCTCACAGAAAAGGAATGGTGTTGATAGAAAATCATAGATCGTTTTTCTAAATCAGGGACGATTTAAGTGCTAGGGTAAAAAAACAGCTTGCAGTAAGCTGTTTTTTATTTTGAAATTTTTTAGTATATGGTTGACGGAGTAAATTTTTGTGCAGGGGGAGTAAGATAAGAAAAGATTATTTGCCAGAACACCTTTTATCGGTTATAATTACGGTTCTTTAAAGAATCTTTTATGATGAATCAAGACCCGTTACTCGACCCGGCACTGGGTCAGGATCGTGAGAAAAATGTCAAAAAAGGCATCTGGGAAATGAGTAAAGTGTTAGCCTTTGCTCTCATCACTGTTTTAGTGGTGCGAACGTATTTGTTCAAACCTTTTTCTGTCTTAGGAGCTTCCATGGAGCCAAACTTTGAAAATAAGCAGTATCTTATAGTTGACGAGCTGACTTTTCGGTTTCAAGCACCTAAGCGGGGTGAGGTCATTGTTTTTCGTCCACCCAATAATCCTAAAGATTTTTACCTCAAACGCATCATTGGTCTACCGGGCGAGCGTATCAAAATAGAAGAGGGTAAAGTAACTATTTTTAATTCCAGTCATCCAGACGGGGTAGTGCTCGACGAAGCATATTTACCGGATGATTTAGTTACTTTGGGAGTAGAAAATATGACTGTTCCCGACAATCATTATTTTGTGATGGGGGATAATCGTCCCAATAGTCTGGATTCTCGTCGTTTCGGGACGATCGACAAAAGCGCTATCATCGGTCGAGCCTGGATTCGTGGTCTGCCTTTTTCTAAAGCTGGTTTTATTTCAATTCCAAATTTCAATTTGTAAATATTTTGTATGAAAAATCAAAAGAAAGTCAAAACAGCCGCTCCTGAAACCAAAGCAAAAAAAATAGAACCTCCTAAGATAGTTGAAAAACCAAAAAAAATCTATCAGGTTTTGCGTGGTATGCATGATATTTTGCCGGAGGAGAGTAAATATTGGAAAAAAATCTTGCATGTGAGTGAAGCTTTGTCTGATTATTTTAAATTTGGCCGAATTATTACTCCTACCCTTGAAGAAGCCAGTTTATTTGTTCGTTCCGTCGGCAAAGGTACGGATATTGTTGAAAAAGAAATGTATTTGTTTGAAGACCGCGATGGTACCAAGGTAGCTCTGCGACCGGAAGGTACAGCTTCAGCGAGCCGCGCTTACATCAGTAACGGGTTTTGGAATCAAGTCCAGCCAGTAAAAATGTGGTATGTGCAACCTATGTTTCGTCATGAGCGACCGCAAGCCGGACGCTATCGGGAGCATTACCAGGTTGGTTTTGAAAGTTTTGGCATTAAGGATCCGGCTGTTGATGCTGAAGTTATTTTGCTTGGATATAATATCTTTCAAGATTTAGGTTTGCCAGTCACTGTCAATATAAATAGTATCGGGAGTACTGAGGACCGTACGCGTTACAAAGCTGAACTCACCAATTACTATCGCACTAAACGCAGTTATCTGTGCGAAGACTGCAAAATTCGCCTCACCAAAAATCCATTGCGACTTCTAGATTGCAAAGAAGAAGCTTGCCAACCCATCAAAGAAGAAGCGCCACAAATTATTGATTGGCTCAGCGAGGATTCTAAAAAATATTTTATGAAAGTTTTAGAATTTCTTGACGAGCTTTCCATTCCTTATAATTTAACTCCTACTCTGGTGCGTGGTTTAGATTATTACACCGACACTATTTTTGAGTTTTATCTAACTGAGGACGCGGGTGGCGCATTGGGTGGCGGCGGTCGTTACGATCTTTTGGTAGAAGAGTTGGGTGGTAAAGCTACGCCTGCGGCCGGTGCTGCTTTTGGTATAGAGCGGATTGTGCTGGCGCTCAAAACGCAAGAAGAAAAAAACAAAGAAAAGATTTTTATTGAAAAAACTGATGTATTTTTTGCCCAAATTGGCGAGGAGGCCAAACGTCGAGCACTGAGAATCATGAATGATTTACGTCACAGTGGTCTGCAAATCGGGTTCAACTTTTTTAAAAGTTCACTCAAAAATCAGCTCGAACTGGCCAATGCCGCTGGGGCGCCGTATGTACTTATTTTGGGTCAAAAAGAAGTGCAGGATAAAACTATTATTATTCGTGATATGGAGTCAGGTGTTCAAGAAATCATTGATCAGAAAAAAATCGAAGCCATTCTTAAGAAAAAGTTACAGCTCGCAGTATAGTTTAGTGTCTGTTTAAGCCAAAAAAAAACTGTTGACGGAATTGGGGGGAGCAGGTATAATTTATAGTATCTTATTTAAGATAATTTTTTGAAACGGAGGTGAATTTTGTGGATGGACTTAAACGCAAAAAAAATGAATCCTTTGAATCCTTTATGCGCCGCGTAAAGCGAGCTTGGGTTTCATCAGGACGAGTCAAACAAGTTAAGAAAAATCAATACTTTGATCCGGGTAAAGGAAAAAACATGCAAAGAAAAAGTGCCTTGCATCGTTTAAATGTAGCGAGTAAAATTACTTACCTCAAAAAAACTGGTCGGCTCAAAGAAGAACCTGGTCGCGGGTTCAAAAAATAGTTTCATTCTTTCTTATTTTCCATTGTCCCATGCTTCAATGGATTCAAAGAAAATTTACATGTAAAGAAAGAGCTTCTGCTCAAGCATTCATAGTGCTAGCTGGAGTTCTTTCTTTATTTTTTATTTTTTCTGCTCATTCTCTATTGGCTCAAAGTTCAGTGAGTAATGGTGTCGATGTTATTCAAAGTTCCATCGGTCTCACCGCTCGCGACCCACGTGCCATTGTTGCCACCATCATAAAATATGCGCTCGGTCTTTTGGGTATTATTGTCGTAGTAATTATTATTTACGGCGGCTGGCTCTACATGTCTTCGGGTGGTGAAGAAGAAAAAATAGGTCAAGCCAAAAAAATTATTATCAATGCCGTGATCGGGCTTGCTATTATTCTCCTGTCTTATGCCATGGTACTTTTTGTGGTGCGGTTGTTAGGCATAGGAGGGGTCAATGGAAGTATTGACAACACTGGCAACAACGAACCTGTTCAGGTGGATGTTGGAAATTTTTCTGGTAGTGGTGCGCTCGGTGGAATAATCAAAGATCATTACCCAACCCGTGGTCAAATTGATGTGGCGCGTAATAGTAAAATTATTATTACTTTTCGTAAACCTGTTCGTCTATCAAGTTTTATTAAAAACACCAACAATTCTGCCGACAAAGACAATAATCCTATTTTTGGCGATTGCCTTAATGTCGGAGCTTCTATGCAATGGGAAAAAGATTGTGATGCTCTCATTCTTGATGATAATCATATAAGTATTAAACGTGCGGATAATGGCCAGGCTATTTCTGGTGCCGCTGTTCTCGCCACTCTAGATGACGGTAAAGCTTTTACTATTGTTATTCGGCCTTATGATTATTTAGGCAATAGTTCGGAAAAAGTCACTTATAAAGTACATTTGGGCTCGGGATTATTACTCGATGAGGCTGGTAAAAATACTGCACTTTTTGGGTCCGGTAATAATAGTTTTTACGAATGGCAGTTTACCTGCAGTACCGTCCTCGACACCCAGCCGCCGGTTATTACTAGTGTTTTTCCTAACAATAATGCTACCGAAGCCAAAAATAGCATTATCCAAATTAATTTTAATAAACCAATGGATCCGTCCGGAGTGCAAGGAGATTTTAAAGATGCACAGAATAGCTACGCTCTCCAGACCGGCAATATTCTTTTGCGCAGTGGCGCGAGCAAAATCCCGATGGGCTCCTTCCAGATTACCAACGGCTACCAGACTCTTGAGTTTAATACACGTCAGGAGTGTGGGTTAAATGCCTGTGGTGATAAAATCTATTGTTTGCCGGTATGCGATAAATCTGATGCAAGCTGTACTCAAGATCAATATGAAATTGTCCTCAAAGCTGCTCAAACATTTAATACTAACTCTTTCGAATCTATCCCTTTTTCAGGAGTAATGGATGCGGCCGGCAATGCTCTTGATGGTAATAAAAACAACAAAGTAGATGTTGTGCCGGCTAATGCCTTGGCTTTTAGCGAACAACAGCAGCCAGACAACTTTTTTTGGAAGTTTAATCTCAAAAATGAAATAGACAACAGTGCTCCGTATTTAGAGCGGGTGTCACCAGGTCTTGATGCGGAAAATATTAGCGCGAACACTCCTCTTACCATGCTCTTTAGCAAACGCATGAGAGTAGATTCCTTGTACCAGATCGCTGTTCAAGAAAAACCAGCGCAAGCGACCCCGCTTTGCTTTGCCCCGCGAGCGGTCTTTAACAATAATAACAGTACGTTGGTTACAATGCTGCACTGTCCTTTTGTTGATACGGCGCGTCATTATTATTATTCAGTTGTTACTTCGACAGTACAAGATGTTCATTATAACTGTTTTTACCCTGGCAAAGGACCGGGTGGCGAGGGTGAAGTGGTTCAGCATTTAAAACAATCATCGGTGTGTGGTGCTAATGGGGAAAATTGTTGCGGCACTGATGCACAGGGTAAAAGTTTTTGCTGTAATGGGGTAGCGGGTAGCCAATCAACCGAAGAATGTTTGAAACGTTTGCAAAGCCTTAGTCTTTAATTTTTTTTCATGAAAAATACCAAGCTTAAAAAAATAGGTTTTTTATTCTTGGGAGCTTTGTTGGCCACAGGTTTTTTTGTGGCCACTGCTACGGTTCTTGCCCAAACAACTGCAAATCTGGGGGTTGATGCTGCGGCTGCGACCGGTTTATCGGCCGTTGATATACGAGTAACAATTGCTCGGATCATTCACTATTTTTTAGGTTTTTTGGGGATAGTAACTGTGGTGGTCATACTCTATGCCGGTTTTGAATACATGCGTTCTGGGGGGGAAGAAGAGAGAATTAAACGCGCTAAAAGCATACTGGTAAATGCTGTTATAGGTTTAGTTATCATACTCAGCTCTTATGCTATTACCAGTTTTATTATAAAAAGTTTGCTGGCAGCCACTAAAACTGCTGTGATCCCTTTGCATTGCAGTAATGGAGTGCTTGATAATGATGAAACAAATATTGATTGTGGCGGCGAGTGTGGGGTTTGTGGTGGTGGATCTTTTGCGGATACTGGTGCCGACGCCTATACACAAAATGTTTTTACCGTTAAAAGTGTGCCGGCTACCGGAGACATGTGTGTGCGAAATGTGCAAGTGGCTGTGAGTTTTAGTAAAAACGTTGATTTAAAAACACTTAATGCCAACTTGTTGGTAGTGCGAAAAACCGATGGGGGCACTGTTTTGGGTGTTTGGCAGTATAACGGAAAAAATACAACGGCGGTTTTTGTACCTCAAGGCAGTTGTGCGCCTGAGGCAGGGAATGATTGTTTGGCACCTAAAACCAACTATACTTTGCTATTTAAAAATCCCACTCAAATTAAAAGCCAAGATGGCCTAACTTTGCAGTGTAGCGGAAAGCCAGGGTGTGCTGCGGTGGATTTTGTTTCGGGAGAAAGTGTTAATCGTACTGCGCCGGTAATTTCTCTTGTCTCTCCAAGCAATGGAGCTTCGATTATTCCATCGCCTTTTACCCCAGTACAGATTGCTTTTCAGGATACTTCCGGTATCCAAAATATCAGTTTATTTGAGGGTGATACCATAATCGGTAGTCAAAATTTTCCAGGTTGTCAAAAAACTGGTTCTCTCAACCTTAACTGGCCAACCCTCAACATAAAACCGGGAACATATGTGCTCGATGCTATTGGTATCAATGCAGCCGGCCAAAAAGGAGAAAGTACGGTTCAGGTTAAAGTTCGTCCTGGACATTGTTTTAATAATGCGCTTGAAGCAGATTTGGGCGAAGTGGAGAAAGGACCGGTGGCCTGTGGTGGCGAGTGTGGTAGTTGTGCTAGTGCGGTGTGTAAAGATAACAGCGAATGCAGCAGTGGTTTTTGTGAAGGGGTCGCGAATGGAGTTCCTGGCAAATGTCAGAGTAAATTGGTAATACAAAGTTTAACTCCCAAATCCGGAGCTCCAGGCAGTTATGTAACAGTTAATGGTTTTTATTTTGGTCAGGGAAAGGGCAAAGTATTTTTTGCTCGAGTTGAGCGTCCAGATCCATTAAAAACAGGGGATTGGGTTGAGGCTGTCTACCCAGCTTGTGCGGGAAATATAAATCTCTGGTCCGCTGAGCAGTTGGTGGTACAAGTACCTTCTGGGGCAGTCAATGGTCCAATGTTGGTCTGGGATAATGCGCAAAAAAATTCAGATGCTACAAATGATGCTTGGGGTCCAAAAATAACTGATTTTGAAATTACGAACCAAATTCGGCCAAGTATATGTGGAATAAATCCAAATAGTGGAGTTTATGGTACTGGTGTACAAGTTTTTGGTAAAGATTTTGGTCTTTTAGATAGTGAAAAAAAATCAGTCTGGTTTAATACAATAAAGGCTGAAGTTTCATTAAACAATTGGACTGATACGTTCATAAACACAACTGTTCCTTTTGTTGGTACTGGTCGTGCGTTGGTTAAGTTGCTCGGACCAACCGGAGACAGTAATAGTATTTATTTTGATATAAATCAAGGTCAAGATGAAACTTTGCCACTTATTTCCGCTGTTACCCCGTCTACTGGAGGAGTCGGAGAGTATATTCATATCACGGGTAAGAATTTTGGTAATCAAATGGGGGCGGTTTGGTTTAAAGCTAGTTCAGAGAGCCAGGCTATTATCGGGGATTTTTCTTTTCCAGCTGATTGCGCTGGATCGCTATGGAAAGATGGTGAAATTATTGTTAAGTTTCCAAAACAACAGGGTCAGATCGGGACAAAATATTTTATTCAGGTTAAAACAGCTGCTAATAAAATTAGCTCACTCGACAAGAATTCTACTTTTCTTTTAAATAATAATCCACCGCAGCCGGGTATTTGTAAAATTTCACCTATTTCCAGCCCAGTACCTTTTCCAGCTGGAAAAACTATAACTCTTTCTGGAGAATATTTTGGGAACAATCCAAGCATTTACTTGTGGCAAAATGGTGCTTCTGACTCGAGTTTGCAGGGTCGCTTGGTAGTGGCCAAAAATAATATTGTATCAAACAGCCCTACGCTTTTGACGTTTACTCCGCCAGCTGGAGTTATCACGGGTCCGGTGGTGGTTCAGACTAATAATATCGTCAGTAATGCGGTCAATTTTGCCGTCAGTGATTGTTTAAAAAACAATAATAGTTGCGCTGGCGGGTATCAGTGTTGTGCGGTTGGTCGTGATCAGGGTGCCTGTAAACCGTTGGGCGAAAAATGTGAAGGTGTGAAAAATAATTCTGGTTATGTCTGGCGTTTTGTTACTAAGGATTTGCCGGTTATTCCGCATGTAGTAGAGCGCTGTGAAGCTGATACGGATTTAGGCAAAAACCTACCCTCACCTTCACCGAGTGTTTTGTGGGATACAGCTTCGCAAACGGATGCTCACCAGGTTTGCCGTAATGCGGCAGCGGTAGTTGAGTTTAGTACTTCGATTGATCAAAAAACAGTATCGAAAGATTCGGTATATGTGCAAAAATGCTCTGGAATTGATGCTAAAAACACGTGTCTTAATCCGGTACGAGTGAATATAGCTCCTGATAGCTTTAAACTCAAAGCTGCTTCTCAGGGGGTTGGATTGAGCACGCAATTTTTGAATATTACCAATAGTTTGGGTCGTTGGGAGGAAAATGCTTGGTATCAGATAGTGCTAAATAAAAATATTAAATCAGCCGGTGCTGCGCGTGCAGTTGGTTTGGCACCCGATAAACCCTGTGGCGATCCCAACTCCGCCTATTGTTTTGCCTTTAAAACCGGCACCAATGATTGTCGGGTAAAAACAATCGTGGTAACACCTTATAAGTTTTGGACCCAGGTGCTCGAAGCTCCTATGAAATCCCGGACTGCTGCCGGTGAAGAAAAAGAATTGCGTTATTATGGCAACGGTCTAACCGATCAGCATTGTATTATGATGGACATGAGTGCGTTTAGTTGGGATTGGAAAGCGCAGAACACTGCTTATGCTGATATTTATGCCTCAAACCATTTACCTTCAGCTCAAGTTTCCGCTTTGTCCAATACTGTTGGGATTGGACTTACTCGCCCGGATGATGCGGTGTACATTCAGGCAACGGCTGCGCTCGGTAATAATAATTATACCGGAGTAAGTCCCCTTACGATTAATCTCAATGTTCCAACAGTAGTTGATTATTGGCCAAAATGTCTTGAAGCTTGCACGAATGCTGAGGTGGGGGTTAAGTTTAATACGACTCTCTCGAATCATAATTTACCGGGGGCTGCTGTGAATGGATCGGTTCAACTGTGGAAATGTCAAGATGAAAATTGTCAAAATAAAATAAGTGTTCTCGATCCAAGTCAGGTATTTCTTGACCCTACAAGTAATTATACGGTTTTAAGGTTGGCCAACGATCAGGCTGACTCATTAGAATTGGAGCCAAATTCTTTGTATCAGGTAGGTCTTTCTTCAGAAAGCACTGATCCGCAAAACCCGCAGCTGCTTTGGTCAGCCGCCAAATACGGCAATCCAAATAGTATAAGCCGACCGTTTAATCAATTTTTTACCTGGCGTTTTCGTACCAAAAAAGATCGCTGTCGGATTGATCGAGCGGCTGTAGCTCCTTCCCTTTATAACGCGAGTTCTTTGCAAGAAAAAGCGGTTTACAGCGTTGAGGCGTATTCCTCACCGGATAGTTGCAGTGCTCAGGGACAAAAAGTGAATGCTTGGAGTGTGAATTGGGATTGGAACTCGTCCAATCTAAAGGTGGCTACACTCACTGCTTTTTCTACTCAAGGCAAAAACCCTGATTGCACCAGTCAATGCGTGCGTAAAGGAAGTGATATTCCGGCAGAAAAAAGTACTCCGGTAGCTTTGTGTGGTAATGGTTTGGTGGAAGCAGGAGAAGATTGTGATGCCCCTAATAAAAATCAGGGTTGTGCTTTAAACTGTACATTTTTAGGGAATACAAGTGCAAGTTGCGGTAATGGTATAGTGGAGCGTAATTTTGGTGAAGCTTGCGATCCCAAGGATCCTAAAACGAGTTCTGGTTGCTCCTTAGATTGCCGTCACACTGGTTCGCTCAAATCAGTTGAAGCTCAAGATGTAAATAGTTCTATCTGTGGGAACGGATTGATTGGTAATGGTGAAGATTGTGATGTGGGAATAAATACAGGTGTGGTTAATGTGGCCAACCCAGTTTCCGCTGTAGGTTGTTCACAAAGATGTCTCCATACCGGAAGTGTGCTCGCCAAAAATTGGTGTATTGACAATAAAATTAATCATGGTGGCTTTGCTCTTGAAGCCTATAATGCTGCTTGTGCCAAAAGTTACAGTCAGTGCGGTGATAAGGTGCAAAGTCCAGACGAAGATCCTGGTTGTGAAACGGTACAAGGCTGGAATAGCGACTTGTGCACAAATTATTGTCTCAAAAAACGTTCGCCCCAATGTTTGGCTGGAGGTGAAGGTTGTGGTAATGATGGTCGTTTATTAGGATCTTCGTTGAGCTACAAACTTCCTTCAGTTTGTGGTGATGGAAAAATTGGTGTCGGCGAAGATGGTTTTTGCGAAACAGGTTTTGAAAATAAAAGAATTGGTTTGTCTGATCCCTGGGCTTTGGTAACTGGTATAGGGCAGGGTGAGACAGCTGGAGATCCACCAGCTCAGATGAGTATTATTAAAGCCGGTGTTAAAGATAATGGCAAAGCTGGGGTGAATGGGAGCGGAACCTATAGCATCACATGTGGTTATAAAAATAATCAAGAATGTCAGGATACTTTTGGCACTGGTTATGGACTTGGTAAAAATGGTTGTTGTTACGCTACCACGAAACTTATTTCAACTTACCCGGTTAATAATGCTTCGGCCGTCTGTCCAAATACTTACATCGAAGCAGTTTTTGACAGCAAACTTGATCCAGGGAGTGTGGAGGGCAAGATAGTGTTGGCACGAGGGACAAGCGCACTCTCTTGTGAGAATGGTCTTGAAGATGTGACTGCTCTGGTAGCAGCCTCTCAGGCAGGTAATAAGAATTTTTCTTTTACGGAAAAGGTTTTCTATCGAGTACGTGGTTTTATAAAGAATTTGTTCAGTAATGATGTGGTTGCGGTGGGGGAAAATGTGACGAAGTGGTGTGCGGGCAAAGATGTTGTAAATGCCCGGTTGGTTGATGTGGGTGCGAGCACCTCAACATCAAAAATTTTGGTTAATTTGCTTAATCCTTTGAGCCTTTCGACCGATTATCTCCTGGTGTTTAAAGGCAATGTTACCAATGTTTTGGGTGTTCCGGTAGTTGGTTCTGGAGATAAAAAATTAAGTTGGAAGTTTGCTACAGCCAGTAAGATATGCCAAATTAAATCAACCGAAGTGAATCCGAATACTTGGTCATTTTCAGTGAGCGGAGCTTCAACGACGTTGCAGGCAGTGGCTAAAGATGAGTCTGAACGTTTTGTTCAACCTATTCCCGGTTTTTATGACTGGAATTTTGTGTGGGGTCCGGCTAATAACCCGTATGTTACTTTGCAAAATACTTCAGCCGCACTCAATATTATTACTGCTCAGAATCGTAACGGTGAAGTAGATGTTCGAGCTTCGGCCAATGTTGTGGTAGATAAATTTAATGGCACGAATGCTCTGGTCGCTACTGGTCGGTCGCACGGAGTGGTGTTTTTGTGTGAAAATCCTTGGCCACCCAAACAAGTGGAAGGCCAAAATAAGGCAATGTTTACGATTTTTCCTTATGAGGATAAAATAAATAACAATGATGGTTTTGATCTTTTGACAAATGTCTTTAATAATACTCCTTTGCCAGCTTCGCAGGCGGTAAATGATGGTTATTTTAATTTCAGCACGTATTATTGCGCGGATAAGGGGGGGGTTGGTACGAATGATGATCTACCTTTTTTGCGTCCAGCTGTCCAAGTGGCGAGTAATATCGTCGCCACCTCAGCTTCGCTGAAACGATTCTTGTTTACGAATGAAAAAAATTCAGATGCTATTGGGGTACAGATTTTCCCTAATCCTAATCATTTAACTCTTGAGCAGTGGTACGCCAGTGATAAAACAGCCGGAGGTCAGGGTTTTGTGGGAAAAACACAGAAAATTACTATTGGTGGCTACGAGGCTATTCGGGACAATAATAATATTTATCTTGACGCGCTTAATTATTCGGATGTAACAAAAAATCTTTATACGAACGTCTATCTTTTTAGTATCAATTCTGATGCCGGTGATGATACTCGCCAAGTCTTTAACCAATTGGTTCAAAATATTAAGTTTAATATTAATGTTACTAATTATCGCTATTGCGGCAAGGATGCAGCTAACCCAGGCTTTATTACAGCTTGTAACACCGACCTTGATTGTGTTGCTGGCGAAGTCTGTTCGGCTCAGATAGATAAATTAAAAAGAAATTATAATCGTTTAAGAGATGCGGGTCTTATAAATAACCTATTGCAAACTTTTGCTCTCCAGCATAATGGCACCTATCCGGATTTAAAAGAAGGCACATATCTGAATGGTCAAACGCTTAGTTCCTGGCCTTCGTGGGGTACCTTAGGCAATACTTTGGGTTCAGGTTTGCCCCTTGATCCGGTCAATGTTTTGGCTCCTGCTGGTACTTGCTCTAAAACAGTCAATCGTTTTTGTACCCAAGACAGTATGTGTCCAAGCATGGAAACATGTGTTTTGCACGATCCGGTAACTGGTTGGAGTGTACAAGATCGTCGTTTTAGTTTTGCCTGCTCGGCAGCTTCGTATGCGTATCGTTATATAGCTCAACCAAACAATGGGTTTGCTGTCCGAGCGCATTTTGAAGATCCTGGTTTGCCGATAAATAATTTAGCTGCTTTTGAAAGAGGTTTTGTTGATCCAGCTCATTTTATTTTCCATGATTCCTCAGGAATTTGTAATCAAGATCAAGAAATCTCTACATTAAACCAGGGCACCTGTGGTGATGGTAGTGTAAATTTAAACCGAGGTGAACAATGTGATCCACCACAGGCTGTTCGTTATGGGACTTGTTCGGTGGATCAGCCTAATAAAATTAAAGTAGATGTGTGTAGTTCAGGTTGCCTTTGGGTACCGTCTTCTACGCCTTTTGTGGATTGTTCATTTTTAAGTCGTTGTGGCAATGGCAAGGTAGAATCTGGTGAGCAGTGTGATGAAGGGGCTTTAAATGGCAGGTATAATCATTGCAGCTCTACTTGTACGTTAGCCGGTAATTTAGGAAAATGTGGGGATGGAATAGTGCAAAAAGATTATGAGGTTTGCGATGTGGCCAGTGGTTTGGCTGGAAAACAGGGTTGGTGCTTGGGTGGTGTGCAGAACGGGCAAGGCTGTAATAATGATCAAGAATGCAATAGTTTGAATGGAAAAAATTATGGTTTGGGTGGTGTGTGTAAAGTTTTTGGCGCCACTCGAATCAGATATGCGGCCAATCAAACCGCTTCCTGTAATTGGGACTGCCAATCGTATGGTTTGTATTGTGGTGATGGTACGGTGCAAAGTGAATATGGCGAAGAGTGCGAAGGAGATCAGACTTGTTCCGTTAATGGTCGGTCGGGCAATCGGACTTGTGACAAAACAACCTGTAAGTGGGTAGATACTGCTGCTGTAGCCTGGTGGAAATTTGATACCGGTACTTTAAACAAAGATACAATTACTTTTGCCGGAACCCCGGGAGGAGCTGCCAGCTGTAGCGCCGAAGATTGTCCGCAATTGGTAGCAAGTCATGTCCAAAATGCTGTGCAGTTTAAAGAGGGCCAATTTTTGTCCCTGGCAAATCCAAGCAGTCTTGATTTAGATACTAAGGCTTGGTACGGAGAGCAAAGTCGGTTTAGTTTACTGGCCTGGATAAAGGCTGTGGCTGGGAATGCTGATCAAGAAACTCGTCGTTTGGTTTTATTAAAGCAGCGTTCTAAAAATTCGGCAGAGTCAAGTAAGGAAAAAGCTTATTTAGTAAGTTATTTTGTAAAAGGTGATAAAGTGGTAGCTTTGGAATTTAATGCTTTGCGCGGAAGTCTGGGCAATACTCGAGCCGATTTGGTGCAGCCATTTAATGTGAATGAATGGCATCAGATAGGTTTTTCAGTAGGGTACTCAGCAGGTGGTATACATGAGTTTAAAGCCTATGTTGATGGTAAATTAGTAGCTTCAGATACTCAGAATGGTGCAGAAAATATCGGTGTATCTGACTTTTCGGCAATGCCTGCTGAAACTACGGATGGTAATTTGGCTAAAATCGGTGGTAGTGTTGGTGCGATTGATGAGCTGAAAGTTTACAACCGGCTTCTGTCTGATGCTGAGGTGGCAAGCGATAACCAGCTTGGGTTATACTGTGATACCAGTAAGTCTCAGGCAGCGGCAGTAATTTCGAGCGCTCCGGTATGTGGAGATGGGCGAGTTGATCCGGGCGAAGCTTGTGATCAGGGGAATTTAAATGGTGTTAAATGTACTCCGGCGTACGGTAAATCCTGCACTTACTGCTCGGCAGTGGATAATTGTAAAAATATTATTGCTGTTCAGCCTGAGCAGTATTGCGGTGATGGAGTGGTGCAGGCGAAAGAAGTGTGTGATACTGATCCAATCGATCAGACTATTATTTATGCTGCTGAAGCAGACGCCACTACTACCGAGAAAATTTTTGATCAGAACCATGGAGGTTACAAAATGCTCTCTTGTTCAAATCAATTGCAGAATGATTTTTCTTTGAAAAAAGGGAGTGTAAAATGTGTGAATAATTGTACGGTCATTCAATCCGATTGTGTGACATGTGGTTTTGATCCTAAATCCAAAGCTACAGTCAGTGGAAATATGGTCAATGTGATCGACCCTGCTTCCACCAATCCTTTATTGGGCCGAGCCGGTGGCTTTCCTAAGCTTGATCTCTACATATCAACGCAGATTGATTCAAAAAAATTGGTGGGTATAAAATATTGGAATACAGCTTCGGGAAATGCGTATTATTTAAGACCTCCTACCGAGGATGGTTTTACTTCAAAGAATACGGCGACTATTAATAGTAATTCAATTTGTTCGTTTGGTGATGCTCCAACTTATAATTTGCGTATTAACAATGACGCGGTTCATCAGTTTGCATTTCCAGTTTATCCTCAACCAAAAGATTGGCAGTACGACCTGTTGCTTTCCCCCGTAATAAATCAAAATGTTCGTCCGGATGATGTGCGTATTGTGTTAAGTTGGATAAATAGTACAGATTTTAATGGTGGTTTTGTGACATTGGCTAATGGTAGTCCGGCGCTTGAAGGAGCGGGTTTAAAAACTGTTACGGGTTTGAACTATTTTGATACTGCGCCAGAACAAGGAATATGGTATCATGGGTATAAAGGAGTAGGTGCCAAAAACAATGTTGAGTCGTTTACGGTACATACTGGAAATGCTCAGAATGTGAGTGTGAATATGTCACAAGATGAGTATTTATTTTATATACGTACTGCAGATGGCTCGCCGATAAGAAATTATAAAAATAGTGCTTTACTAAAAGTTCAGGTTTATTTACCGGAAGATGATGCGAATAGGCAGCATTTTGCCAACCCTAGTCTGGTATATAATTTCAATGCGGCGCAAGCTTCAGCTAATCCAGATGCATCATACTGGCAAGTATTCTTTGTAAAGAAAGCGCTGAATGGAAGCGGTGTTTCCAATCGTATCGTGCCTATAAATAAAATTACCACTGATACTCAAGTAAGATAATATGTCTAAAAAATCTTTTATTATTTTTGTTTGTTCGGTAGTAGCTGTGGTGACCGTGCTAGTCATAGTATTGGCTTTGCGAAAAAAATCTTTTTCCTCAAACAAAAATACCTATACGATCGTCAATCCTTCCCCGGTACAGGTGCAAGAAGATAAATATATCAAAAAAAGTGCTGATTTTTCTGCGACCGATGAAGATTTAGATGGATTGACTGATGTTGAAGAAAAGAAAATGGGTACAAATAGCCATTTGGCTGATACTGATAAGGATGGTTTGCTCGATAAAGATGAAATACAAAAATATAAAACCGACCCACTCAAAGCCGATGCTGATGGGGATGGGTATGCGGATGGTTTTGAGGTAAAAAGAGGGTTTTCTCCTACAGATTCCAAAAGCCATCCGGTAATTTAGTGTCAGTTATTTTTAAATTTTTTCTATATGTTTGAAGAATCTTCTTCTCCTTCGTTGCCGCCAAAAAATCTTCCAGCTGAACCCGTAGATATGTTGGCGGGAACTGATATTCCTCCAGCAGGAGAAGAAGGTGGTGGAATCAATAACGCTCTTTCGGCCGGAGTTTTGAAACGTAAGGTTGAGAGTGGCCTGGAGGTACCAAGTTTTGCGCCCGCAGAAATGCTACCAACTCATTCGTATGAAGTGAAAAATCCGGTTTTAGGCAAAGTTTTGTTGGCTTTGGGTGGTTTGCTCCTGCTGGGTGCAATTGGTTTTGGAGCTTGGTGGTTTTACAATCGTTTTATAAAAAAACCAGTGGCACATTCAGTGGTTGTAGACCAGATCGCTACCACCACTGCGGTGGTAGCTTCCTCATCTACGGTAGTCCCTCCGGTTGAAGTAGTTCCGACGGTGAGTTCTGTAACGAGCGCAACCAGTAGTTTGGGTACTGCCTCTACCTCGGTTGACAGTAATACCATACTCTTTGGAGAGTCGAATGATAGTGATAAAGATGGTTTGGACAATGCCCGTGAACAACAGTTGGGTACGGATATTAGCAGCGCTGATACCGATAAGGATGGTTTAACCGATGGAGACGAGATAATTTTTTGGAAAACTGACCCCTTAAAACCGGATACTGATGGGGATGGTTATACTGATGGAGAAGAGGTAAAAAATGGGTATAACCCGCTTGGTCCGGGGAAGTTGGTTAACCCGGTAATGACCACTAGCTCAATTTCTGTTGTTAGTACCACTTTTTCAGCCACGTCTTCTTTTTTCACTACTTCGAGCTTATTAAATCCTAAAGTTGCTTCCACAACTCAGTTATAATTTTGCAGTATGTTGTTTCAAAAAAAACCTGCTGCTGAGAATGAATTAAAGTTGGCGCCCTCATCTCCCCCTATCCGTGTCGAGACTATTCCAGCTGATTTTTATGCGGGTGCTAATCCAGTTATAAAATTTAAAAACATTGAACAAGAAGTTGATGTCAGAAAAACGAATGCCCTTCTCTCGCCAGCTGATAAGTCGGCTTTTGACCAAGCTAACGTACCGGGAGCGATTCAACTCCATCATCCAGCTGTTCTTTTTTCCCATCATCGGTCTTTACTTTATATATTAGTAGGAGCATTTTTGGTATTTGTGGGTATAGGTGGTTTTTATTTTTTTGTTGTGTATAAGCCAGCTGTGGGGGTAGTTACGATTTCCACTTCTACGGTTGCTGTGTCAACTTCCAGTTTGCCGGGGGTAATTGTTCCGGTTGAAAACACAGTTTCTTCTACTTTGGATGTCACTACCACTCCTTCTACGGACGCTTCATCCACTCAGCCGGTCGTGGGAACAAAAATGCCGATTGAATTCCCTTCCATCCTACTGGGAGATAGTACTGATGCCGATAACGATGGTTTAACTGATAAAGAGGAGGGTGTTTTTAAGACTGATCCTGGTATTCCGGATACGGACGGTGATAGCTATACCGATGGCCACGAAGTATATAATCTCTACAATCCAGAAGGAAAAACCCCGATGCGGATCATCGAATCAGGGTTGGTAAAAGAATTTATCAATCCACAATTTTCTTATAAACTGTATTACCCGATTGGTTGGATAGAGGATACTGTTGACACCGAATACCGACAGATTTTGTTTAGTACTGCCTCGGGTGAGCATATCGAAATTCGTACTTTTGACCGCGAAAATGATGATATTGATTTTCAGGCCTGGTTTAGTAAATGGGGTAAAGATCAAAAATTGGAAGATATCCTTAGCTTTGATGGAGCTTTAAAACAAAGCGGTTTTCGGCGTAAAGATTATATGGCGTACTATTTTATGGATGACCAGCGTGTGTATGTTATCCTGTATCATCCATCTGCAACTGAAAACAGTATTAATTATCGTACGGTAATAAAAATGATGGCGCGCAGTTTTCATTTTGGCCCTAGTACGGCTGCGGTAATTCCAAATGCACTATCGGAGAAAATAAGCGGTGAACTGGCCTCAGTTACTTCAAGTGTCTCCAGTTCTGTGGGAACAGTTTTAAATTTGGGCAGTAATCAATTTTTTACGCCGTCTACCACAACCACCACTCTTGATATTATGCCTGTCTCAGCTACTTCTTCGACGAGTCCTACCGTTACAACCACCTTATGATTATTCCTGAAGTAATTAAAAGTACGCCGGCGCCAGTCTCAAAGGAGGATATAGTTGCTGTGGTAAAAAAAATTGCTCGGTATGAAAAAAAAATACAAGGCGAAGTAGAAATACATGTAGTGACCGCTGGGGAAATACAAAAACTGAATAAACAGTTTCGTGGTATCAATAAACCGACCGATGTTTTGTCATTTGGTTGGCAAGAAGACGGAACTGTACTGCCGGGGGGAATGTTAGGGCAGGTGTATTTGTGTTATGGGTATATTTCACAACAAGCGCGTCGATTTAAAGTTAGCGCTCGAGAGGAATTTGTTCGCATGCTCATCCATGGATTGTTGCACGTTGTGGGTTATGACCACCAAGAAGCTGGTGAGGCGGCGATTATGTTTACTCAACAAGAAAAAATTATCAAAAAAATAGTCAAGGATTTTTCTTGCTAATGTAGCGTTTATGCTCAAAAAATACGGGGCAAGTTTTTATTTTGCCGCTCGAGGTTTGCGATTTGCCTGGCAACAAGAAGTGCATTTTCGTTTTCAGGTGTTGGTTGCTGTCATTGTAGTGGGTCTATCTTTTGTTTTTTCATGCTCTGAAGCGGAAAAAATGATTTTGGTGGTGGTTAGTGGTTTAGTTCTGGCGTTAGAAGTGGTCAATACGGCCGTTGAACATTTGGTAGATGTGGTTAAACCTTCACTTCATCATTCGGTTTTGATTGTGAAAGATCTCTTGGCGGGTGCGGTTTTACTTTCGACATTTATGGCTCTCGCCGTGGCTGGTATTATTTTGTCAAATCGTTTGGGAACTTTGTAGAAATAGTGTATAATTTATATCTACACATAATATTAGGTAATGT
>CAYOFO010000018.1:0-22842 GCA_964403325.1 uncultured Gammaproteobacteria bacterium | reverse complement strand
AACTAAAAGCTCACACCTCAATACTTAATTCATAATTCGTTATTCATAATTCAAACCCAATACCTCAATCTACAACTCATACTTTGACAAAAACCAGCCTGAGTGGTATACTCATTTCATTATTTTTCTTATGAAAGAAACTGTTTATAACATCGTTCAAATTGTTTTGGCCTCTTTTTTGACCATTGCCATCCTCCTTCAACAAAAAGGTTCCGGCCTAAGCGGCATTTTTGGCGGTTCAAGCAATATCTACAGCACCAAACGCGGCGTTGATAAAATTTTGCACTACACGACCATAGTTCTTGCTATTCTCTTTTTTGGACTTGCTCTCATTCGACTTGTCTTCTAAAAAATACATTTTTATAAACAGTGGCATTTCTTTCCAATTTGCCAGCCAATCCTTTTCTACGGAAAAATTCCCTCTTCAAACGGTAAAATTTTGCCTTGACATCAAGACAAAACCTAAGCCGTGCCAAAAAATATACATTTAAAAGTTTCTCGAAAAACTCATTATACAGCTTAAATAGCTAAAAAACTATTCGAGAAAAAAATCTATCACACCCCTTAAATACTTTCGTCATGAATTGGCTTAAAAAAATTTTGGGATTTTCCAAAAAATCCAATTCCAGCTCGCACTTTGACCGCCGATTAGTTCAAAATATTCGCGGCACCACCTTTCCCAGCTGGAAACAATGCAAATATCTCAGCTATTTTCTTACCCCTACCGAAAAAGTATGGCTTCGGATTTGGAGTACGCTTTTTATACTTGGTACTGTCACCCTCGGAATAACCTATTTTTTTAATCATTACCAAAAAGCGAGTGCCCCTGGCGGCGAATACAGCGAAGCCATGATCGGGCAGCCCAAATATCTTAACCCGCTTTTTTCAAGTGTTAATGATATTGACAGCGACCTGACCCCACTGATTTACTCCTCTCTCTTCCACTACAGCCAAGGTACTTTGACCGGAGACTTAGTGCAAAGCCACACCCTCAGCCCCGACCAAAAAACCTATGATTTTGTTTTACGAAGCGACGCCTATTTCTCCGACGGAGAAAAACTCACTGCTAAAGATGTCGTCTATACCTTTGAAACCCTACAAAACCCCGAAACCGATAGCCCACTCTTATCCTCTTTTGATGGGGTTACCATCACCCAAACTGGAGATTTCTCTTTTCGCACTACTCTCAAAGAACCTTTCAGTCCATTTCTACACACCCTTACTTTTGGCATATTACCCGAACATATCTGGGGCAATATCTCTACCCGCCAACTTAAACTGGCCAAAAACAACCTTCAACCCATTGGCAGCGGCGCCTGGAAATTTAACAAACTGGTAAAAAATGACTTTGGCGAAATTAAAATGTACTCTTTAAATAAAAATACCAACTATTACGGAAAAAAACCTTTGTTTGACAGTCTTAGCATCAAATTTTATGATAGCTACGAAAGCGCACTGACTGCCCTCAAAAAAGAAGAAGTGGAGAGTATCAGCTTTCTCCCCAACACCTACCAAAAAGATCTCAGCTCTCGCAAATTTAACTGGTATTCCTTTAAACTCCCTCAATATACCGCTCTTTTTTTTAACCAAAAAAACACTCTGCTAAAAGAAGCTGGTTTACGCGAAGCTCTCGCCACAGCCATTAACAAAGAAAAAATTGTTAACGATACCCTCGAACACAAGGCCGAAATCATAAATGGACTTTTTTTGCCGGGCACTATGGGCTACACCCCTGATCTCAAAACCTCCGCCTTTAACCTAGACGCAACCAACGCTACTCTCGATAAAAAATGGCCCCGCGTAGAACCAAGCGATTATTTTGATGACCGCAGCCAGGAATTGCTCGACGAATACATCAAAAATGCTAAAGACCAATCTCCGAGCTCTACCATTGCCTCTTCCACCCTCGAAGAAGTAAAAACTTCCATCGCTCAAGCTGTCCAAGAAGAAATGTCAGCTCACCAAAGTTTTTATCGAAAAAATAAAGCTGGTGATTTTTTACGACTGACGATTACCACTGCCAATACTCCCGACTATCAAAAAGTTGCCGAAGAAATTGCCCACGAATGGATGCAAGTCGGCGTCCTCTGCACAGTGCAAACCTTTGATCCTCAAGAAATAAGCAAAAAAGCTTTGCGTGGACGAAATTTTGATATACTTTTGTATGGTGAAATTGTAGGCGGAGATTCTGACCCTTTTTCCTTCTGGCATTCTTCCCAAGCCGATTTCCCCGGACTCAACTTAGCCCAGTTTAAAGACCGTTCCGCCGACAAGCTGCTCGAAGATGCTCGCCACGAAAATGACCCAACCAAAAGAGCTGAGCTGTACAAAAAATTTCAAACCCTCCTTATGGACAATACCCCGGCTGTGTTTCTCTATACCCCATATTTTTCTTTTATCGCCAACAAGCAAATCCAGGGAGTAAATCTCCCTACGACCGTCTTACCATCAGATCGTTATAACGAACTATCTACTTGGTACAGCAAAACTCGTTGGCAAAAGAAAAAATAACTATTTTTGCAGATGTGGCGGAATTGGTATACGCGTGCGTCTCAGAAGCGCATGCCGCAAGGCTTGAGGGTTCGAGTCCCTCCATCTGCACTATACTCGTATAACAATCGTTACCCAAACGTTTATTATTGAATATTTTTATTGAAAAACGGGAAATTTTTATGCCCAAAGAATACTTTAAGCTCATTCCAGCCGTTCATTTATTTTTAATTCACCATAACTCCATCCTACTCCTCCGTCGCTTCCAAACCGGCTACGAAGATGGCAACTATAGCGTCCCAGCTGGTCATGTGGACGGAAATGAAACCATTATTGCCGCTATTATCCGTGAAGCCAAAGAAGAAACCGGCATCACACTCATTGAAAAAGATTTACAATTTACTCATTGCATGCACCGTAAAAACGGTGAACGAGAAACAGTAGACTTTTTCTTTACTTCTTCTACCTGGACCGGTGATCCAAAAAATATGGAAGAAAACAAATGTGATGACCTCAGCTGGTTTCCTCTTGATCAATTACCAAGCAATATTATCCCTTACATCCAATCTGCTCTTACTCACCACCAGCACCACACCCCCTTTTCCGAATTCGGCTGGAACTAAAACTCAAAAAACTTTTAATTTTACATTTAAACATTATCTCTACAGATAACCAACACTTTACTATGTCAGACATTCAAAACAACCCGATTGCTCCTCCAGCAGCTACCCCCGTCCCGCATCGCTCTATACCACCCCGTCCCGCAGCACGCAGCCTACCACCACGACCTGGTAGCGGTAGCCAAAGTCGCACTTTTCAGAGTCGAAATTTTCAACCTCGCAGCAATGGTCGCACCGGACGCGGCCCACTTCCACCACGCAACCACACTCCCGCAGCAGCCGAAACCCCAGCGCGAGCAGATGCTCTGCGCATTATTCCCATCGGCGGCTGCGAAGAAGTCGGTCGCAACATGACCATTTTTGAATACGGCGAAGACATTGTTATTCTCGACATGGGCGTGCAATTTCCCGAAGAAGACATGCCCGGCATCGACTACGTCATCCCCAACACCAAATACTTAGTTGGTAAAGAACGGCGCATTCGCGGCGTAATCTTTAGTCATGGTCACCTCGACCATATTGGCGCCGCTCCCATCCTCCTCGAAAAAATCGGCAATCCGCCTATTATTGCCATGCCGCTCACCCTTGCCATGATCAAACACCGCCAGGAAGACTACAAAAAAGGCACCGGTGACAAGCTCAAAATGATGCCTGTCAAAAGCATCGACGACGTCATCG
Source organism: uncultured Gammaproteobacteria bacterium (assembly GCA_964403325.1). GTDB lineage: Bacteria > Patescibacteriota > Patescibacteriia > Magasanikbacterales > GWA2-37-8 > CAZQNF01. Next base: position 19,054 of record CAYOFO010000018.1, on the reverse strand, counting down.
TACTTGGCAACTTTCGAGTCAAATTCTTTCAGGTAGAACATTCTATCATGGATTCCATGGGTACTATTCTCGAAACCCCGGCTGGTAGTGCCATCCATGCCGGCGACTGGACCATGGAACGCGAACAGGACGGATCAACCCACATTCATTATCACCAACTGCAGAATGTTAAACGCCCGAGCGTTCTCATGCTGGAGAGCTTGGGAGCGACTCGCGAAGGACGTCATGCCACGCACGAGGAACTCTACAAAAATTTAAGCGACATCATCGAAAATGCACCTGGACGCGTGGTTCTTGCCACATTTTCTTCCATGGTGGAACGGGTAAAGTGGATTTTGGAAGCTGCCCAAAAACTCGGTAAATTCGTTGTCCTCGAAGGCTACAGCATGAAAATGAACATCGAGATTGCCCGTGAGCTTGGTTACATCAAAATCGGCAAAGGCGTTATTATCGACGTGCGAGAAATCGAAAAATACCCGGAAAACAAAATCGTTATTGTCTGCACCGGCGCCCAAGGCGAAGAAAACGCTGCTCTCAATCGCATTTCGAACGGCGAGCATAAATTTATCCGTTTCCGCAAAAACGATACGGTTATCTTTTCCTCATCGGTTATCCCCGGCAACGAACGCACCGTGCAGCGCCTCAAAGATAGCATTTATCGCCAAGTCGACTATGTTATCCACGGCGACCTCATGGACGTCCATGTTTCCGGTCATGGAACGAGGCGCGATATTGTCGACATGCTGAGCCAGGTCCAACCCGACTATTACATGCCTGTTTACGCCAACCATTTCTTTTTGAAAGAAGCGCGTAATCTCGCTGTTAAAAACGGCTTTCCTGTCGAAAAAATCTACATTCCAGACAACGGCTCGGTATTTGAACTCAGTTCGAGTGGCTTAAATCTGCTCCCCAAAAAAGCTCCAAGTGAATATGTGTTTGTGGACGGCTTGGGTGTCTCTGATTCGCAACACGTGGTTTTACGCGATCGTCAGGTACTCGCCGAAGATGGTATGATCGTCATTATTGCTACCGTTGACAGCAAAACCGGCAAGCTCATCCAAAATCCAGATATTATTTCTCGCGGCTTTATTTTCCTCAAGAGCAATAAAGACCTCATTGAAGATGTCCGCCACAAAGTGAAAAAGATGATCGTTGAATCTGACCCGCTGTCTTGGGCCGATGCCAATTACATCAAAAATAAAATTCGTGATACCGTTGGCCAGTTCCTTTTTACCAAAACCGAAAAGCGGCCGATGATCTTGCCCGTGGTGATTGAAGTGTAAAAAATAAAAAAATCACAAACCAAAGAAGAGACACCTGTCTCTTCTTTTATTTTCCCTTGCTGAATTTCCCTAAAAATGCTAAAATATTCCTACTTTTACTTGTTTTTTTATTGATGTATGCCCCCAGAAAAAAATACTCCCGATAGCTCTTATAGCGCTAAAAATATTACCGTTCTCGAAGGCTTGGAAGCGGTCCGTCGTCGCCCTGGCATGTATATTGGCTCGACCGGCGAAACCGGTTTACACCATCTTATTTGGGAAGTGGTCGACAACTCCATCGACGAAGCCATGGCCGGGTACGCAACCGAGATTACCCTCACCCTGCTCCCCGACCACGTGGTGGAAGTCCGTGACAATGGCCGCGGTATTCCTGTTGATATTCATCCCCAACAAGGCGTCAGCGCCCTGCAGGTGGTTATGACCATTTTGCATGCTGGTGGCAAATTTGGTGATGGCGGCTATAAAATTTCCGGTGGTTTGCATGGGGTAGGTGTCTCTGTTGTTAATGCTCTGTCCACCTATACCAAAGCCGAGGTACATCGTGATGGCAAAATTTGGATGCAAGAATACGAACATGGTGATCCCAAGAAAAAAGTCGCCGAGGTCGGCAAATGTAAAGATACCGGTACCATTATCACCTTTCGCCCGGACGACACTATTTTTGAAACCGTCGACTTTACCTGGAAAACCATTATCGACCACCTGCGCCAACATAGCTACCTCACGAAAGGCATCCACCTCATCATCAAAGACCAGCGCTCGAGCGAAGAAAAAGCTAAGGACGAAACCGCTCTTCCCTACCCCAATCCCACCTATCAATTTTACTTCGAGGGCGGCGTGGCTTCATACGTCCATTTCTTAAACCAAAACAAAGAAGTGAAGCACGAAAACATTTTTTATATCGAAAAACAATACGAAAATGTCAGTGTAGAAATCGCTCTCCAGTACAACAACGACTACAGCGAAGCGCTTTTTCCCTTTACCAACAACATTCATAATCCAGACGGCGGCACTCACGTGGCTGGTTTTCGCGGCGCACTCACCCGCAGTCTCAATACCTATGCCCGCAACAAAGGCATTCTCAAAGAAAAAGATGCCAATCTCAGCGGTGAAGATGTAAAAGAAGGCATGACCGCTGTCGTATCCGTCAAAATTCCCGAGCCACAATTTGAAGGCCAAACCAAAAGTAAACTCGGCAACTCCGAAGCCAAAACCGCCGTTGAAGCAGTAATGACGGAAAATTTACTCATCTTCCTCGAAGAACACCCTAAAGATGCTGAAGCCATTATCGGCAAATGTCTTTTGGCTGCCCGTGCCCGTGCTGCGGCCAAAATCGCCCGCGACACCATCCTGCGTAAAGGCGCGCTCGAAGGGTTTACTCTACCCGGCAAACTAGCCGATTGTTCCAACCGCAACGCCGAAGATTCCGAACTCTTTATAGTAGAAGGAGATTCGGCCGGTGGCAGCGCCAAACAAGGCCGTAAACGTGAATTTCAGGCTATTCTGCCTTTGCGCGGCAAAGTGCTCAATGTCGAACGGGCCCGCCTCGATAAAATTTTAGCCAACAACGAGCTCAAATCTCTCCTCATTGCCCTGGGTACCAATATTGGCGAACAGTTTGATATTACCAAATTGCGCTATCATCGCATTGTTATTATGACTGATGCTGATGTTGACGGTGCGCATATTCGTACCCTCTTGTTGACGTTTTTTTATCGCTACTTACCCGAACTGATTACCAACAACCATATCTACATTGCCCAGCCACCACTCTACAGCGTGAAGCACGGCAAAGATCTGCAGTATGCTTATAGCGACGCTGAAAAAGACACTATTCTCAAAACCTTAGCTGAACAAAAAGGCGTTAAACTGGTGGAAAAAGACAAAAAACCAGCTGCCATTGATCCACTTGCCGACGATAGCGGAGAAGAAAGCCAAGCTCTTGTTATTGGAAACGTCAAAGTCAACATCCAGCGTTACAAAGGTTTGGGAGAAATGAACGCCGAACAACTCTTTGAAACCACGATGGATCCCAACACTCGCACTTTACGCCAAATTTCTGTCGTTGACGCGCAAATCGCCAATGAAACTTTTGAAATCCTCATGGGTGAAGATGTCGACCAGCGCAAAAAGTTTATCCAAACCCATGCCAAAAACGTCCAAAACTTGGATATCTAACCTCATAAACAAACATGTCTGAAACGTACAACTTTCCTCCATTAGAAGGTTTCTTGCTGAATTTTAACCGTGCAGCATCTTCCAGTTTTGATACTATCTTACAAAGATATACTCCTGAAGAAAAAGCCGACGTTCGTGCACGTTTACTCAATGCAGCCAAAAATACTCAAGATGGTTCTGTTTCTACCTGGCTCAAAGATGGTGATTTTGTTGAAATAATTTTTGTTAACGGATACATTACTCAATGTAATTACCTTCCCTCGGAACCACTCATATCTGATTCGCCAACAAATCCTCTACCAAAAGTAGATTACCCAACCCCATTTGCAGAAACACCCGAAACAACGGGCTCGAAGGTACGCATATTTTTTCCTTCAGGGAGTGGTTTCTACTATAACTGCAACATTTTTTATGAAGGAAAAAAACTTATAATCTCCGGCCCAAGTAGACAGCCAGTGGGAAGAGCAGCTAAAATAGTAAAATTTTTTTTTACCGATCAAAGTCGTTGCCGATGGTGGGATGCTAACGAACTTATTGAAGCGCTTAACGCTATAAAAGAACATACTCCTAGCTCCATAGAAAGTTTAAACCATGGTGCAGACGAACCGATCAAACGTATTACTGAACTAGTTGGTGCTATTAACGCACTAAAAAGGCGTTTAAAAATAGGAGGTCTTGAAGAAAAAATTATTGTCCAAGACCAGCAAACCGGCGCTGGAAGGGAAAAAAAGCTACAATTTAATATTATATTTCAAGATGTGGAAGAAACTCTAGAAAATCGCTAAAACCCCTGAATTGACAAAAGTATCTCTATCTGCTACCATTTTAAATGTAATAGCAGCCAACAGGCTGTTTTAAAAACCATAATTTTATGATTCAGGCGATAAAAAACTACTTTGTTGGCTCTTACGGGGAAATTAAAAAAGTCACCTGGCCTACCAAAGAACAAACTATCAACTACAGCCTGCTGGTAGTGGGCATGACAGTTGGTTTTGCTATCTTTTTTGCCATTCTCGACTATTTCTTCAGCCTTGGCATCACCAAACTCATCACTGGTTAAACTTATTTTAACCACAGTCTAGCTCTGTTTTTTACCTTCAAAACTAACCCCTAACCATTTTCTTCTTTATGGCAAAACAAACCCTTAATCTTGGCCGACGCTGGTATGTCCTCCACACTTACAGCGGGTACGAAGAAAACGTTAAACGCAACCTCGAGCAACGCATTGAATCTTTCGACATGCAAGACAAAATTTTTAACGTATTGGTTCCCAAAGAAAAACGCATGAAAATAAAAGCCGGCAAACGCGTTTTGGTAGAAGAAAAAATTTTTCCGGGTTATATTTTGGTAGAGATGGTGGTAACCGATGATTCTTGGTACGTGGTACGCAACACTCCCAACGTAACCGGCTTTATTGGCTCAGGTACCACTCCTACCCCTATTGATCAAAAAGAAGTGGACAGTCTGCTCAAACGCATGAATGCTGGTGAAACTGCCCACAAAATGGAGTTTGAAGTTAAAGATATTGTGCGCATTGTAGACGGGCCATTTAAAAACTTTGAAGGAAAAATTAGCCAAATCGACCCGGAACGCGGACGGTTAAAAGTCATGGTCTCCATGTTTGGCCGTGAAACTCCGGTAGAGCTTGACGCACTGCAAGTAAAAAAGATTTAAACCATAAACGGCTTAAAAAGCCGGAAAGGTACGGGAAATTTTTTCTATCTTTCCGGCTTCTTAAGCCAAACCAGTTTGCTCTACGGCTTCTACGTAGAGACTTCTCAAACAATATATACATTTTCTAAAACCATATAATATGGCAAAAAAAATTTTAACCCAAATTAAACTTCAAATCGTCGGCGGAGCCGCCAACCCAGCACCACCAATCGGTCCGGCACTTGGTCAGCACGGCTTAAATATCGCTGGTTTTTGTAAAGAATTCAACGATAAAACTCAAGACAAAAAAGGCGAAGTTGTACCGGTTGTCATTACTGTTTACGCAGACCGCACCTATAGCTTTATCATGAAGATCGCGCCAGTTGCCGAACTCATCAAAAAAACTATTGGCCTCAAAAAAGGATCAGCCAAACCTCTCCAGGAAAAAGTTGGCAAAATCACCAAAGCCCAGATCCGCCAAATCGCTGAAAAGAAAATGCCTGATCTTAACGCGAACGACATCGAAGCAGCCATGAAAATGGTCGAAGGCACTGCCAAACAAATGGGTGTAACGATTGAATAATCCAAACAAAATAAAAAATCCGAGTTAAAACTCGGATTTTTTGTATTTTATCTTCTTTTCAAGCCACCCATTCCTTCTCGCCTCTTACTAACAAATTCTCTTGCATCTGAAAACAATATTCTTCTCACAAGAAGCCGTTCAATAGAAGCATCTGCCGTACAACGAAAATATCGCTGACCATCAATTTCTTCCAAGACAACATCATACTTATAATCAAGATTGTTATCGGCTTCAAATAAAGGATCAAGACCGTGAAAGAGCTGTAAAGCGACTCTTACTTCTTCATCTGTTAAGTCGGGTGGAACCAAAAGAAAAGGTCTTGTTTCTTCTCTTAAAAGGCTACGCCCCTCAAAAACACCCTCTGCTAATTTTTTCATAGCATAAAATTAACCATAAATTAAAATTAGACGCATTTTACTCGTTTTTTTTAAAAAAGTCAATACATTTTAACAAAAAATGCGAACTAAATTTTTTAGTCGTTTTTTTGTTTCTTTCCACTAAAAACTCATTTTTTTACAAAAAACATTAACCCTGCTTTGTAGCGCCTTCGATCGGATATTCATTTTTATTGAGCCTACGTTGGGCAGCGGCAATGCCCGGGTTTAAACTGGTAGGATCGGGCAAACCGTTGAGATAAATACTCTGATCTTCTATGACAGCTTTTATAAAAGCCCTATCCTCGGAAGGAGTTGGTGGTGGGACAGGTTTTAAAACCACTTCTCTTGCTCCATCCGGATGATAAATACTACGCCCCAGAGACTGAATGGAAGGCAAAGAAATCAAGAGACTTGGCTGTAGCTTTAACACCAAATCAGACAACTCAACCTGCTCATCAAAAGAATCCTTACCTTGGCGAAAAAGTGTCAACAACTTATTAAACCGGTCAGACTCTTGAGGGGTTAAAAATTCCCTTATTTGTTTCGGACTCAGCTGTTCCGCAGCAAAAGCGTTCAAAATTTCCTGTACCAAACTTTGATTATTTTCGTCTTTCATTTGGTCATTTTTTTGCCTCAGGGCAGACGTTTGCAAATCTGCTCTTGTTACCTGGTTTCCACCCATCTTTACATCTAAAAAACGATTTATTGCTTCCGCCAAACCAACCGATCCATCACGCAAAATTCGCTGCATACCGTTTTCCTGCAACCCATCTTGTCTTTTTTGCCGAAGACGCACACGACCCAAGCCCTCATCTTCAAAAAAATTATAAAAATCTTTTATTAATTGTTCCGGGTCAATCTTGAGCAGTTTACATTTTCGCAAAATATCCTGAATCGCAAGCAATTCCCCGGTTTTAGAAAAAATAACGCTATCAGCCTTACGTTGATTGATAAATCTTAAAATTTTAGCTACGAAAAGATCAAATCGCAAATAATACGCTTCAGCTCCGCTTACTGTATTTAAAAAAATCTTTTTATTTCTCGAAGCTAACTCCGGACGAAACCATTCCACCATACCCTTATTTTTACCCAAATAAAATAACCCTCGATTCAATAATTTTTAATTTGCCCCATCCTCATTACTTACAAAATCCTCCCAATTTTCCAACCTTACCCCAAAATCATCTGTTCCAACATAAATAAGCTCATCTTGTTGCGTTTCGTTAACATGGACCAAAATAATCTTTTTTTTATACTATAAACATAGCATCACCAAAACTAAAAAATCGATACTTTTCTTTTACCGCCGCAACGTAGCATTTCAGCATAAATTCTCGTCCATGCCGAGTCTTAGCGTTACTCTCAGCAAACGCACTAACCAGCATCAAAAGAGTTGACTTGGGCAGATGAAAATTGGTAACCAGCGCATCAACCACGCGGAACGTAAAACCCGGGGTAATAAAAATATTAATGTCGCCAGAAAAAGGTTGCAGTACAAATTCCCCGACTCTCCCATGAGCCAAACGAGAATTTAGTTGAAACTGTGCCAACCCCTCAAGTGTCCGTACCGTCGTTGTGCCAACCGCTACCACCCGTCGTTTAGCTGCTTTTGCTTCGTTGATAAGCCGGGCGTTTTGCTCGGTTATCTCCACCCATTCGCTGTGCATGGCATGTTCTTCAACCACCTCAGTCTTGACCGGCAAAAATGTTCCAAGCCCCACATGCAGTGTTACTTCCGCACATTGCACACCTTTATTTTTTATTTTTTCAATAAGTTCCGGCGTAAAATGAAACCCGGCGGTTGGCGCTGCGACCGACCCTTCGTGTTTAGCATAAATCGTTTGATACCTCGCATTTACCTCACTGGATTTTTCGTTCACATCCTTATTTTCCACATACGGCGGCAACGGAACTTGTCCGTACACATTAGCTTTTACCCGTACGAGCGCATCATCTTGCGTAAACCGAACCAGGATGGTTCCGTCAGCTTCTTTATTTACCACTTCGCAGCCAAAATCTTCAGCAAAGACCACCTCTGATCCGGTCTTTAATTTTCGCCCAGGTTTAGCCAATGCTTTCCAAATATGTTTATTTTCTGTCGGGCGAACGAGAAAAATCTCCACTATTTTTTCAGAACCCACATCGTCGGCTTTAATCTTCCCGAAGAGCCGCGCTTTAAAAACCTTAGAATTATTCCACACCAATAAATCACCTGGCTGCAAATAATCAATAATATCAAAAAACCGACGATGCTCAATTGTCTGTTTTTCTTTATTTACCACCATCAACCGAGACGAATCCCTTGGCTCGACTGGAGTTTGAGCAATAAGTTCCGGCGGAAGCAAGTAATCAAAATCACAGGTTAACATAGCTCTTTATGACCAAAAGTTTTATAAACCACATTGTGTTCGAGCCATTCATTTACACTAGTCGATGCCCAATTTGGGTCGGCAAAAAACTGAGTCATAATAACAAAGTCACACTTGTGCATCCATATACCTCCTCCACCTAATTTTTTTGACAGCAGCAAGGCTTGATCTCTTGCTCGAGCGGCCAAAGTTTTTACCTCCACATCCGGCGGTACAATTATCGTAATGCGCAGATCATCGTCTGGTGGAAAAACAAAACCTTCTATATCATCCTCAAAAAAAGGCAGCCTAAAAGGTTTGATCAATCTATGTAAATTTTTTTGTGCCAATTCTTGATCAAGCGCAGCAACAACAAAACATTTACTCGTTCCATTGCGAATCATTTGACTTGTTAGGATGGTTCCGGCCTTACAAACAAACATACAACCAACACTTATTTCTTCTCCAGAAAAAAGGAATACGCTACTCGGAACAAGACCAGACAAAACTGCAACTGACTCAGCTTCAGCGCTAGACGGAAAGTAAACACCTGGATTTTCACGATCCTCATTTTTAAAATCTACATTTCCTTGATTCCAAAATCGAACTAAATCTCGTTCCCATTCTGTACGAGCCATTCTTTCATCAAGATGGGACTGAGCAGTAAGGTTTTCCCGCACATCAACAGCACTCATAAACATAGCTTAAATGATTGTTTATAGGTATTTCGCCCGATTCGCATTGTGCTCTTCTAAAGTTCTCGCATAGTGCATTTTCCCGTCTGAACCAGTGAGAAAATACCAATACGAATTTTTCTCGGGGTTTAAGGCTGCCTTAATTGATTCTACGCTTGGATTACAAATAGGCCCAGGCGGGAGTCCTGGATATTTATAGGTATTCCAGGGCGACAAAACTGTTCTTTCTTGGGCGGTCGTAAACACATCTCCGGTTCTATCAACCGCATAATGGACACTCGAATCAACCTGCAGCGCCCATTTTTTTTCATACCGGCGCCACAAAATATCTGCTACCAATGACCGATCTTCATCCGCACGAGTTTCTTTTTCAATAATACTTGCCATCGTCATTATTTCCAAATAGCTAACATCAGAAAATCTTCCATCCAAAAAAGGTGCGGTTTTTTCCGTGGGACCTGGAAAAATTGTTTCTAATTCTTTATTTCTCTGGGTTAACAGTTTCTGCACCACTTCAAGTAGCGACGCATTGCGATAAACTCGGTAGGTCTCTGGTGCCAGATACCCCTCTTGCGAGAGATTGTCTGGTTTACGCTCAACAAAATACAACCCATCCATAGCACTGGGAAATGGCGGCCCAGCTTGTCGCGACCTTAACATAGCCGGCTCACCTGTCAGAGCATAGACATCTCTCGTAGTAGTCGCAAAGCCTTTTAACACCAAATAATCCGCCACTTGACGCAACGTCCATCCGGGAATAATCGTAAGCGTAACTTCTTCGCGCTTGGCCGCGGCTGCGATTCGCACAGCTTCAATGCGTGCCTCACGAGCTTGGTATTTATTGTAAACAAAACGCACACCAACAATGGCAAGAATGAGACACAAGACGACGATACATTTTTTGCTAAAAGACATAAGTAGTTTATAAAAGCTTCTTCTTTCCTTTTTTTTCTAACTCTATCAATATTTTTTTTACTTCTTGTGCTTTGCTTTTACTGCAAACCAAGAGAGCATCCGGCGTATCAACAATGATTATGTTTTCCAAACCAATAGTTGCTACGATTTTTTTTGGTTGCCCAAAAATAAGTGAATTTTTTGTTTCCATCGTAATACTCTCACCTTTAATCACGTTACCATTTTTATCTGCTTGCTTTTTAAATTGTTCGTAGAGCACATCCCATGCCCCGATATCACTCCAGCCAAATTCTCCTTGAATAATAAGCACATCTTTTGGATCAAGCCGCTCGGTAACAGCATAATCAAACGAGATTTTTTCAAGCTTATTATAAAGTCCTACAATGGCGGTTTTTTTCTTGGCCAGCATCGCCTTTTTCATTTCCGTCAAAGTTTCATACATTTTAGGCTGGTACTTAGCGATTGCTTCTAAAAATTTTTCTGGCGTCCACATATAATAGCTGCCATGCCACAGATAGTTTCCTTGTGCCAAATACTTAGCGGCCGTATCAATATCCGGCTTTTCCGTATGTCCCAAAAAATTATACACCCATACTTTTCCTTTTTTAGAATAAACTGAGCCGATTTTAGTATACCCAAGCACTGTGCTCGGGAACAGTGCTTTAATTCCAATATCCACCAATTTTCCGGTTTTCCGAACCAACTCCTCTCCTATCTTAAAACATTGTAAAAATAATTTTTCATTCCCAATAAAATGATCCGATGGCAAAAAAACCACTGGCTCGTGCGGCGCGCGCAGCGAGAGTACTGATGCGACATACCCTATAGCCGGAGCTGTATCACGCCGATCTGGCTCCACAATAAATTGACGATCTGGAATATTTTGAAATATTTCTTTTAATGAAGGCAACAAGTCTTTAGTAACCGAAAAAAAGATACTACTTTTACCATACACCTTTACAAACCGATCATACGTCTCCCTCACCAAGGGTTTATTGCTTAAAATAGGAAAAAATTGTTTAGGACTATGTTTTCTTCCGAGCGGCCAAAGTCTAGTACCCACTCCTCCGCACAAAATGACAATATTCATAGTTGAAAAATTACCTGTTTACTGTACCAAAAATGAGCATCTTTTTCAAATACGGCTCTTGAAAAAAAACAACGTCTTCGCTATAATAGCCTCCATTACGCGCGCCCATAGCTCAGTGGTTAGAGCACTGCCCTTATAAGCAGTAAGTGAGCGAAGAATAAATGTGGGTTTTCCGGGCATATAGCTCAGTTGGTTAGAGCGCCACCCTTATAAGGTGGAAGTCGATGGTTCAAGTCCATCTATGCCCACAATTTTTCTGAGCGAACAAACGGCTTATACCTCGTATAAGGCAGGGGTCGATGGTTCAAGTCCATCTGAGCGCACCACATCTCTTCCCCGGTGGAAGAGTTTTTTGTTTGGAGAGCCATCTTGCTTTTAAAACTAAAAGATGCTATGATGAAAAGGTTATTTTTAATTTTTTTCTATGAAAAATTCCCTAAAAATAAGCGCTTTTCTGGTCTTCTGCACTCTCAATATCATTCCTTTGGTTGGCCAGGCGGCTACGGTCAAAAAAGCTACTCCCCCCATTCCTTATGTCAAAGCCCTCAGTCAATCGGTGACTAAAAATACTGTAGTAGTGCGTGAATTATATTCTCCTACCGATGGCTGGATTGTGCTCCATCAAAGCCTCGAAGACACCCCCAGCATGGTTATTGGTCACGCAGCCGTCAAAAAAGGTCTTAATAAAGGCGTGGCTGTAACGATCGATCGGCCCAAAGACATCACCCCCAAACTTTTTGCCATGCTCCATAGCGACAAAGGCAAAAAAGGCAAATTTGAATTCCCTCCCGGAATCGATAACCCGGTATCCATTAACCGCGAACCAGTCATGGCTCAGTTCAGTATCATGACAACCAAATAATCTCTCTTTTACCGCATAAAACATAAAACCTGCGCCTCTAGCGCAGGTTTTATGTTTTATAGAAATTTATTTTACTTTTTTGCTAGCTTTTTTCATTTTTTCGGCCGTCGTAGCGACCGCCCGACTCACTGCTTCTTTAGCTGTGTCAGAAATTTTCTCAGTTCCCTCTTCCACCAATTCTTCGGCTTTTTTGCTCACAAATTTTTTGACCATCCCCCCTACACCCAGACTGAGTAAAGATGATACTTGGTCTACTTTTTCCCGCACCCCATCAACGAGTGACGCCAAATATTGAACTTTTTCCGTCATTTCATCTACCATGGCACTCGTATTTTTTAGGATGCGGATGACATAAAATAAGGCAACGCAAAAAAAAGCACTCACCCCCAATACTGAAACAGCCAGCACTCCATACAAAATATCTTTAGAATTTTCGAGCATATTTTTGAATTACTGCTTGAGCGCAGGAGATAAAAATAAACTACAGTTACAATACTACAAAACCATCAATAGCACAAACTTGTTGCTTTATTAAAGGTAACAGGCAAAATACCAATCCTAAACTCTCACCTCAATAGCAAAGCGCTCAGTTAAACGATCAATAATTTTTGTATAGGCCTGCTCTACTTCGGCAGTCGTAAGGGTGCGATCCGGCACCGCAAAAGTAAGACGGTAGGCCATGCTTTTATAGCCAGTACGAATATGCTCGCCGGTATAGACATCAAACAGCTCAACCTTCTGCAGGAGCGGATCGCCTGAGATAGTTTCTACCAGCTCAGCATGAGACACGCTATCTTTTACTGTAAAGGCTATGTCCCGCTCTACCTGAGGAAAGAGTGAGAGTGGATGGTAAGCCGAGGGCACATCACCCACCGTAGAAGAAAGGAGCGTCAGATTGAGTTCCAAAATTGCCACTTTTTGCTCTATCTTGGAAGCTGCCAAAATGGCGGGATGAACTTCGTAGACAGTACCCACCATTTGCTCTTGGACCACAATGGCCGCTACGCGCCCAGGATGATGGAGTGATTTTTTTTCTACTACCGTCTGCAAAGAAAAACTAAAGCCAGCTTGACGGGCCATACGCTCTAGTAGACACCGAACCGCAAACCAGGGATTTTGCTCTTTCTTTTGAGTATAAATTAAACTAAATAGCGTAGGTTGAGAGGGCAAAAGTTCATCACTTTGAGTACCACTTCGTGCGCCAGCTTCTTCTTTTAGGTACACTTGTCCCATTTCCACCAAACGCAAGGTAGAAAAACGATCATTATTTTTAATAACACTTTCGAGCAAAGATACGCTTAAACTACGGCGCAAAAACGGCCGATCCTTAGCCAGTGGATTGCTGAGCTCAATATAATTATCTGTATTTTCACCAAAGCGCTGTAAACTTTCAGCGGAAATAAAAGAATAATTATACACCTCGCTATAACCAAATTCCTGCACAGCCACGTCAAGCATTATTCTTTTTAAATCAAGCAACCTATTCTTAGGCAAAGCAGCTAAGGCAAACTGTGGTAAGGTCGGAGGAATATTTTTAAAACCTATGAACCGCAACACTTCTTCTACCACATCTTCGGCAATTTCAATATCTTTGGTGGCTCGCCAGGTGGGAACGGTAATTTTCCAGCTGGTCTTTTTTTCTTCCACCACAAACCCGAGTCGTTCCAAAATTTTCAACGCCGCTTTCATATCTACCACTGCACCGATTTTATCGGCAAAAAATGACGTTGGCAAAGTGAGTGTTTTTGGTTTGATTGATGCACGATACAGGTCTATGGTTGGACTCGCCACCTTGGCCTGCGGACACATTTCGATAATTAATTGTACTGCTTTTTTGAGAGCTAATTCACACAAATTCGGATCAAGACTTTTTTCAAAACGCATTGACGCATCAGTACGAGTATGTGTACGAGCACTGGCGCGACGAATAGCTGCTGCTTCAAAACAGGCTGCTTCAAGCACGATAGCCTGAGTTTCATTGTGCACCCCACTATCCTTACCGCCCATTATACCCGCGAGAGCTATTGGCTGACGCTCATCGGCAATTACCAAGACTCCCGGATCCAATTTTTTTTGTTCGTTGTCGAGTGTCACCAACTCTTCACCATCCGCAGCCAGCCGCACCTGAATTGCGACCGATGCTCCATCTCGCATCACTGCCCGGGCATCAAAAGCATGCAAAGGCTGACCCAGATCAAGCATCACATAATTAGTAACATCAACAACATTATTAACACTATTCACCCCCACGGCTGCAAGCTTAGCTTTTAACCAGGCTGGTGATTCCTTTACCGCAATACCAGTGAGCGCGACCGCCATATAGCGTGACACCTCGGCCTTAACCCCAAGCTTCGCCTCAATTTTTATCTGTTTATCTTCTTTAAAAACCGGTGCGTCATAAGGCTTTACTTCCCGGTTGTACAAAACCGCAACTTCGCGCGCCAGGCCATAGTGACCAAGCAAATCCGGCCGATTCGACAAAGATTTATTATCAATTTCAAAAACCGTATCACTGAGTCCAAGCGCGACCGCGAGCGCAGTACCGGGTTTCGCGGGGAGGTGTGTTAGATCCACAATTTCTTTGTCGTCTTTTTTGGGAAATTGCTCGCCCACCCCCACTTCATCGGCCGCGCAGATCATACCGCTTGATTCTACGCCGCGAATAGCGGTTTTTTCCATTACTACCGGCTCGCCTTGGCCGTGCCAGAGCACTCTCGCGCCCAGCTTGGCCACCACCACTTTCATGCCATTTGCCACGTTACTACCACCACAAACTATACTCAAAGTTTCATTGCCCACATCAACACTACACACCTTAAGCCGATCAGCGTTCGGATGTGGTTCTACTTTTAGAATTTTTCCGACCACAACATTCTCCAAATTTTTTCCCAAATGTTCAATTTTTTCTACTTCAACGGTAGCCAGCTTCAATTTTTCCGCCACTTCTTCAGCCGAAACTGAGTCGGGCAAACTAACATAATGTTTGAGCCAATTGAATGAGATGAGCATATTTTTTAAATTTATTCTAAACTTTAATCAAATTAACCTACTGGGGTACAATCACCAACGTACAAAAAATTTTTGCCTAATTCTCCTTTTAGTTTGTCGTTAATATCGTCCTCATCATCTACCCAAGATACTGTACGATCATCATTGAGATCACCTTGATTTGTTTCATTTAAAAAAGTGGCTACCTTACCCGCTGAAACTGGACGAAAAAATCGAGATAATAAATTTGTCTGCATCTTAAGCTGTTCAGAAGATAAAATACCCAATAAACGATTGTCTATTCGAGTTTCCAACGCTGAAAAAATTTTTGAACTTGAAAATAAATTAGCATATTTACCCATCGTACCTTTGGGATTTAATAAATAATTAACCATAAAAGCTGATTCTTTACTACTAGAGATACCGTACTCTACATCTGGAAATTTCCTTTTTAAAAAAACCAGTACATCAATTACAGCTCGTGGTCGAGGCTCACGAAACAGATGAATTGGAACCCAAGATCGTGGCAACGTCATCAACAAAGTTAAATCTAGATCAAATAAAATGAGATGTTTTCGATTCTTTTGTCCTGCTAACCGGCACCATTCTACAGTAGCTCGAATTAATTTTTGACCAAATATCTTTTCTCGCTGTATAGCTTGATCCAGAAGTTCAGGTGAGTATTCACCAACCTCAACCTCGTCTTCGTACCCTTGAGCTAACTGAGCTCGAATTTCTGGTAAATCAAAATAATCTTGAAAAACAGATTGATTATTATTGATCAAATCCCCTAATTTAATAGCAGCTTTAATGCGTTCGCTTAGTAATTCTAGATAACTCGGATGAAAAAACTCTCGACAATACTCTTCTACGAGATCCTCTTCAGATTTTTCTGATTCAGCCATATTTTTATTAAAACTGTTCCAAAAACCGCATATCCGCGCTCTCGAGGAGACGAATATCCTCAATACCATACTTGAGCATCACGAGACGAGTAAGACCAAAACCAAAAGCAAAACCACTATAAATATTTGGATCAATATTCCCAGCTTTTAAAACATTCGGATGTACCATGCCAGCTCCCACTATCTCGAGCCAACCGGAATTTTTACACAGCCGACAACCTTTTCCTTTACAAAGGAAACACGTTACTTCACCATTCACGCCCGGCTCTACAAACGGATAAAATTTCGGCCGCAAACGCAATTCAGTAGCTTCGCCGAACAAATGTTTGACCGCCATCTCAAGCATACCTTTTAAATGGCTAAAATTAATATTCTTATCCACAACTAGTCCGTCTAGTTGATAAAATGTGTGCTCATGACGCACATCCGTCGCTTCGTTGCGAAAGCATTTGCCTGGCACGACCATACGTAGCGGTGTGCCATATTTTTGCATAGCCCGCACCTGCACCGACGAAGTATGAGTCCGCATCACCCAGTTGGCATGGTCTTTGATATAAAAAGTATCTTGCATGTCGCGCGCCGGATGGTTTTCTGGAATATTAACAGCGGTAAAATTATAAAAATCACTCTCCAGCTCTGGCCCATCACCAATAATAAAACCCAGGGATTCAAAAAAATCCTCCAGATCACGCTGTACCAAAGTATTGGGATGGAAGTGTCCAAAATCTTTGAGTGGCAAAGCCGGCTGTGTTAAATCAACTTTTTCTGTTGCTAACTGCTCGGCCCACAACCAAGTTTGTAATTCAGCTTTTTTTGCGACAAATAAACTCTCAATCCGCTGTTTTACTTCGTTGGCATATTGCCCTACGACTTTTCTTTCTTGTTCTTCCAGGCTTTTTAAACCTTTCAACACCTCTGTTAAAAGCCCATTTTTTCTTCCCATTATATTATTTTCCAAATTTTCGAGACCAACCATTTCACGCACTTCCCCCAATTGCGCACGTACCTGCTGTTCGATTTGTTCCAGTTGAGAACGCATACGTAAAATATTCTAAAAACTTATGAATTAATCAAAGCTGCTAAAAACTCTCGATATTGACCCACATTATATCCTTGAGCCAAAAACCTGGCTCGCAATCGATCGTTGAGCTCAATGTTTAAAGCATCTTGATGTTTACTCGGATCGTTTGGTGGCTGCGCCGGCTGATCTAGCTCATCCTGCGCCATTTGCCAAAAAAATAGAGCTGAATCCGATGTATCAAGCAATGCAGCTACCGATCTTTTGTCTGGCATTTGGGCGGCGCTTGCTGTCAGTGCGAAATAACTTGTTACCAAATCGTCAAAATCTACAAATAATTTTTCTATAAAACCAGATTCTTCTGGAATGCGCTTCAATACCGAAGGATCTTCTTTTTTTACAGCATCCATAAAATTATACTATACGCTTAAAAAATCCACTGATGGCACCCCAAAAATGTCCTACATCGTGCAAGGTAATCAACAATACCAAACCCATGAGGAGTAAAAACCCTATCCCATGCACTGCCTGTTCAATTTTTGGTGTGACCGGACGACCCATAATTGCGGCTATAATGACAAACAAGAGTCGTCCGCCATCGAGCGCCGGAATCGGCAAGATGTTGAGGACCGCTAAATTAAGCGATAGTAAAGCCATGAACTGCAGTAAATAAACCGCTCCCAAACGAGCTACTTTTCCGGTCATGACCGCTACCCCCACTGGACCGGCGACATCGGCGCCCACGCCATTACCCACCACCAAACCTTTCAATAAACTAAAAAAACCAATAAAAATACCCTTGAGGCCAAGCGCCGTACTTACTACCCCATGGTAAAGCGCTAACTGCCACGGATACTGCACTGTGCCCAGTTCAGCGATACTGATACCAAGCCCAGCTTTACCGGTTTCGGGGTAAACCATCGGCTGCACCATTATTATCTCTTGCTTGTCTAAACGACTCACTGTTACCTTGATGGGACTATTTTTGTGAGCATTTACATACTCTTGCAGCTGCGTTAAGCGTGGATTTACTATGTTATCAAGCTGAGTAATACGGTCACCAATACGTATACCCGCTGCCTGCGCCGGCATTCCCGGCACCAATTGCTCTACTTCAACAAAACGACTGTGCACATAACGCATATCCGTCGACTCATCCAAGGGCTGGCGCGAACCAATTCCAAAACTTAAACTTAAAAAAATAAAAGCGATGAGTATATTCATGCCTACACCCGCTATCAAGACCAGTGCTTTTTTCCAAGCTGGTTTACTCGCAAAACTATCGTTATCTTGCCCGCCCTGTGCCGCAGAATCTTCGCCTTTAATTTTTACAAAACCCCCCAAGGGTAGCAAGTTAACCGAATACAACGTACCGGCTCTGTATCCTTCGGGGATGGCTAATTCTTCTATATTTTTACTCCCCCAAACCTTTTGCCACCGCACTTGTCGACGATCAGAAATTTTATATAGCTTGCGCACTCCGCATATTCGCGGCGGAAAACCAAATCCAAATTCATCGACCTTCATACCAGCTCGACGGGCCGTAATAAAATGACCAAATTCATGAGAAATAACCAAAACTGCCAAAACCGCAATAAAAACCAGAAGTGTGAACATAAAAAACTTGCTTGCGACTAAAAAACGTGCTAAATTGAGCTTAGAATTTTATTCTTTATTAAGCACAAATATGCCAGTAGTCTACATTGTTTTAGCTGTTTTAGCAATAGTTGCCATTTACTTTATTGCCACCTATAACGGCCTCATACGCTCTCGCAATCAGGTCGACGAAGCCTATAGCGATATTGATGTCCAAATGAAACGACGCTATGATCTTATTCCCAACCTTCTAGAAACTGTGAAAGGCTACATGACCCACGAAAAAGACACACTCGTGCAGCTTACCCAGGCCCGTACGGCGGCCATGGCTCTGCATGGCGACAAAAAAGCCACGCTTGCCGACCAACAAGCGGCCGAAAACCAGCTCAGCGGCACCCTCAAAACTCTCTTTGCTGTTACCGAAAACTATCCGGAACTTAAAGCCAGTCAAAATTTCCTCCAACTCCAAGATGAACTCGCTGACACCGAAAACAAAATTCAAGCTTCCCGCCGTTTTTACAATGGCAATGTTCGCGATTTCAACACCAAAATCCAAGTTTTCC
>CAYOFO010000017.1:0-22962 GCA_964403325.1 uncultured Gammaproteobacteria bacterium | reverse complement strand
CGTATTCGCTGGGTGTAGCGGACACAAAGAGCATATTTTGGACGCGCGCGTTAAACTCTGGAAATGTAAGCGGTCGATTGTCGCGCGCGCTCGGCAAACGAAAACCATGCTCAACCAGCGTATCTTTGCGGGCGCGATCGCCGTTGTACATACCACGGATCTGCGGCAGCGTAACATGGGATTCATCAATAATCGTTAAAAATTTTCTTGAGTCATGACAAAAATAATCAAGCAGCGTGTAGGGCGGTTCACCAGCCGCGCGACCTTCAAAATGTCGCGAATAATTTTCGATGCCGTTGCAATAACCAATATTAGCAATCATTTCGAGGTCATAACGCACCCGGCGCTTGAGGCGTTCGTATTCGAGCACTTTCCCCTCGCGATTAAACACTTCCAGTTGGTCATTCAACTCTTTTTCAATACTTTTAAACGCCCGTTCGCGCGCTTCGGCCCCAACCACATAGTGTTTGGCTGGAAAAAATCCGGCGTACTGCGCGACCGTTAAAAACTTTCGACTTACCGGATCAATCAGTTCAATACGATCGACATAGGCACTCATTTCAATGCGATAAATTATTTCTTCGTTCACCGGCATAATCTCGAGCACTGGCCCAACCAAGCGAAAACTACCGCGCTTTAAATCAGCATTGGTGCGTTCAAACTGCATACTAATGAGTTTTTCCAAAAATTCCCGACGGTCGATAGGTTGCCCAACCTGGATAGACAGCACGGTTTCTTTATAATCTTTAGGAGAACCTAAGCCATAAATCGCGGATACCGAAGCCACAATAATCGTATCGTTGCGGGATAAAATAGCCTGGGTGCAGGCATGGCGCAAACGGTCAATTTCTTCGTTCACCTGCGCTTCTTTTTCGATATACGTGTCGGAGTGGGCAATATAGGCTTCCGGCTGATAATAATCGTAGTAGCTCACAAAATACTCCACCGCGTTATCTGGGAAAAATTCCCGGAACTCATTACAAAGCTGGGCGGCAAGTGTCTTATTATGAGCAATAACAAGCGTTGGGAGCTGAGTGCGCTCGATAACATTCGCCATAGTAAATGTTTTACCAGATCCGGTGACGCCAAGCAGGGTTTGTTTTTTAAAACCTTTATTCAGACCGTCCACCAACGTGTCGATCGCCTGCGGCTGGTCGCCGTCGGGTTTATAGTTTGAAACAATTTTAAAATCCATATGGTTGATAGGCGGGAATAATGAATTATGTATTACGAATTATGAAGAAAGTATTATGTATTAAGATTTCAGGTATTGGTGGTTAGGTACTAATTTTTAGAGACGAACTTGTGCACACTGTCATTGCGAGGAACGAAGTGCAAAGCAATCCCCTGGATTAAAACCGACTCTTTTAAAGCGTCAAACTTTATTTTTTCTTACACCGGGGGATTGCCACGTCGTCGTATTTCTTTTTCGCAATGACAGGATAGAAACGCCGATTATTAGGTAAAAATACTAGATACCACATACTTAATTCTTAATTCATTATTCGTTTTTCACATCTAATATCTTTTGACCACCATTCCCTGCACTATCCCGATCATGAGTAAATTGACCAAGAGAGATGAACCGCCATAACTTACCAACGGCAAGGTAACTCCGGTAATAGGCAAGAGACCCACATCTGCACCCAAATTAACTACTATCTGACTCAACAGCAATGTGGCAATACCCATCACGCTGGCAACCGTAAAATCATTATCCGCTTCTTGCGCAATCACAATCAGCCGCCACAGTATAACGGCATACAAAAAAAGCAGGGCACAGACACCTACAAAACCCATTTCTTCGGCAATCACCGAAAACACAAAATCCGTTTGCGCTTCCGGCAAAAAACGCAGTTGGCTTTGGCTGCCAAATCCCAACCCTTTGCCAAAAAAATTCCCAGACCCGACAGCAATAATTGATTGGTTCAGATTATACCCGCTGGTAGCCGCATGTTTTTTTGGATCCAAAAAGTCTAAAATGCGGTCTTTTTGATACTGCTTAAAAACAAAATTCCACCCCACTACACTCAGCACACCAAGCACGCCCAGGAGTAAAAAGATGGATCGTTTGCGCACCCCGACCAGGCAAATCATCACAAACCAAATCGCACCAAGCAAAGCCGCCGAACCCAGGTCTGGTTGCAAAAGAGTGAGTAAAATGGGCACAATCGTTACTATCCCGGTACCAAAAAAAAACAAGGGTTCTTCAAACCGTCGACCAAAATTGGATACAATATAAGCAAGTAGGGCGATCAGTCCGATTTTCATAATTTCTACGGGCTGGATCGAAAAACCAGCGAGCACAAACCACCCCTTAGTGCCGCGAATATTGGTACCAAAAATAAGCACGGCTACGAGCAGCCCTATACCCACCACATACCAAGCCTTAGCGAGCGAGCGAAACGTATGCCGATTAGCCTGACTCATCACCACAATCGCAATAATGCCGATAAAAAAAGCGATTAATTGTTTTTTTACCAAATTCAAATCAGCTCCACGCGACAAATCAACGCTATAAATAGCCTCAAAACCCATACTCACCAACAACAAAACCGCCCCCATCAAAATCCAATCAAAACTGCGCGATGAAAATTTTTTAAAAGAAAAATGGAACATACCGCTAAACTAGCAAACCCATTGTGTATCACCTATTTGATATTAAAAAGATATTAAAATACATTTTTTAAGCTTTTAGCTGTTAGACTTAAACTTTTTTACTCCTTGTCATAGTTAGGAATGAAGTGACCTACCTATTGCCGGGCATGAAAACAATCGACGGCAAGTTTCCTCACAGCTCCCAGCTAAAAGCTCACAGCTAAATACTTAATACATAATTCAAATTCAATACCTCAAAGCTCTCAGCTCATAGCTCATCCCTAATACCTAAAAACTAAATCACTGAAACCTAAATACTGAATACTAATACCCAAAATCTTACTGCTTGTCTGGCAGCAGGTATACATTCTGGTCAAAAAGATTAACAGCTGGAAAAACTCGAACCTCGTCTACCGAAAGATTGTCAGCAAAACTGCGCAGATCAATTGGCCGTGCTTCAAGCGAAGAAAAGTTATCCACCTGAAATGGAATCACCCCCACCAACCCATCATTGCGATATAAACCCGCATAAAAATGCGCCGTTTTGTAACCATACGGCGTATTATTGGTAAGCGTAAACTGCACGGCCGCAGCACTTGCCGCCTCCACACTCTCTGGCGGCACAAAAGTAAAGTCGGCCACCACAAAATCGAGCCGGCTTGCCTGCCAATTGGCCAGATTAAGAATCTTGTGAGTAGAAATACGTTCCCAAACAAAATTGCGCAACACCAGCTGCGTATCAGTTGGCACGCTCTGCGTATAGCCAAAAAATCCTACCACACTACTTTGCCTGGGCAGTAAAAACCCGCTTTGAACCGGAGTATTTTGTCCGTCAACCGTAAAATAATAATCAAACTTTACTAAAAAACGCGGATTTGGGTTGGCTAGCTGCGAAATAATATCATATTTTCCCACCCCACTTGCAAAAGCAGTTGTCGCATCGACGCTGAGCGCTTGGGGCGCCAAATTTTGGTTTATTTTAGCATAATTCACAAAGGTTTTTAACCGCATCATCTGCTGCTTTTCTTGAGGCAAGTTAAGAAGATAAGCACCGAAACGAACCAGTGAAAATATCCATGTCGCACTGACCAGCACCACCAGTACACCTACTATCAATCGATAAAAAAACAGTGTATTGCGCACATACCAAAAACTGTATTTGAGCTCTCGATTGCCAAACTCACCACTCGGATCTTGATAATTTTGCATTTGTACCATATATGCTCATTATAGCAAAAAATCATCCGCAGCCCAAGAGGGTTTGTTCTCTCCCATTTATTGTCGAGATAAACAAAATAGACTATAGTAATAAGAAGTTTTAACCATATGCCCCACAACCTTAACATTCCCACCAATCTGACTATCGAAGATCTCATCAAAAAAATACAACAATACAAACCTCAGGTAGACGCGGATTACCTTCGGCTTGTCTATAATTTTGCAGCTACCGCCCACGCCGGACAATTTCGCAAATCCGGCGAGCCTTATATTGCCCATCCGTTAGCCGCGAGTTATATTCTCGCCACCATGAAAATCGACACCGATATTATTATCGCCACCCTCCTCCACGATGTTCCCGAAGACACAGCCGTTACCCTCGAAGAAATCGAAAAAAACTTCGGACCAGATATTGCTGCCATGGTACGCGGCATCACCAAGCTTGGCAAACTCAAATACCGGGGCATGGAGCGCTATATCGAAAATTTGCGCAAAATGTTTATGGCCATGGCCGAAGATGTGCGCGTTATGATCATCAAATTTGCCGACCGCACCCACAATCTACTTACCCTCGACGCTCTGCCGGAAAAAAAACGTGAGCGCATCGCGCTTGAAAGTTTAGAAATTTTTGCCCCCATCGCCAATCGTTTGGGCATGGGTGAATTTAAAGGCATGCTCGAAGATCTTTCTTTTATGCATCTCCAGCCCAAAGAATTTGCTAAAACCAAACAAATTCGCGATCAAACCCTCACCGATACCGAAAGCTATATCGACGAAATCATGACCAAACTCAAGCATGGTTTAGAAGAAAATCGCGTTGGCTACCTCAGTGTTTATGGTCGAAAAAAACAGCTCTACAGTCTCTACCAAAAATTACAAAAAAAGGATTGGCAAGCTGATAAAATCCACGATATCTTAGCTGTTCGCATTATTGTTAAAAATATTGCCGATTGTTATGCGGCACTCGGCATCATACACAAACTTTGGCGGCCCATTTCCGGAAAAATAAAAGATTATATCGCCCAACCCAAACCTAACGGCTACCAATCTCTGCACACCACTATTTTGGGCGATAAAGGCAAAATTGTGGAATTTCAAATCCGCACCGAAGAAATGCATAACGAAGCTGAATTCGGTGTGGCCGCGCACTGGCTCTATGATGAAAAAGGTAGCCGACTTATTCCAGCCCGTGATATTGGCTGGGCTAAAGAATTAGCCCGTATCCAAAAAGATATTTTGGTAAACATGTCTGATCTCGAAGACCTAAAGCTCGATTTTTTCCAGAACCGTATTTTCGCCTTTACCCCCCAAGGCGATGTTATCGACTTGCCGGAAAATGCCACCCCGGTTGATTTTGCCTATCATATTCATACCGACATCGGTAATCAATGCAGCGGCGCTCGGGTCAACGAACAAATGGTCAGCCTTGATACACCTCTCAAAAGCGGCGACATTGTCGAGATTATTACCGATAAAAATCGCAAAAAACCCAATGCGGACTGGATAAAATTTGTAAAAACCCACATGGCCAAATCCCGTATCCGGGACAGCGTCAAAAAAAATTCTCCCCTCACCAACTGGATCAAAAAAATTCTCCCCAAGAAAAAATAATGTAAATAAAAATACTCTGATAGTAATCAGAGTATTTTTATTTTAGCCTTACCCAGGCTTTACGCAACGACCTCTTAAACGAAAACTGTCCTAAAAACTTCCGACCCCATACGTTTCTGTTATCCGTCTTTGATCTTTTCCTTCGGCCATTGGCATGACTGTTCCGTCTGCCTGGGAAACATATCGAAACGGTACTCCTATCATTTCTACTTTATAACTAGCCATCCCGGGGCAAATTTGTTCCAAATTAGTATCGTCAACAATCCTGTCACGAACCAGCTCCACTGCCAACCTAACCGTTTCTCCCGGTGCTAAGTTAGGAATAGGAGCATACGTTTTTATAAGCCACTGGACTAATGATCTCATCTATAAGCGTCTTGCGCCTGGTGTGCTTAAAGCGTTGAAAGAGAAAAATCCCAGGCTAACAACTGGTAACCGTGGTAAAAAGCACCACCAGTTTTTTACAGCCGACTATGGTACCCCAGAATTGAAAAGATTGTTGGAAAATGAGATGTTTTTGATGGAAGGTTGCCGTACCTGGACAGACTTTTATAGGAAACTTAACCGTTCTGCCCCTCGATATAACGATACAATACAGATGGATTTACCGTCACCAGACGGCGATATAGACGAGGGCGACGGTTAAATTAAATAGCCTTGCAAAAAACAAGGCTATTTAATTTACTACCTTTATCTAGGACATTCCCAAATTATTTAATTATTTTTTTCATCAGTTCATTAAGTTCTTCACGCGAATGAAAATGAATGGTAATCGAGCCTTTGTGTTGACGATTTTCTTGAACCGCAACTTTAGCACCCAGTGTTTCGCGTAACCGATCTTCCAAAAACAATAAATCCGGGTTTCTCCCCATCGCCCCCGGCAAAGTGGCAATTTTTTTCTCAAGTTCTTTAACTGTTATTTTTTGGCCGGTCATTGAAGAAAAAATCGCCATTTGTTCATCGGCATTTTTTAGACTCAGCAAACTCCGCCCCTGACTCATACTAATCTCGCCATGACGGAGCGCCTCCTGAATAGTTTGTGGCAGAGTTAACAGACGCAAGGTATTAGCAACAACCGAACGACTTTTGCCGACCCGAGCGCTCACCTCTTCTTGGGTGAGACCAAATTCTTTTATCAACCGATGGTAACTCATCGCTTCTTCCATCGGATTCAGGTCAGCGCGTTGAATATTTTCAATAATCGAAACTTCCAGTTGTTTTTGTGGCGAAAAATCTTTAACCATCGCGGGAATTTCAACAAGACCGGCTCGCTGTGCAGCCCGAAACCGTCGCTCCCCAGCCACAATCTCATACGCATTCGGACTTTTCTCAATCACCAAAATTGGCTGCAGGATCCCATGTTCGCGGATAGACTGAGCCAAATCATTGAGTTCTTCTTCGTTAAAATACTGCCTAGGCTGGTCGGCATTGGCCATAATTTTGTCTAGCGCCACCATTTTTAT
The DNA here is from genome assembly GCA_964403325.1 of uncultured Gammaproteobacteria bacterium. Taxonomy (GTDB): domain Bacteria; phylum Patescibacteriota; class Patescibacteriia; order Magasanikbacterales; family GWA2-37-8; genus CAZQNF01. The sequence continues at coordinate 16,072 of CAYOFO010000017.1, read as the reverse complement.
CCCTTCATTCGTAACAGTGCTCGCGGCAACGGGTGTTTCTTTTTTTGGTGCGGCTGGAATAAGCGCGCCAAGACCTCTCCCTAAAGACATACGTAAAGATAATTAAAATTATTCGTGTTCAAATTTATCTACAATTTCGCGCGCCAATTCTGTATACGCTCTTGCTCCTTTACCGTTTTTTTCATAATGAAAAATCGTTTTACCAAAACTTGGTGCCTCGGCCAAACGAACAGTGCGCGGAATAACGGTATGAAAAACATTTTCGGCAAAATATTTGTTTAGCTCCTGCAACACTTCCTCACTCAAACGATTGCGCGCATCAAACATGGTTAAAACCGAACCTAAAATCTGCAAATCCGGCTTGAGTTGGCTTTGAATGAGCTCAATAGTTTTGAGCAGATGCCCCAAGCCTTCGAGCGCGTAATATTCGGCCTGTACTGGAATAAGCACATAGTCGGCGGCAATCAGACCATTCAGTGTGAGTAGGCCGAGCGATGGAGGGCAGTCGATAATAATATAATCATAAGCATGCTTAATTTCACTCAAAGTTTCCCGCAGTTTAAACTCGCGGCGCTCAGCCTGCACCAACTCGATATTCGCCCCAGCCAAATCTGCTGTCGCCGGCACCACCCGCAACCCCTCATGAGCGGTATTTTTTACAACTTTAGCAACCGGGATTTGACCCATCAAAGCTTCATACAACCCTTGTTCCAGGTTTTCGGATTCAATCCCCACCCCCGACGTCGCATTGCCCTGCGGGTCAAGATCAACAAGCAACACAAATTTTCCCAGCTCCGACAAAGCCGCGGCCACATTCACTGCGGTAGTAGTTTTTCCTACCCCCCCCTTTTGGTTGACAATGGCGATAGTAACGGCCATACCTTAAAAAAACTTTAACAATGATTTATCTACTTTTTAATTGAGGTTTTAGATATTAGTATTTTGTATCTGGAATCAAGTATTCAGGTTTCAGTGGTTAGGTATTAGGGATTGAACTTGAATTATGAATAACGAATTATGTGTTAAGTATTTGGTATCGAATACATTTGTTTGCAACGCTCAATTTTCTAAAACCTAAACACTAATACCTAAACCTCAAAAAATGTATTTAGTTTCAAAGAATTATATCACGCGTTGACAAAACTGACAAAAACAAACTTTTAAACGCCTAAAGTATATTTTGTTCGCTACTTATCAGGAGAAAATTTATTTTTTGAATCCTCATACCAATCTTTAAGTCTTTTTTCTAAAGCATGGCTATATCCTTGCAAAGATTGAGGTAAATAAAAGTATTCTAAATCCGCATTCGGTGCCGCGTGATAACTTATTAATATAGCACGTACCGCTGGCTTATGTCCGGTAACAACGGTCTTGATACCAACAATTGATTGAACACTCCACCAAGAACACACATTTTCCGTATCATAGAGCAATATGGCGTCATTAAAGATATAAAGACCGTACTTATAATCCAATGAAAAAAAAGTTTTTTGCTGCAAGCTTTTTTGGCGAATGGAAATACCTAAAAAAATTATTCCTAATAAACACGCACAAATTACGCAGACAAAAAATGTAAAATACGAAGACGGACTTTTATGTTGTAATAAATCCAAAATAACACCAAAAACCACAACTCCTAAAAAAATAATCGCTACAATTTTAACAAGTCGATCATCAGCGTATTGATTAGCAAAATTTATCGGTATAAATTCTATTTTAGAGGAAAGGTTGTCTTTGGCGGACAAAACCTCCTGATAACGCCAGGGAAGAGCTGTTTTATCTACACGAACTAACGAAAGCGGATTCATAATATGCATTTTCCTTTAAAGCATTATACTACGTTGACAAAATAACCAAAAATCGGTAATCTATAGACACAAAAATAATTTTGCCCAGATGGCGGAATTGGTAGACGCACGGGACTCAAAATCCCGCGATCTCACGATCATGAGGGTTCGATTCCCTCTCTGGGCACCATTTCTCTATGTCTTCTCCTGAAGAATCTCGTCTAAATGATTTAGAAAAAAGAATAAGAACACCAAATACTTTGATTGGCTACAGTCTTAGTATGTGCGTGCTTGATATTTTACTTGGAAGAATTGACGAGGCTGAAATTGCTAGAATAATTACTGATTGCCAATGGAACGCAGAAGAAGATTTTATTAAGAATATTTTACCCGCATACCAAGAACGAACTTGGTATGAACATGGAGAAAAAGGTCCGGCAATCGCCCTCAGACTTTTGAAAGCAGGAAAGATTCATCAACCCCGGAATAAAAATGAACCCAGACATGGCGTTGCTTTTAGTGGTTGGTAAAACCGTTGGGCACAGATCCAGGATCATGAACAGTTTTACCAAGATGCAATCGCTGCGTTTGCTGAAGAGGTAAAAGACGCAGAGGCGTACCTACAACGTCTTGCAAGACACGAAGAGCAGAGAATAAAATTTGGACTCCCGGCAACTAAAGATCTTAATTAATTTTATCATTTAAAAATATGAGAGAAGGAATAAGCGTAAATCCTGAAAATTTAAATCCACAACCAGGCAAAGGTGCGCTTACTCGTTTGGCGGAGCATGCAAGAGGGTTAGGCCTCGCAGCTCAACTCGCTGTTGGCCTAGGAATTACCACACCCTCTATAACAGCTGAGGCACGTCATCATAGAGATAAAGCACAGCAAAACCCCATTAAAGAAACGCGAGAAACTGTTGCCGAACATGCGTTAAATGAATCCCTTAAAATACAATGGCCAGGTTTAAGTGTAAAAAAAATTAACGAAGATTTAACAAAAGGACCACAAACCTACTATTTATTAGCTGACGGAGTACAAATAGGCCAACTTACAGGAACAAAGGAAAATGGGGGACTTTTGCTGCAAGACCACATAATGGATGCGATTAAGAATTTTATTACTAGCGGAAATAATAAATTTTATTACACAAGCGAATCCGCAGAAAAAATATTGAGAAGCCGCCAAATTTATTATCAGTATAACGGAGATGATAAGAAATTGACTACTGTTTCCGGTTCAATAAGCATTGATTTAAACCCTCAAAATGACCCCAGCGCATTTGTAGTGGTTACAACTGCCGGCAATAACTTAGTAGTTAGAGCATTTAACGATAGGTTTTCTTCGGGTAGAGGTACCAGCCAAACAGTAACGATACCTTTTCAAAATTAAACCTTACTTTAAGACCACTTGGTTTAAAAAATACTAAAAACTACCTTAAATATAATAAAAAGTTTTAATCTACCATCCTGAATAATATTTAAAAAAGAAGAAATGAATTCTTCTTTTTTATTTTCCGGTAAATTCAATACCGAGGGAACATAGTTAATCTCTACGATTTTATTCCTCAAATTGTTTTTATTTAGAAATATTTAACTAAAAAGTTCTCCAAAAATTCCTCTAAAGAAATTCTCGGAGAACCGACGGTTAGTGTGGTAAAGAAAAACGGACCGTCGCGCCGTTTCCCCTGCCCGAATACTCTATTTCAGAGCTCGGGCGATTTTTTCCGGCTTACGGAACCGCTCGCTGTAGCGGCTCGCCGGAAAAAACCTGGCGGCCTGGTCCGGGCCGCGGTTGAGATGCCAGCCAACCAGCGTCTCGCCGCCGGGCGAGGTAGCGTAGAAGCCTTCCGGCGTCCACGCCACCCAACGCTGGCGGTCGGCGTGCGGGAAGAAGGCCAGCAGCTCAGCGCCATCGCTGGCGCGATACCAGCGGATGGTACCGTCGCCGTAGGCGGCCACCACCAGCCGGCCGTTGCCGCTCATGTTGATCGCCTGGGTCTCACCCGGGGCCGCGACGACCCACAGCCGCTTGCCGTCCCGATCGAAAACGCGCAGATAGCGCTCGGTTCCCAAGGCAAATTTCTCTGCCTGGGCATCGATCGCCACCGCCTGCACATTCTCATGGTTCCGGATGAGGAATTTCCGACCGTTGAGGTTCACCTCGTGGCCGGAAATAGCGAGGCCAGGGATGGTCGTGCGCGGCGGGAGCAGAGCAGCATCCGCGGCCGGATCGAGCGTCAAGGTCCGCTCCTCCACCGCGAAGCGCGCCGGGAGCGCTCCACCAGCGGCATAGCCGAACTGAACCCGTCCACCATCCTCGTTCGTCAACAACCCGGCCGGGTTGTTGCGAAAGTCGGCGGTGGTACGGGCGTGGAAGTGCGCCAGCTGACCGTCTTTGGTCAGCACGCCCCAGGCCGGATCGCCGGCCCCGAAGACCATCTGGCCGCTGGGCAGAGAAGCCAGATCATAGACCGCGTCGCTCGAGGCGACGAGATCTTGATAAGCTCCCTGGCCCACCCCCGCCCAGCAGCGGATACGCGACTGGCCAGCCGCCACCCACTTCCCGCTAGCGCACAAGCGCATACCATCGCGAGACCAAGCGACAGCGACCAGGTCCTCCGCCCCCGTCATGCCGCGGACATCAGGCTGGAACTGGAGCTCCAGGTTTTGCCCTGAGAGCACCTCCACCCGTGCCGCATCCATGAGACCAACCGCTACCTGCGCCCCGTCCGGCGAAAAGCGGACGGTGTAGGGCTGCTTATCCACCAAGACTTTGTGGCGGTTCAGCAGCCGGAACGACTTGTTATAGAGGCGGACCGTGCCGTCGAGGCAGCTAGTCGCCAGCCGCCCCCGGACGTCGAAGTCCACACCCGTGCAGCCGCCGTTGCTGCCGGGGTTGACGATGACCGCGAGCTCGTCGCCGTCGCGTCCGAAGATGCGAACGCTACCATCGCTGAACGCAGCCGCCAGCCGCTGATCATCACGCGAAAATTTCAGGCTGTAGACTACGCCCGGCAGGCCGCCGAGCCGGTGGCGCACCTCTCTAGTAGTCCGGTCGAAGACATAGATGCTGTGATGCTTGCCCCACGGGGCAGTCACACCGCCCGCCGCGACCATCTGCCCGTCCGGCGTGATCGCGACCGCGAACATCATCCCCTCCTTCTCCACTCCAATCGGCGGGCGGAAGGTGGCGAGCAGCTCCCCAGTCTGCACATCCCAAAGGCGGACGGCTTTGTCCCGCGACGCCGTCACCAGGAAGTGCCCCTGCGCATCCACCGCGACGGACTGGATGATCGCGGTATGCATCCCGGTCTCGATCCGGAGAATCGGCACCGGGGCTGGCGCGCCGCACAACCAGCCCAAAATGATTAACCCCAAAAAAATGATTCCCAAATTTCTATACTTTTTCGTCACCATTTTCTCGCTCCTTTTTTTCTTGGCCTGGTGTGCCTCATGGCACCCGCCGTCATTATACTCAAAAATATCTACCCATTCCAATTTTTATTGTATTTTTTATACATTCTTTCTATAATAGAAAACATAACACTTCTTTATGAACCCTATTAAACTTGGCAAATATCGCCATTATAAAGGCAACCTCTACCAGGTCATTGCTCTGGGCAAACTCGAAGCCACTGGCGAAGAAATGGTCATTTATAAGCCACTCTACGAAAGCGAGGCACTGGGCGAGGCATCATACTGGATTCGCCCCAAAACTCAGTTTTTGGAAGAAGTAACCAAAGATGGGCAAACATTTCCTCGTTTCCAATTTATTGACAACTAACTATGTATTTTTTTAGCGTTGCCCTCTACGGACTCGTCCTCACTGCCGGTATTTTGCTTTATTTATTTTTCCGCGATCAAAAAAATCCCACCACTTTTCTAGGGCGCCACCAAATTATTGCCTGGATTTTTATGAGTCTGTGCGTGCTGGGGATACTTACCCTCTTCTACGCCCGTTTCATTGAACCCAACTTGCTCCGCATCCATCGCCAAACCATCCTTATCCCCTCCCTCTCTCATTCACTCACCATTGCTTTTATTTCTGATCTCCATGTTGGTACCGAAAAAAAAGCCGCTTCAGTAGCAAGGATTGTCCAAAAAATCAATTCTCTTCATCCAGATCTTGTATTGTTGGGCGGTGATTATATCGTCAATAATGCTACCACTCAAGACGAAACCGTCTACCTCTCACCTCTCAAAGAACTCGCCAAAAAATACCCGGTCTTTGCTGTCATGGGCAACCATGAGTATGGCTATGGAGACTATGGCCGACCGCTTACCGGGGACAAATCAAGTTTTATCAAACAACGTTTTACCGAACTCCGCATTCCTTTACTCATCAACAATCTGGTCTGCCCCACTATTCACGAGCAAGCTATTTGTTTGTTTGGCAATGATGACGTCTATCGGAAAAATTATAATTTTACTCAGCTCAAAAACTGGGACGAAAAAATTCCACTTATTCAGATCAGCCACAACCCTGACGGAGTCCTATTTTGGCCAGCCCAAAAAAGAAACCCGGATCTAGAATTATCCGGGCATACCCACGGTGGGCAAATCTGGCTGCCGCTCATTGGCCCGCTTGGCCAAGTTGATGTCCGCCTGGGCACCGGCTATTATCGCGGCCTTAACTTTTGGCACACTATTCCCATTTTTACGAGCGTAGGTGCAGGCGAATCCGGTACTTCTCTTCGTCTTTTTACTCCCCCGGAAATTGCTCTTATTACTTTATTACCACAAAAATAAACTAACCTTGCGACAAAGGCCGCAGGGTATGTATAAAGCTGCATAAAATACTGCCTCTCGCGCCAACGATTTCGTTTTATCCACTACGGCGGACACTACCCACCATCAATCACCTCGAACATACGCGTAGCGACGCCACTCGACACGACGAGGAGGAGCGATCCGTAGGATCGGCACTGCTGTTTGAGCGTAGCCAAGTTCAGCGCCCAACCGACGACGAGTCGATGTGAGTGGCGAAGTGAAGCATTTTGTTCAATGGTGTTTTTGGTTACTTTTTTGTCCCTACAAAAAAGTAACAGAACAGAAATAATGACATTCAATGAGAGCAACGCTTTTAAATACAATCACCGCCTGACGACGGTGATTTATTTAGTTAATAAAAAAGAGGGCAAGTGCCCTCTTTTTATATGCTAACAATCGAAAATTTACGGTTTTAATCGACCAATGGTTCTTGGGAACGGAATACATTCGCGCACATGCTCGACCCCACAAATCCAGCGCACGGTCCGCTCAAGCCCAATACCAAAGCCCGAATGCGGCACACTACCATAGCGACGGGTATCGAGGTACCATTCATAATCTTCTTGCTGTAAACCTTCGTGCTGAATACGCTGCTTAAGGACCTGAACATTTTCCTCACGCTGACTCCCGCCGATAAGCTCTCCCCCATTTTCAGTGGCAATGAGATCATCATTTAAAACCAAGTTATCATTATTTGGGTCATGCTTCACGTAAAATGGCTTGATACTTTTTGGCCATTTTTCAATAAACACCGGTACTTCGCTATCTTTGGTTAAAATACCCTCATCATCATTACCAAGATCTTCGCCGTATTTAATATCTGAACCAAGCTCATTGAGTTTTTTAATCGCTGCGTTGTAGGTATAGCGTGTAAATGGCGCATCAATTTTTTTGAGTTTTTCGATGTCGCGCTCAAGAATAGCAAGCTCTTGCGTACATTTTTCAAGGACATAACGTACAATAAAACGCACCAACCCTTCCTGAAGTTTCAAATTTTCTTCGTGCTCCACAAATGCCGCTTCCGCGTCCATCATCCAAAATTCAGTAAGATGACGCTTAGTTTTGCTTTTCTCCGCGCGAAACACCGGCCCAAAATCGTAGCAACGGCCAACGGAGGCAATAGCTGCCTCAATATAGAGTTGTCCGGATTGCGAAAGATAAGCTGAACCCAAATCAAAATACGGTACGGTAAACAGAGTAGTTGTTCCTTCACAGGCATTGGGCGTAAATACCGGCGAATCCACGCGGATAAATTTTTGGTCGTGGAGATACGTATTAATAGCCGTAATAATTGCGTCACGGATAACGAGTATGGCCCACTGGCGTTTACTCCGCAGCCACAAATGTCGGTTTTCCATCAAAAAATCCGGACCATGATCTTTCTTGGCAATTGGGAATTCTTCAGAAATTTGCAGAGTTTTTACGTCATTCACTTGCAACTCATAAACGCCCGGTTTTTTGGGATGCTCGGTAATTTTGCCGGTTACCACCACCGAAGATTCTTGGGTAAGCGCTTCCACGGTTTGCCAAACTTCTTCTGATACCTGCTGTTTTGCCACTACCGCGTTAACCCAATTTTGCCCGTCGCGAACTTCCAAAAACGCAATTGATCCACTAGAACGCTTGTTGTAAAGCCAACCTTTAATGGTTACTTCCTGGTTAAGGGATTCTTTTAAACTGTTCATAAGTATTTTTAGTTACTAATATATTTCATTCTAGTCTAGCGAAAATGCAAAAATTTAGCAATGGTTAGCGGTAGTTGTGTGGTGGAAATTTTTGTTCGATAAGCCGGAGCATCTTTTGATAGCCAATTTCGGTCAAGTTCTCCATAAAATTATCATACCGATTGGAGCGCATATCCAGGCCCGCATCAAGTAATTTAAAACCCTGTTTAAACTGCGTAAATGTTTTGGTTGAGCCATTGTCGGACTGTGCCGCCTGATAGAAGGCTCGAAATGCCTGACCAACATTGCCGCCATAGGCGAGCACTAAATTTTCTACCCCGATACCACCTAAACCACCCTCGCCATAGTCTCTTTTTTTGTAGACCTGGCCGGCTTTCAACCATTTTTTAGCCAGTAAAATGTTGGCCACGGTTTCTTGATAGGCTGGTTCGCCGTGCTCTTCACGGATATTGTCTAATTTGTCACTAATCGCGTCATGTGATCCATACACATTAAGATCTGATTTTTTTATAAATACGATATCAATGTCTGCTCCTTCGGCACCAAAAGCCTGGCTGCCAAAAAATCTTAGTAAATAATTACCATTTTGTTCCTTGAAGAGAGGTTTCTCAGTCATAACCAGCCCCAGTTGTTCGATAATTTTTTCCCCAATCGCCGTCACTTGATTATAGTCCTGAGCATCAAGTTTTAAGGTTAAATCAAAATCACCTTCGCCGGGTGAATTGGTGCCTCGACCAGTTGATCCAGTGTCGAGCAACTCCGCTCCGAGCAGCCCATCTTCATACTCGGCCTTGAGGCTGATATCAAAAGTGCCTAAAACATCGACGACTAAAGAACGGATGTCTTTTTTTAAGGCTTGCAGACGTTCCACATCAGTTTTTTTGGCTTCCATTATCGCCTGCAACTCAGTGACATAGGGTTCCCCGGCAGAAGAAACAAATGGTAAGGGGGCACCGTTAAACCGTTCGACACCAGCAAATACTTGGCGACACTCATCAAACATGGCCGGAGTAAATACTACGGTCCCGGCGGTGTCGACTATGGGAATATAGTAACCGTTTTGGGCGATACTATATTGCATTTTTTCAAGGCCTAGTTTGTCGGAGGGGTCTTTTAGGATGATGAAGTCGATCTCAGTGGCGGGTATGCCGGTTCGAATACCATAATGAGCATCCCCCATGACGCTAGTTTTAAAAAGTTCATAACCAGAACGTTGGTAGGAGGCTGCGGCGGCAGTCGTGGTTTGAAATTGTTCGCGATTTTTTATTACGATGAGAGCTTTGCCGTAACCTTTTGATATTACGACGGCTTGCTCATAATTGGTTGCAAAAGAAAGCTTGGGGTCGGGAGTAATTAATTCTACGTCAGTGTCAAAGGGGGTCTGGTCGGAATCAGAGCTGGCTCCTAAAAATTCTCTAGCAACTAAACCATTTTGTAATAGATTATCAAAGTACTCAGTATCAACTCCTTTAACCAAGTCATTGGCCGTCAACTCAATCTTTCTTTGGGCCAAGCAACGCCCCCGTTGGTCAGCCGTGACACGAGCAGTCTCCATAGTTTCTAGTACCTGATCAACCGTTTTAAACCCGAGCGGTCGAGCGTACATGTCTATAACCCGTTCGGTCATGGTTTGTCCTTGTTTTACACCCAGCTGTGAAGTGATATCTTGGCAGGCAGCAACCAATGATTCTCTGCTTAAAAGTTGATTTGGTTGCCGTTGTCCGCGCAGTGAGGTGTCGGAAACAGTTTTAAATTTTCTTAAAATGTGCCACAGTTTTTCTTCTTCCTCCGTAGTTAGCGATGAGGGGTCTTGTTCGAGCCGAACAATCAAGGTGTCGCCCTCGGTTAATACTTCCAAGAAGTGTTTTAAGGAGCGGTTACCTGTTTCGATGTGAATCTTAAGTAGATCATTAAAGAAAATGTGTCGTCGACGATTAGGGGAAGCTCGCTGAAGTACAGGGCTGGTTTTTCCAGTGACCAAGTCAGCTGTCCGAGGCGGCGGATATAAAATTTCAAATACTTTCATCACTTTACCAACAGTTGGAAGATTGTTGCGGACAAAAATATTGTTAATCGCTTCATACGCTTGTTCGGGATTGTCAGTGGTCAGAATTTGCTCGATGAGCTGGTCTTTGAGACGGATAATTTCTTGGGCGGGAGAGTGAATAATTTTTTCCGAAATAGATAGGTAGACACTAAGTTGCTCGGGAGTTTTTTGTGAAAAACGATTATAATCAGTTATCAAGGTGGCAAACACTTTCAGGTTAAAACTTTGACTGCAGATCCTAATAATAGTAGCTACGTAAGCGACTGCTTCCGTCGTACCAAAAACATGTTGAGCGATATAGTCATTATCAGCCGCCTCTAACGGAGCCTGAGTAATTAATTGCCATGCCATGCCGAATTCTCTATTTTTTATGCAAGTGGATATTAATTCTAATTTTAAATTTTTAAATTCTGTTTCCAAAATTCCTAAAAATGCCATTAGATTTTGTGGCCAGTGCAGATATTCTCTTCGAGTTGATTCGGTAATTAATTTTCGGATGTTTTGGACAGTGGCTTGGTCGGCACGAATTACCTCAAGATCCAGGTTACCTTTCTTGATTAATTGTTGTAACAAATATAAGTCTCCTTTGTAAATTAGTTGTTGAGCCTGCTGGTAGAACAGGGTTTTGCTTTCCCCGCTTTGTAAAAATTCTTGGGTAATTACCGGAAAGAGAGTCTCCATCTCGGCCAAATAATCTATCTGGCCACTGCTAACAATATTTCGTAACCCCTGACGAAGGGCTGTTGTGCCCTCGTCAGATTCTAGTACCTGAGTAAGGGGAATTGTGGACAATGATTCCAGGATTTGGTAGGTATCAGGATCATATTTTGGAAACATTATTCCCATAGCGGCTCTCTGCAATATTTTTTTTCGGAGCATAGTTTGAGCGTCCGGGTTGATTCTAAAATCTTCTAAACTAATAGTTACATCCAGCGTCTCTTTATAATAAGTCGTGATAGCACCAAAATCTCTTGAGCAGGATAACCGTTCTGTCCAATTTTGATAAATCGCCTTTTTGAAGACATCTGGATTTGAACCAGCCAGTTCTTTCAGTTCTTGTCCGGAGAGATTAAAATCTTTTTTAAGATCCTCAAGTTTAAGATCCTCAAGATTTTTTATTTTGATTAGTAAATATTCGATAGCCAGCTTACCTTTAAACTCTGCGTCAAAATCAAAATCAATCATGGCTTGACTAAGATCAGACACTGATACGGGTTTTGTATATCCAGTTATCTGTCCGCCAGTATGCCCGATCTCAGGCACCGTGTGTCCAGTCATTGGGTCAATAGTCGCGGTCTCGATTACGGCTTGTCGGGCAATATTTTTTACTCTGCCAAAATTCATGTGTAGTTCTTGGGCGACTCTGGGAACTTCTTTTTGATTCTTATAATCTCCTAAACAATTCCGAATAATTTTTTCTTGAGCAGATTGAACCTCTGGATCAGCCAGCAATTGATCTAAAATTTGAACGTGAGATTTTAAAAGTTTGATAATTTTAAGAGCACAATCCCAGTCCTCACCTTCGTAACCTGTAAACTCAATTCTACGTTGAGAGGCCAGCCATACCAATTCTTTTGCGAAGCGCTGGGTTATCGCTGTCACAAATTCTTGGTTACGAAGCAAATCTTTGGTAGTGAGTTTCGGTAATAAATCTGCTAGTCCATGAGTAAAATATCTGTAATTATAGCCGGAAATTTCTTTTATGGTTCGGGAAATTTTTCGGTCGATCCATTTGTTTCTTAGCACATCTTTCAATTCAGTCACCTTTTCACCTATTACACGCAATCCTTCGGTAAGGCTGCTGGCTTTTTTTCCTTGAGTAATTTCTTCTGGGGACAAGTCTAATTCGCCACCACTCGCAGCGGCCGCTTCGATTTGTTTAAGCCCGGTTTGTTGGGCAGCGAATAACTCGCGGAGTGTTTGTTCAGCAGTGCGAAGCATCTCGGCTTCCGATTGTTCATGAGCTTGTTCCACCACGGAAGCAGGTTCTGCCTCGAATGCAATCGTCGGCGCTTCGGCCTTTTTATCTCGGACCTCGCTAGGCTCTAATAATCCTGAATCGATGCGCATATTTAGCGATATTTGTAGTTTATTTTTTAAATTGATCCGCCGGAGCGCTTGTTATTTTGATTCATTTTTTAACTGCTTATAAGCAGAAGTCTAGCGAAAACAACAAAATTTGGCAAATACTATACATACCCAATCCAGGCGATCTGCTCGCCACTGCCGATGGCTTGCACTCCGTATATACTCATAATCAGAAAAGGATTTTTGGCCGTAAGAGATACGATTTTATGGTGCCACGGCTGATAGACCGAGGCATATTCTTCGCCCACGTTTACCATATCTCCCACCTGTTTTTTCCAGGTGTAATACCCGCCGATTTCAGATACCAGATGCGTCGTACGCTCTACTGGAAAAACGAGTGGCGAAGCAGTAGACTTAAAAATTTCTAAGCTCCAAACACTCTGCAACCAACTCCACAATTCTTCCAAACGCTCCTCTCGAACAGCCCAGTCATTTTCTCCATGATGATACACCTCCCAAGTGCAAGCATGTGGAATAGCTGAGGTCGGCATATTTCCTAAAAACGGTGCGACATGCGATTCATCAAACGCACCAACAGCATCAGCTTTGTCCCAAATAATATGGACTTTGGCGTTGAGCGGATAAAATACTTGGCTACTCAGAGCATGAGTAAAAACGTGCGGCGTATTATGCGTTCCGGTGGTGTGAATATCAACAACGTGCGTTGCATCCGCACTGAGGATTTTCAGCGTGGCTGCCAGCCTATTCTCGGTTGAGAGATTATCTGTTTGTAGTAAATTCTCATAATACTGCTTTTGTTCGTGTAAACTCGAGTAAGGAATGTGTGTATTAAAAATACGATTCCAATTGACGCCGTTATGCACGTTCCATCTTCCGACCAGCGCATTATACGCACTCGCCTGCACTGCCATTGGATTTGCCACCGGCACAATGGTTATTGTGCCCGGGATGTCTGGTTGTTTTTCGAGGCGAGCTATGAGTTCTCCGAGGAGCGTTGTACCAAAAATCTCCGGGCCATGGAGATTGCCCTGCAAATAAATCTTTGGTCCAGGTTTACTTCCTTGAAATATATAGACGTGAACTGAAAGAATTTCTCCGGTTGCAAGTTGTTGCACCACCAATGTTTGTTTGCGATATTTCATAAACTTTATTTAAAGCGGCTGAAAAAATAACTGACATTTCCCCGGCATGGCGCGCAGTGGACAACCCGCCTTTTCTCCTTCTACCACCTGCTTACAAGGCCCACAGCTTGATTCCCACGGTACTTCATACCAGTCACTGGCCTTTGCCGACACAAAACCCGCCTTTTGCACGTAGTGAACAACTGCCGGATTGCTGGCGTATGTCACCAAAAATGCCCGCCAGCCTTTTTCTTTTACAATCTTAAGACGATCTTCAAACATCTTTACTCCCAATTTTTTCCCTCGATAATCCTCACGCACCCAAGCCGTACCCAATTCAACCCACCCCTCCACAGTCGGCCAAATCGCCCCAAAGGCTACAATATTTCCACCTTCATCTTTCTCCAGCACAGCTAAGCCTTGTTCATATTGAGCTTGCAGCTTCGCTGCACTTATCCTAGTGGCGAGTAGTTTTTCTTCTTGCGCGAGTTCGGCTGAAAGACGCTGCCAAGCATTCATGTTTAACTCCTCCTGCTGCCCCACATCCCCACTTATAACCGGTAAAAATTTTCTTTTTTCCATAAATTATTTCTATACGTAAATAAAAACAGCCTTTGCTTAAGGCTGCCTGGCGTTATTTAAAAATGTTTTTCAATAACTGCAATCAACCTCAAGGAAGGTGAGGCTGCGACGACGTAGGGAGCAAATTGATAGAGACGGCATAAAAACAAAAAACTTCTCACGAAGAGAAGAAAATTTAGACAAAAATATTCTTCTCCAAGACTATAGAGAAGTACGACGACTAAGATTCAAAATTGCGTTATTCATATAGTTACCTTAACTAAGGTAAAGATTTTTGACAAGGTATTTATCCACACCTAAACTTTTATTTCTTGCGCAGCTAACACACACTCCTTTTCATTTCTCAATTTATTTGAAAGACCAAAACAAATTCCGTACTCTTCATATAAGAATTTTATACTTTGCTCCTTAAAATTATGCTGAAAAAAATTACTGCCTAACCTTCGTTTTTCTTATCATGAGCGGCTGCGGAAAAAACGCAATGGTTGCCAACACCCCAAAAGCGCTTGACTCTCATTTTTCTCGTTACGAAGATAAAGTTAATGGCTACCAAATAGATTTCCCCAAAGACTGGGAACAAAAAAAAAGATTTCGGGAACAAATTTTATAGCCCTCTCCCCTCTTCAGAATGACCAAGATATGTTCCGGGAAAATGTTAATGTTACCATTCGAGATCTTTCGGGCGACGGAAGTGAAGCCGGTTTAAAAGCAACGGCTGAGGCTGCTATCGATGACGCAAAAACCGTACTCAACAATGTACAGGTAGAAACTTCAAAAGCCGACACAATTAACGGCTTGAACGGATGGACTTTGATATATACTGGTTCTAAAGATGATTTCAGTGGTAAATTTAAACAATTTGTTGTTTTTCGTAGCGGCCATGCCTACGCTATTACGTACTCAGCCGCAACTATCGATTACACCACCTTCGAAAGCGAAGCGCAAAATTCTTTTAACTCCTTTACCTTATTGTAAAAATACCAATAAGAAAAATCCATCTTTTAAGAAGGATTTTTTCTTTTTACAAAGATTTCCACTCCGGGATATTTCTTTCACTATGAAAAACCAAAAATTCATACAAAACTCGCCGGAGTTTTGGACTAATATTTCCAGTATATTTTATAAGATTTTCCCAAGAATTTTGGTTTAAATAATTCAAGGCTTCACGTTCCAACAAATCAAGCCAGATCGGGTTCACATTTTTTTTCCGACAATTTTCATCGATCAACCCACCCATCTCGGCACAAAACCACCCGCCTGCCTGCGTTTCAATAATCCCACTACATCCGCCACATGTTTGAGTCGCTGGCGCAAACCCCAAAAGCTGAAGGAGCTGCAGCATAAAGCCATATACCAAAACATCATTCACCATCGACGCTGCATTCAGCCAAGTAAGCCAATGAAACAAAAACCCAAACAGTCTTTCATCCTTCTCTACCCCACCTACCAACTGTTCAAATACGCGCAGCGTCCACTGACTCAACGTAAGTTTAACAAAATCCCGTCGTAAACCTGGAAAAATATTGACTGGCTGGGCCTGCAGCAACTGACTCATTTCTTTTGCCTGAATAACGTCGGCTTCAATAAGGGTTCCGATTTCTAAAAAGGGTGAATTTTTGCTTTTGGTTTTTTTAACACCTCGGGCAATACAATCAACTTTGCCATGTTCCTGAGTGAAGAGTGAAATAATCTGATCAAACTCACGAAAATCCCGCCGTGAGAGAACAATGCTGAGCATAATTTGTGAATTACGATTTATGAAGAAAGAATTTGGTATCGATTATTTAGGTGTGAGCTTGTAGCTTTGAGGTGTAGGTATTGAATTATGAATTAAACAAGTGTTTGCAATACTCAATTTTGTAAAACCTAACCACTAACACCTAAAACCTCAAAATTTGAATTTTGAATTTTGTTTTTACAATCTCATATTTTTCCGCTTCAAAGTCTCCAAATACCCTTCCAAAATTACCATGGCTGATTTCTCGTCACGACTCGCTCCAGGGCCCATACGGTCGGCTTGCTGGGAAC
>CAYOFO010000016.1:0-23099 GCA_964403325.1 uncultured Gammaproteobacteria bacterium | reverse complement strand
ACTATTACAGTCTACAATCTACCAAAAATAAAGTGGTAGAAAACGGCACTGCCGGATTTATGGCCTTACAAGATTCGGCCTCCTCCCTAATGAGTGCCAATTTCTTTGCCGCCAGCACTTCTACCAACCAGGCTATTCACCGTTTTGATGCCGCTTTATCCGTGCTCGAAAACGAACATCGTTTGCTGCAAAATATTGTAAGCGCCGTACCCATTGTCGGCAGCGAGGTAAGAAGTCGACAAAATCTCTTGTTGGCCGGACAAAAAATTGCTATCGGCAACAGTTACTTGCTCGAAGGCTTTACTGCCGCTTCAAACAAAATGAGCAGTACTACCATTACCAAGCGCCTTGATACCATTACCCAGACTCTTGACACAGCTCTTCCCAATTATGAACAGGCCCTCACCTACCTCAACAATACAACCCCCGATACTTTGCCGTCCGATAAACAACAAACCTTTCAAGAATTTACCAAACTTTTTCAGGTCTTTGTACATGATCTCGCCAGTTTGCGCGACCTAACCCAAGCCGTTAAAGAAATTTTTGGCGGCAACGGTTTCCGGCGCTATTTACTCATTTTCCAAAATCCGGATGAAATCCGACCCACCGGTGGTTTTATGGGCAGCTTCGCTACTCTTGAAATGAAAGATGGAAATATTCTCAAGCTTGATGTCCCCGCGGGCGGCACCTACGACCTGCAAGGCCAACTCAACGAATACCTTGAACCACCACAACCTCTTTTATTCACCAATTCACGCTGGGAATTTCAGGACGCCAATTATTTCCCAGATTTTCCTACCAGCGCCGAAAAAATTCTCTGGTTTTATCGCCACAGTCGCAATGTCACCGCTGACGGTGTGATCGCCATTAATTCGACTGTTCTCGAACGCTTGCTCGCCATCATTGGTCCACTCACGAGCACGCAGCGAGGCCTTACCCTTACCCAAGACAATGCTGTACCGCTTTTACAAGCGGTGGTAGAAAAAGGACCGGAAAAAACTCTCAATAAACCAAAAGCCATCCTCGGAGAACTTGCGCCAAAATTTATTGACTCACTCAAAAACCTGCAACCCAAAGACCTCATCGCGGTCTTAAGCAGCTTAAACGAAGCCTTGTCCTACAAAGAAATTCAAGCTTATTTTACCGAACCTACCACAGAAAATTTAATGCGCTCTTTTGGCTGGGCCGGAGCAGTGCTACCAACTGCGCAGAACCAAGATTATCTTTTGGCGGTAAATACGAATGTGCAGGGACAAAAAAGTGATGCTAAAATTCAACAATCTATCAGCCATGAGGCTGTCATTGCTGCTGACGGGACCATTACCGATACGGTTATTATCACCCGTCGCCATTCCGGCAGCCAAAATGAAGAATTCTACGGGGCTCCCAACATAGATTTCTTACGCTTGTATGTTCCCGCTGGCAGTGAACTCCTAAGCGCTTCTGGTTTTAGCCGGCCTTCAAGCGAAAATAGTCGCGCGCCGCAAAATTGGTCCAAAAAAGATGATCTGCTCGACCAAATCACCAAAAGCGCTACCTATGAGCCGCTCAGCCACACAGAAATCACTCGGGAATTTGACAAAACCGTTTTCGGCAACTGGTTGGTGACCAACCCGGGCGCCACTTCTACCGCTGTCCTTACGTATCGCCTACCCTTTCATTTTTCGCCCGACTCCCCCAACACTACTTCTTTAAAAGAATGGCAAAAAATATTTTATTCCTCTCCAACGACTGCCCACTACCAACTGGTAGCCCAACCGCAATCCGGCGTCAATTCCTCCTTTGAAAGCCAAATTATTCTCCCCGGCGACTGGAAAATTATCTGGAAAAATGGCACCAACGTCGAAAATGCGCAAAACGGAATCTCCATTGCACCCCATATTTTGCACGCTGATACGGTCTGGAGTTTTGCTGCCGTTAGACCATAAACTTATTTTAACCGCTCTTCTCTATGACTCAAATTCCCCATTTTACCGCACAAGAAATTCCACCGCCAAAAAAAACCAAAGCTTCACCAAAAAAAGCTTTTGGCACTACCATGAGCGCCACACAAAAATCAGCCATTGATAAACGATTGACTTCCATTTACGCTGATGAAAATGGCCAGCTCCCCAACATGCACCAATTTGATATCAAAAAAAGCTACACTTGGCTCAAACGTTTTGCTTTCGGTGTAATTTTTTGCGCCCTCTTAATCGCTACAGCCTGGGCAGGATCGTCTTTTTTTCCGGGGAAAACGAGTCTTTCAAGCGAGCTACAAATGAGCGTCCAAGGAAAAAATACTCTCACCAACGGCTTACCTCTTCTTTACACGGTACAGTATAAAAATACCCAAAATAAAAAACTGCTGGATGCGACCGTTGCGATTGCCTACCCGAATGGCTTTGTCTTTGCTTCGAGCTCCTTGCCATCTACCAATCTTGACCACACTGAACTAAAACTTGGCGACATTCTCCCGTATCATTCCGATTCCTTTACTATTAGCGGGACCGTTTGGAACAGCAGTACAACCGGCTCTTCATCTTTGCGAGCCAACATCCACTACGGCCTCGAAAATGTCCTTTCTACTTTTCAAACTCATGGCGAAATTGCTCTTACTACGCTCCCCACTTCTCCTTTTCTGACCGTTAAAGGACCGTTGCAAGCGAATGTCGGCAGCGAAGTTCAATACACTTTTTCTCTGGTCAAAATACCCAACGCCGAACTAACCCAAAAAATAGTCGTAACCCCAACTCTCCCCAACCAATTTTCCCTAACCACTTCCACCCCGGCTTTAAATCTCAATAATAGTTGGGTAATTTCCCCTACATCCACCGCGAACACGCTTACTCTGAAAGGAATTTTTTCTGAACCGGTAAGTACGTCCACGCTCAAAGGCGCGGTTGATATTTACCCTACGATTAACGACCCGCGTCGCATTGAAGAACAAACCTTGTCAGTTAACGCCGTAAAAATGCCCCTTGTTTTCAACCTCGCCATCAATGGCGCAACCCAAAACATTTCCACGCAGCCAGGGGGTACGCTTGATATGCAAATCAGTGTAAAAAATTCCAGCGAAAAACCCCTGAGCAACAGCTCCATCTATTTATCTCTTGATGCTCCCTCGGTACAAAACAAAAGCATTCTTAACTGGGCCCAAATTACCGATAAACTTGATGGCGATATTACCGGCAAACAAATAAACCCCACTACCCGCAACGGCACTCTTACCTGGGACAAAAAACAACTGGCTACGCTCGCCAACCTCAAACCCGGGCAAGAAATTACCCTCCCTATTTCTTTGCCGCTCAAAAAAGCCGACCAAATAAATCTGGAACAGCTTATTGGAAATACCATTGTGGTAAACGCTGGCATTAACTTTACGGATGGCAACGGCATAAAATCAACTCTAGCTGGCAATACCATGTCCATTTCTTTACAATCTGATTTAACTCTGAAAAACACGGTTACCAATAGCGACCAAACTTATAATTTTCATTGGACTCTCAACAATCATTGGCACACCCTTAAAAATGTGGTGGTTTCAGCGACGGCTTACGGCGATGTGGTCTGGCAGGGCGAACCAACCCCGGCCGGCACCTCGAGCTATGATAGCAAAAACAAAACCATTACCTGGAGTATTAAACAACTGCCGGACAGTGTGGATGTTTTGGATTGGCCATTTACCCTGAAACTCAACACTCTCAACCCCACCCAAAATACCCTTCTCTCAAAAATTACTGTGCAGGCTGAAGACAGCGTAAGTGGCGGTAAGATTAATTTTACTCTTGACCCAACTCTCCTAGACAGAACTTCGCCCTAAGACTGTAAAAATACTTCAACTAATTTTGCGGCTTCATCAAATCCACTTGAATGAATCCAGTGGATTTTTTGATCGCGCTTAAACCAGGTCAATTGACGTTTGATATACTGCCGAGTATGAATTTTAAGGAGTTGCCTGGTTTCCGATAGATTCATTTCACCATCAAGATAATGTTTCATTTCAGCGTAACCAATACTGCTGAGGCTCGGGAGAGATACATGAAACTCAGCAAACAATTGTTTTGCTTCCTCAACTAAACCATTTTTGATTTGCTCATCAATGCGCTCATCGGCACGTTTTATCAATTCTTCTTTTGGCCAACTGAGCCCAATGCAAAAATAATCATATTTTTTATCTGGAGAAATGGAGTTGGCCGCTCTCGTATTACCAAAATGAGCAATTTCAAGCGTGCGCATCACTCGACGCGGATTGTGCAGATCAATGGTTTGGACCAGGTTTGGATTGACGGTTTTTAAGCGCGCAACCAAGCGTTCCAGTGGCAAAGCTTGTAAATATTCCCGAAATTTTTTTTGGGGAAGAATATTCGGA
The DNA here is from genome assembly GCA_964403325.1 of uncultured Gammaproteobacteria bacterium. Classification (GTDB taxonomy): domain Bacteria; phylum Patescibacteriota; class Patescibacteriia; order Magasanikbacterales; family GWA2-37-8; genus CAZQNF01. The sequence goes on along the minus strand of CAYOFO010000016.1, from coordinate 18,748 downwards.
ATTTGTAAATTATCGGTGAGCGACCAAATATAAAGACCGGTGCCACCCACGATAATTGGCACACGATTTCGCTTCACTATTTCGAAAATCTTTGTCTCAGCCAAGCGTTGAAAGTCAGCAACACTGAAGGCTTGGTCCGGATCTATACAATCCATGAGATGATGAGCTATACCATCAACATAAAACGCTTCGAACCCATCTTTTATTTGCCAAGACCCGTTTGGTTTGGCGGTACCGATATTTAATTTTTTATACACTTGGCGCGAGTCAGCCGAAATAATCTCACCATCACATTGTTGAGCAAGCTTAATACCCAAATCAGTTTTTCCCGAGGCGGTTGGCCCGAGAACAACAATAATTTTGGGAATTTTTTCTTCACTCATACCAAATATTTTTTCCGCCTTTAAAATTTTTCATTCTTGCCAAGCGAGCACTTATTTTCTTTCTTTTATTTCCATTCCTATCTTAACTACAAATTCTTCTTTACTCATTTTTATTTGCTCCTCTTGTCCGCGCACTCGGATGGTCCAAATTTCACCAGCGAGTTCTCTATCACCCACTACCACAATATACGGAATTTTCTCCCCGGCCGCTTTGCGAACTTTTTTGCCGATGGTTTCATTGGTGGTATCGATCGCCGGTCGTATTCCAACCACTTCAAACTCTTGAGCGAGCTGCATTACCCCTTCATTATGCTTTTCGGAAACCGCGGCAAAGAGCACTTGTACTGGCGCAATCCACACCGGAAAAGCTCCGGCATGATGCTCGATAAGAATCGACAAGAATCGTTCAATCGAACCCATAATAGCCGCGTGCACCATCACAATTCGCTCTTTTTCACCACTTTCATTAACGCAGGTTAAATCAAAACGTTCAGGTTGGTTAATATCGAGCTGAATGGTAGCCACCTGCCATTTTCGGCCAATCGAATCCTCAGCGATAAAATCAACTTTTGGCCCATAAAAAGCAGCTTCACCCAATGCTTCAAAAAATACCACGTTCCGACTGGTGGCTAAGTCACGAATATTTTGCTCAGCGACCTTCCACATTTCCGGGGTTCCCAGATAATTTTCAAAATGGGCTGGATCGTGGAGCGACAGACGGACTTTTAATTCACTAAAACCAACCGCTTTATAAAAAACATCAATAATATCCCAAACTTTAAGAAATTCATCTTTAATTTGTGAGCTGCGACAAAATACATGCGCATCGTCTTGAGTGAATGATCGTAAACGTGACAAACCGTACAGCTCACCGGATTGTTCATCACGGTAACACATGGTGGTTTCGCAGTAACGCTGCGGCAGTTCTTTATAGCTCCAGGCTTTGCGATTATAAATTTGGGTATGGTGCGGACAATTCATCGGTTTCATGGCAAACTCATGACCTTCACGCGTATTTACACGAAACAAATCATTCTGGAATTTCTGCCAATGACCACTGGTTTCATACAGATCTTTTTTGGTAATGTGTGGAATAACAACTTTTTCATACCCTCGCTCTTTGCGCAACTCCCATACAAAATTATCGAGGGTGTTGCGCAGTATGGTGCCTTTTGGAGTCCAGAGCGGCAAGCCCGGACCCACTAAATCGGAAAATGTAAATAAGTCGAGCTCTTTGCCGAGCTTGCGATGGTCACGTTTTTTGGCTTCTTCGATCTGATGTAAATAAGCATCGAGTTCCACTTTGCTCGCAAACAGTAGGCCATAAATACGCGTAAGCATGGGATTTTTCTCGTCGCCACGCCAGTAAGCGCCGGCTACTTTATAGAGCTTAATCGCGTCTGGAACTATCTTATTGGTATTTTCCACATGTCCGCCACGGCACAGATCAGTAAATGGTCCAGAGGTGTAGAGGGTCAAATTTTTGCCTTCACCCGCAAATTCGTTAATGAGTTCGAGCTTAAACGGCTGATCTTTTTCAAATACTCTTGCTTCCTCGGCGGTAACTTCTTTGCCAATAAACGCATGATTACCTTTTATAATATGCTTCATTTTCTTTTCAATCATTACCAGATCAGCGTCAGAGATACTTACGCCTTCTCGAAACTGAAAATCATAATAAAACCCGTTGTCGATAGTTGGACCAATACCCAGCTTTGTGCCCGGGTAAAGCTCTTGTACGGCGGCGGCGAGCATGTGCGCAGCGGAATGACGGATATGATCAAGTTGAATATTGTCCATAGAATTAAAATTAAAATTGATAATATAGTTAAATACACTTCATCCATTGTTCTTTTGCGATGCCCATGCTACCACAATCTTCGTAACAGCGAGCAAAAGCGTTCCATTGAACTTTATGCCTCACTCTTTCTAAAACAAACCCCAATTTTTTATATACATGAATAGCCCGTACATTCTCCATGTTCACCCTCAGCTGCAAACGGCGATACTGTAAACTTTCAAAAACATACTGGGCCACTAAAGAAATACATTCTTGCGCATACCCTTTGCCCCATTGGGCTTTGGCTCCAATGATAATGCCGATCATGGCTGTCTGATTGACCTTATCAAGCATAATACCGGTACTCCCAATATGCTGACCCTCAACGATAATCGACCAATTAAACTCTATTTCATTATTGGCGCGCAAGACGCTACGAATATACTTTCGCTCGTCGAGGAGAGCAACCGGCTTTTGCAGCGTCGTAAAACGCGTCACTTCTTTATCTTTAAACCACTTCACATACCGGTACGCATCCGTGAGGCAAATTGGCCGCAGAGTAACGCGCTGTCCTTTTAATATAATTTCCTTCATACTGTGCAGATCATTGCTTACTATAGATATCTCGCAAATTGCGTTTGGTTTGTTTATAATCAAGACCGTAGCCGATAACAAAATGATCGGGAATAGTAAACCCAACATAGTCGATCGGAAAATCAATATGCGCCGACGTTTGTTTCCATAAAAGTGTCGCGATTCGCAAACTGGCTGGATTTTCCTTGAGCAAAAGTTCACGTAAAAATTTCATCGACCGACCCGAATCAATAATATCTTCCACAATTACAATGTCGCGCCCGGTGAGTGGAGTTTTTATAGGCTGCAAAACTAGTACTTCTCCAGAAGAAACCTCGCCATTACCATAACTACTGAGACGAATACTTTCCGTTTCGAGATCAATCGTTTTTATTTCTCGGATCAGATCGGTAAAGAAAATAAGTGCGCCGTTCATGACACAGATAAAAACAGGCTGTTTCCCGGCCAAATCTCGTTCCATTTCGCTCGCCATAATTTTGAGGCGGTGTAAAATTTCCGCTTCTGATAAGAAGACCTTAAAAATACCGTTATCCAAAGTTAAAAAAGTATCTTGCATCATAAAAAATAAAAACCCGATAATTCCTTGGAGAGAGAATTATCGGGGTCCTAAAAAGTTTTAAGACGGTTCCACCCGAATGTTTTGCTTTTAATAAATTGTACAGTCCGAGTGGTACCATGCTTGCTCACAAGCAAACTGGGCTGGTTCGACTGGAATATGTTTATACTAAGAGAAAAAGCCAGAATTGTCAATTTTTATTGCACGTTTTTAACTATCACCTGGATTTTACTGGCGGCACCTGGAGCAGTGGAGATCCAGGAAGGAAAAAGTTTGACCGTAGTTTTGGAAACATGATCCAAAGACTGGGTATAACGCTCAATTTCATCCTTACTTTTACCCACAAATTGAAAAGGTGTAATCGACTCAGCGCTCACATCCAGCGTAACCACAACACTTTCCGTGACCGACAACTCCGCGCTCCCAGTTTTTTCATCATAGCTAAGAAGTTTTACCACTGGAGCATTGTCGACCGAAACAATTTTTTCTGATCGTCGATCCACGTTTTTCATCACTTGCTGATCGGCAAAAGCCTTCAGGTCAGCCGCATTATACCGCACCACGAGCAGTGTGGCTTTATCGGTGAGCGTAAAATCACTCGCTTCTTTACCGGCTTGAGCGTCTGAGCTAACGGCGTGACTCACGACCGAAATTACTTGGGCCTGACCTACACCCGGGTTTTGAGCGCTATATTCGGTTTGAATTTGATTTTTAATATCCACTTCGGCGCTCGCTAAATCTTCAGCGCTCAAAAAACCGATTTTTTTGACTCCACCGGTCATGGTTTTTTTGCTTTCCGCATAAATAAATTTTTGTTTTTCCGGGTTGAGCTTCACAATAGTAAAAGCGGAAGGCTCAATATTACCGGCCACTCCCGGCTGATCGGCATACACTGGAGCTGTTACTTCGCCTTGGGCTGGCACCACCACACCTTTTTCGAGACGGAACAAAACACCGCCAGCACTCATAATCTGAGTTGTCTTGACCAGCGGCTGCGGAGTTTGACTTTTGTTATAGAGCACTACTTCACCGGTAGCGACATCATCAACTGTTTTGGCGGCAGTCGGAAAAAATTTCTTTGAAAAAGTAAAACCGGTAGTGGTAACTTGAGCATTCAGCATGTCTGGAGTACCAAGCGCAGCGGAGGATTGGGTTTTAAGTACAAAACTGATATTTTTGGTATTTTGTGCGGCTTCAATAGTGATGGTGGCTTTCTTCGCGGTAATAAGAATAACAACACCCAAAAGAATAATGGTTAAAAATAAAAACGACAAGGCAATCGTTTTATAAAACTTAACCGGTGGCGCAGGTGGCACCATTTCTTTACGGCGGACCATCATATAAATAAAAATTAAAAACAAGCACGTCAATTATACCACACCACACCAAAAAGAAAAAAAGGTAACTTAAAGCACTGCATTTCTCAGTACAAATTTCAACTACTTAATGCCACAAGTACTATAACGGATTCAAAAAATTGAAAAAGTATGACTACCTTACCTGTTAAAAAAACTTATTCTAATCTTACTCATTCTAATTTTTAGAAGATAATTTGCCATGAAAAGATCCCTCATTCTGAAATTTCTTACAAAGGTAACAAATTTTCCAGCTCGGCAGTTTCATTACCGGCTTCTTTAGCTTTCTGGATTAATCCTGTTGCATAAGCGAGAGCGCCTATTCTTTTCTCTTTTTTTAATCCCGGGGCATTGGCATCTTTGATGGCCTTCTTAGCCAAGAGATAATACATTTTTCTAAATATAGGATTGAAATCAGGATGATCTAGTGCATATTCGTGTAATTTTTCAAAATAAATCCATATGTCAGGATTTTCCTGTGGAGGCTGATCTTTAGTGGTAAGATGTGTAGTATTGCCATCTATTTCCTCTTCTTTTTCGATTTTTTGCGTCATCTCATCTAGCAATGTTTTAATAAAAATTTTTGCTTTGTCTAAAAGATCAGATTCAATACAATTCGCATCAAGGCACCACAAACGTAAAACTGTTAGCGTAAAAATTTCAGGTCTACTGGCGAAATCAGTAAAACCATTTTCTTTTTTATTTTTTGGCCATAGTCTTTTGATGATATAATTGGCAGATGCTTTTTTTGGTCCATCGTCCATTTTTTTCCATTCATTCCGTAATTGTTCTAGTTGTTGAATATCGCTTAAGATAGCGCCGGTAGCATCAAAATCAGTAAATTGAGAATAGACTTCTATCTCTAGCCCGATATCTGCACCGTCAACTCCAAGTTCATGAATAAGGCCACGAACGGCATCTGTGGGCACAAGATCCATAGGGGACAGCATTACACGCAAATTTTTAATCAACCTCTCCCTGTCTTCCCCTTTAACGGCGTTTAATTTTGAATCTTCCCATTCGACCTTGTGAACAAGCAGTGGGCTGTCCCCAAGCAAGTTTGGAAATTTCCATTCGGCCCTTGGCGTGGACATAATAGCTATATTTTTTGCTTCTCCAAGCTGGCTGGCAACGCAATTTTGTATATCAGAAAAACCTTTGTTATCTGTTACAAAAACGAGCGCTGTATTCTTAAAATTATCTTTAACTAATTTCAGCAACTGCCCCAAAATTTCAATACGTTCATTACCCCGTCGGATTTCTGTTTCTAAACGATTTAACAAATCAATGGCTTCTTTAGAAAGTTCTAATTTCTCTATCTCTATTTCATCTCTTTCCTCAATTTTTAAAGAAATTTGACGTTCTATGTTACGCATGAACTTTTCTTTTGTTAAACCAAATGGTTCATCTCCGTAAGTCAAAACATTTACACCAGCGGCTCTAAGATCACTTATTAAATCTTTCCGATCATCATAAAGATTGGGCGTTATGATACCTCCCAAAAAAATCATATTTTCGGGTAGTTTATCGCAATCCAAAGCTTGCTTTATTCTGTCAAACAATCCATTTGTTTTTAATTTAACTCTTTCTACGTTAGGGGGCAGGTCTTCTGTTTCTGTTTTAACGATGGTGTGGTCCTGGTATCTTTGTAGGACTTCAGTTTCCATATAAAAATTTTGATTTAATTAACGTAATGGAATTAATAAAAATCCTGTTGCACAATTGCCTAGCATATTTTGATGAATACTTTATAACGAGTAATCCCAAAAGGTGTTTGTGCTTTAGAAAAAGCATATCATCCATCCTACCATTCTACCACGCATATTATTATTTTACAGAAAATTTTACTCCGCCACCCGGAACACTTCTTCTATAGAAGTAACTTTTTGCAAAGCTTTGAGAAGACCGTCCTGCACCATCGTAACCATGCCACCGCGCACCGCGATTTCTTGAATAGTATATTCCGAAACTTGGCCGGATAAAATATTTTCTTCAATTTCTTTGGTCATGGTAAAGAGCTCATAGATACCGATACGCCCTTTGTAACCAAGCCCGCTACACTTATCACAGCCTACTGGTTTACAAAAATTAAGCTGGGTAAAATCTACTTTTTGTTTTTCTTCGCCTGGCAGAGCTTCCAGCAGTTCGCGAATACGTTTCATATTTTCGTCTGATACTTCGTCCAGTGTTTTACAATGTTCGCACAAACGTCGTACCAAGCGCTGACCGATCACAGAATTTAAAGCCGGTGCCAAGAGAAAGGGTTTTACACCCATGGAGAGAAAACGGGCAATGGCACCAGACGCACTATTGGTATGAATAGTGGAAAGAAGCAAATGACCGGTGAGCGCGGCCTGGATGGCAATTTCCGCGGTCTCAAGATCGCGGATTTCACCGACCATACAAATATCAGGATCTTGGCGCAAAATACTGCGCAAACCCTGAGCAAAAGTATAATTAGATGAAGTATCAACCTGACTCTGGTTAATGCCTTCCATTTTAATTTCCACCGGATCTTCGAGGGTAATGATATTGACGCCAGGTTTATTGAGAGTGCGCAAAATAGCGTACATGGTAGTGGTTTTACCAGAGCCGGTGGGGCCGGTGGTAATAATCATGCCGTTCGGGCGTTCAATCTCGTGCTTGAGTCGATCGTGCGCCAAGCCGTTTAAACCAAGCTCGTCGAAGGTAACACCCTTGCTGCCGCTATGCAAAATACGCATTACAACTGATTCGCCATAGGTGGTGGGCAGCGTTGACACACGCACATCCAGACTGCCGGATGACAGCTTCAGACTAACGCGACCATCCTGCGGTCGGTCGGTGACGTTAATCTTTAAAGCAGCGATGAGCTTGAGACGAGACACGAAAGCCTTCCATTGTTCTTTGGGAAGCGTAGCTACATCATGCAAAATACCATCAATACGATAGCGCACCGCTACTCCCTTTTCCTCGGCCTCAATATGCATGTCCGAAGCATTTACTTTGAGGGCCGAAGCAATCATCAGAGTCACAACATTGGTAATAGTGACATTTTTAAACTGTTCTTGCAGTGAGGTAAGATCATGTACATTGACACCGAATTTTTCCAATTCTTCATCGGTAATATTAATATCTTTGGTAACCGCTTTAACGATCGGCAAATTGAGGTACAATCGCAGCACCCGCTCCAGGCTGTGTTCGGAAATAAGATAGAGCCCGGTATTGGCATGATGATTTTCGCCGAGATCTCGTACAAATTCCATGGCCTCAGCACTCAGCTCCACCACCCCAAAACGCAATTCATCGGACGAATTAAAAAAACAAACCAACTTTTTGGCACGCGCCACTTCCTCGGGCACCAGACGCAAGGCTTCGGCCGATACCGGAAAAGACGCCAGATCAATATAGGGTAAGCCCACCTGAAAAGCGGTTTGGTTGACCTGCATTTCCTGCTCTTTGAGCTTTAGTTCTTTCATTTTTTGGCTAAACTTAGCTTCGGCACTTTCAATATCAACAGGGGCGGGAGTAGTACTCGCCGGAATAGGATCTGGGGTAGAGGATGATTTTTTGAGAATATTGCTGATAGACGGAAAATCAGACATAGCAGGAAAAATTAATTTCTTTGAAAAATCTTTTGAGCGTAATGAGTTAAGCGACTCTCCAGGCCATGTTTATGCATTTTCATAAACAAATACATCCAGGTGGCCGTCGTATAAGCATTAAACAAGCCGCCGGCAATCGCGATAGCGACCAAAAACAAAAAGGCTGCCAGCGCCAAACCAACCGCAAATAAACCACGCAAACCTGTAAAACCACCAACCAACCACAAGAAAAAAGACGGGACCAGCACAATGGTCGAGAGCCAAAAAATCCCGGCAATCAAAACAATGTTAAGCAAAAGAAGCAAAATACTAATTTCAAGCGACACCAAAATATGTTTCTTAAACAAGGCGCAGGCGAGCACCAACGAATCAATCAAGCTCTCTTCTTCTTCGATAATATAACCGGCCGTGTAAATACCTACCGACGAGACACTAAACCCGAGCAACAGACCGGTTGATAAAACTAAAATTAAGAAGAAAAAATTGGCTACACTCGAAAAATCAAAGGCGGTAATAAGATCATACGTTACCAAGGCAAGAGCGGACAACATGAGTTTTTGAGCAATGTCCACCGCCAACAAACGCCAAAAATGGCGCACGCCTTTTTTCCAAGCCACCTGCCAGCTGGGTGCGGTTTTTTTACGAAACCAGTCTACTGACGCCGAAATGAGCGCGCCTTGTGCACACACAGCTGCTACGACAATGAGAATTACCAACGCCGCCAAAATTATACCCATCCAGCCAATCCAAACTAAATCGCCACGCTCCAGGCTCAGCACCGGCCAGGTATCCGGCCAAGCAAAAATATGAGGGCTGGCACCATCTTGGATCAGTGCCCAGAGCTGGCCGACAAAGTTACTGATACCAAACTGGCCCACCAAAACAGCGAGCAACCCCAGCACTATCAGCACTTTATGCCGCCAGACCAAATTCCAGGCATGGGAAAAGGCTTCTTTATAACTAGGTTCGAGCATAGAATAAAAATATTAATTGTAGACCACCCAAGTATAACACAAAATACTTTTTTGCTGCAGCCACTTAAACCCATCACTGTAAACAGGCGAAACTCCGCCAACCTTTTGTTTACAAACAAAAACAGCCCTTCGTGTTGAAAGACTGTTTTATGTATGTTACCTCTTAAGTGGCGTCCTCTCCTTTAGTTCATTATTTATAAAAGAGAGGACGACGCACCACTCAAGAGGGAGTGTGGAAGTCCTGGGGCAGGACCGACGGGGAAATCCTGCTGCTGCCCCTACTTCTTGCGCTTGGCGGCCACGGCGGCGACGTCCAAAGCGGCACGGATGCCGACGAAGGCCGCCTCAACCATGGACACAGATCCAGTACGCACATAGATCGCTTCCAGCCCAAGCGAAGTGGCCAATGTGGCAGCCGCTTCCCTCAGAGGATGGGAGTTAGGATTGATAATAATGACCACAGCACAATATGCTGCCATGGTATTACCACGTTTCAGCTGATGTTCGGCGTGGGTCAGGCTGAAACCCGAGCTCTCCGCCGCTTCACGATAGCGGTCGACCATACCCCCATTCCCCCCCACGAGGAGGACGTGGAGGCGGGCGCCATTGCCCACGACCTGTTGAGAGGAAGGACACTGGTGCTGTTTCCTTGATCTCGCCATTTTTCTCCTTTTTAAATGGCGGTTAAGGCTTATGCCAGGGCTATCAGCATGACAACCATGGTAAAAACCTTGTGTGCCTATAAAAGGCAACCAATATATATACCAGTTTTTACCTGTTTTGTCAACCCCCTTGCACAGTCGTAAAACCTGAAAAAAATCAAAAAAGCCGCTTTTTAAGCGAGCTAGAGTTCTTGAAAAGAAAAGCCGTTTACTTTCTCAGGTACAATGATCGTCAAACGAAATTTGGAATGAAAAATTATAATTAAGAACTGATAAGTTACATCTGTTAGAAAAATTATTAAGATTGCACACCAAAAAAACAGCCCCGAGGAGCTGTTTTTTATTGAGAAATACGAGATAAAAATGGTAAATCTTCTTTGCCTTCTTAAACCTTCCCTTGTTCTTTTACTAAAGGATCAAGCTTTTGCTTGCGGCCCATAATCTCTTCGATTCTTTCTTGTTCCAATGTTTCATCTTTCATGAGCGCGGCCACCATTTTTTCCATTTTTTCGCGCTGCGCCACCAGTACTTCCTTAGCCCGATCTTTCGCTTCTTCGAGCAAAGCTTTCACTTCAGCATCAATTTCTTCGGCGGTTTTTTCACTATAATCACGGGCTTCTGGCATTTGCGAACCCAGGTACAGCATTTCATCGTTTTGGCCAAACGTTCGGGCGCCGAGTTTGGTACTCATACCATACTGCGTAATCATATTGCGGGCGAGCTGGGTCGCATGGCGCAAGTCGCTTGATGGGCCAGTAGAGATCATGTCTTCGCCAAAAATAAGTTTTTCCGCCACATAACCGCCGAGCGACATCGCGAGATCATCTCGGAATTGAGCGAGGGTGTGGTAGTGCTGGTCTTCGGACGGCATTTTGAGCGTATATCCGCCAGCTGAGCCGCGGGAAATAACGGAAACTTTGCGCACCGGATCGGAGTGCTCCAGCATAAAGCCAACAATGGCGTGGCCAGATTCGTGGTAAGCAGTCATTTTTTTCTCGTGGTCGGAAATAATCCGGCTTTTGCGCTCCGGGCCAAGCAAGACTTTTTCGATACTTTCGAGCACTTCGGTTTCACCCACCAACTTAAGGCCGCGCCGAACGGTAAGAATAGCCGCTTCGTTGAGGAGGTTGGCGAGATCAGCCCCCGAAAATCCGGGGGTACGCTCGGCAATTTTGCGCACCGAAACAGCCGGTGCCAAAGGTTTATCTTTCACATGGATACCTAAAATTTCTTCACGATCGCGAATATCCGGCATATCAATGACTACTCGGCGATCAAAACGTCCCGGGCGTAAGAGAGCCGGGTCGAGCACATCCGAGCGGTTGGTGGCCGCCATGACAATGACCCCGGAATTAGGTTCAAAACCATCCATTTCCACCAAAATTTGATTGAGAGTTTGTTCGCGTTCATCGTGCCCACCACCGTGTCCCGAGCCGCGGCGTCGGCCCACGGCATCAATTTCATCGATAAACACGATGGCCGGAGCCGCTTTTTTGGCTTCGCTAAAAAGATTGCGCACACGAGAAGCTCCCACACCCACAAACATTTCCACAAACTCCGAACCGCTCATGTGAAAAAACGGCACATTGGCTTCACCGGCTACCGCTTTGGCGAGCAGGGTTTTACCGGTCCCGGGAGTACCGGTTAAGAGCACGCCTTTAGGAATTTTGGCTCCCATGTCAGCAAATTTTTTGGGATTTTTGAGAAAATCTACTATTTCTACCAGCTCCTGCTTGGCTTCTTTGGCGCCAGCCACATCTGCAAAAGTTTTTTTGTCTTTGCTGTCTGGCTTCATTTGTTTCATCTGTACCTGACCAAAACCCATGGCCCGATTATTATTACCCTGGATGCCGCGCATCAAGAAAAAAAGCAAAATACCAATAAACACCAAAGGAATGAGCCCGGGAATAATATTGATCGCCCAAAATTTCCAGGAACTGTCGGTTTTTACTTCAATACCATTTTGTTTTTGTAGGTCGCTCAAAGCAACGCTCGTAATACCATAATTTTTGATAATATCGCCAAACGATTCGCCTACTTCCTTTTGGGCTATTTTGGATTTCACTTTGTCATCTTTAAAATCGATACGCACCGTACTGCCTTCGACAGTAACTTTTTTTACTTTGTCAGCATTAATATCCTGCACAATCTCGCCCACCCCCACATTTTGCGGCTTACTGTCGGCGCTCCATTTTATTTGGCTCAAGCCCAGTACTACAACCACCAAAAAAATAAAGATAATGGCAAAATTTTTGATAAAATCACGCATATATAATCGTAAACATATAAAATTTCGTAAGCAATCGAACGCTTAACTTATTTAAGATAACACAGATCTGGCGCTAAATCAAGAAAACCTCCGGGAGGAGATTTTCTTAAATTTTACCTGAGTATTATTTACTTTAGGCATTTTCTTCTTCGGTCGCACCTGGATTTTTTTTCGGGATAATGCGGCGGCCGCTTTTGCCTTTAATGCCCGCAATTTTCAACCCCAAACGATGTTCGCCCGGATCAACCGACATAATTTCAAACTCGCGCTCTTCGCCGATTTTAAATTTATCGGTAAGATTGTGGATTGGCTCATCGGAAAGTTCTGAGATATGTGCGAGACCATGGATGTCGCGATCAAGACCAACCATAAGACCAAATGGCTCGATTTTGATGATTTTACCCATCACTTTGGTACCGATCTGATATTTCTCTTTCACGGTTTTCCACGGATCTTGGATCAAGCGTTTGACAGACAAGTAAATCTTAGAATGATCGAGTTGGATAATTTCTGCTTTAACTTTGTCACCCACTTTTAAGACATCCTTAGGGTGATCGATGCGCTGCCAAGCAATTTCGGAGATATGCACCAAGCCTTCCAAACCTTCACCAAATTTGACAAAAGCACCAAAGGAAGTGAGAGCACTGATTTCGCCATTCACGGCGTCGCCTACTTTGTAGGATTCGAGTACGGCTTTTTGTGAATCTTCCCAAACCGCCCGTTCTGAAACAATCAGTTTTTCTTCTTTTTCGTCAACATCGATGATTTTTACTTCCATTTCAATACCAGCCAGTTCGCGCAATTTTTCTAAAATTCGATTTTTGTCGCCGCCCGAAACCCGTGGATAATGATCGGGGCTGAGCTGAGACACGGGCATAAAGCCAGGGAGCGCTTCAACCATCATCATAAGACCACCTTTGTTGGCATTGGTGACTTTGGCTTTAACGGTAAGGCCTTCTTGCATCCATTTCTTCATGTTGGCCCAGGCTCGTTCGTAGCCGGCAATGCGGAAAGAAAACTCAATCTGTCCATTTTCGTTTTCGGCATCAATAACAGTAGCCTGAACAGTGTCGCCTACTTTTAAGTGAGCATACTCGGTTGATTCCAAAAACAGCTCCTGAGCGCGAATCACACCGGTCGCCAAACCTTTAACATCAATCAAAACTTCTCCTTTGGCAACGGACAACACCACACACTCGACGGTTTCACCGAGTTTTGGCAAATCCACAAAATGCGTCTGGAGCAGGGTTTTAAAATCCTGATTTTTCTGTGCGTCTGACATAAATAAAAAAATATGTCTTAACCTTTCCGCTAAGAAGCGGAATAAGTGTCTTTCTCTAAAGCGGAAAGACTTGAAAACAATATATTACCATCCATACTACCCATTTACCGGGTTTTTGTCAACGGACCAATAATTCTCTCTAAAACGTCTATCCAAATAAACATTTCAGAGAGAACCACCGGCCAGCCTCCCCCATAGCGGCTGGCCGGTGTGCGGGTTGGGGTTAAATCCAACCCTAGGAGCCCCGATGGCTCCTACTTGACGGGGGCAGTCGTGACCCCCTCGCCAGTCTTCACGGCCTCGTCCTTGATCTTCTTGATCACCTTCTTTACCCTCTCCACGGGGGTGGGCTTCTTGTCGTCGGCCCGAGCCGACGACAGGAAGAAGGCGGCGGTCAGGAAGAAGGCGGCGAACGCGAGACCCAGTTTGTTAAACATGATTTTGCCCTCCTTTCAAGGGCAGCGGCATAATAACAAAATACCTGAAAAAAATCAACCCTACACAACCCCCTTTACTGAGGTTTCAGCGGTTAGGGGTTGAATTTGAATTATGAATAACGAATTATGAATTAAGTATTGAGCTGTGAGCTTTTAGCTGGGAGCTGTGAGAAAACTTTGTCATTAATTGTTTTTATGTTTTCATGCCCGTCAATAGGCACACCACTTCGTTCCTAACAATGACAACAAGGAAAAATTTCACCCCTAACAGCTAAAAGCTCACACCTCAAAGCTTAAAAAATGTATTTTTCTATCTGTATCTTGTTTTGTTACGGTTGTATCTTGTTTTCCCGTATGATAGAATTAAAAGTGACTTTCTTACCACTAACTGTTCACAAACTCTATGCACATTTCCTGGCTGGGCAACACGAGCATCAAACTGCAAACCAAAAACTTAGACGAAGATGTAATAATTATCCTCGATGCCTACAAACCGGCGATCGGAGAATTTCCTCGCTCGGTGGCCGCCAATATTGCCCTATTTTCCCGTGGCGAAGCCGAGAGCATTCCCCTCACCCAAGAACCATTTATCCTCTCTACGCTGGGCGAAGTAGAAATTAAAGGTGTTATGATCACCGGCCTCATTGGCGAGGCTGGCGATATTATCTACAAAATCAGTGCCGAAAATATCAATATTGTTCATTTGGGCGCCCATGCCAAAAAACCTTCCCCGGATCTGGTGGAAAAAATGGGCACTATCGATATTCTCCTCCTTCCCGTGGGCGGCGGCGAAACTACCGGCCCAGAAACTGCGGTTGAGATTATGAATTTGCTTGAACCGCGCATTGTCATACCTATAGCCCAGGCTTCCGATATTAACCCGGACCACAAACCCGTGGATGAATTTACCCGTCTGAGCGGTTTGCCAGCCGAGGCAGCCGAAAAAAAACTGATCATCAAGAAAAAAGATTTACCAGCCGGTGAAATGAAGCTCGTGGTGCTGGAAAAAACTGTCTAAAAACGCTATGCCTGCCAAAAAAAATACCAAAAAAACTACTCCTGCCAGGCGCCGCAACCACCAAAAAACCAACGAACGCCCGGCGCGTGAACAAGCTTTTGCCGCCGCACCGGCCCAACCCATGCCAGGCATTCTTTTTAACCAACTCGATTTTAAAGCTGCTGCCACACCCGTCCTCGATACCCCGCTCCCCAAAAAAAACAGTTCCTTGAGCACCCTGTCCATTCCCAACCGTACCACGACGCCATATGTTTCAAGTCCGGCCTTCAGCGCCTGGCAACAAGAACAACGCCTGGCACGCCGCTGGCTTTACGTGGGAGTCGGCTCTATTATAGTGATGATTCTCACCTTATGGAGCGTCACGCTGCGCGCCCGCTTTCAGACTCTCACCCAAACCACCAACCAGCCTAGCCTAATCGCTGTGGGAGAAAAAAATTGGAAAGAAATTTTTGCCAACAACCCTACTGCCAATACACTTACCCCCACACCGAGCGTACAAACCCAAGAACAAATAAAACAAATTCTCAGCGGCTTTGTTGCCCATTCCACAACCAATACCACCACGCACACTTCCACTACTCCGGCAGCCTCCCCACGCTCTCCATCTCAACCCTAAAACATTTCACTATTCTACATGTATGTCTATCCAAAAAAAAATGTCTTTAAGTACCAATAATATTGGCAAGATCATGAACGCGCCCATCGTGGAAGAAATGAAAGAGGCGTATATGGAGTATGCTATGAGCGTTATTATTGCTCGCGCCCTCCCGGATGTTCGCGACGGACTCAAACCAATTCACCGCCGCATTCTCTATAGCATGGGCAAATCTGGCTTACGCCACAATGTGAAATACCGCAAAAGTGCCACCGTAGTGGGAGATGTGATGGGAAAACTCCATCCGCATGGAGATTTAGCCATTTACGAATCTCTCGTGCGCATGGCCCAAGATTTTTCCATGCGCCACATTCTTATCGATGGCCAGGGTAACTTTGGCTCCATGGACGGCGATTCAGCTGCGGCCCATCGTTATACCGAAGCCCGACTCACCGCTCTTGCCGAAGAAATGCTCACTGATATCGAAAAAAACACTGTTAAATTCATCCCCAACTACGACGGCGCCCATCAAGAACCCACTGTTCTCCCTGCCAAACTCCCCAACCTCCTCCTCAACGGCACTATGGGTATTGCGGTTGGTATGGCAACCAATATTCCTCCGCACAACTTAGGCGAACTCTGCGAAGCCGTCATCCACCTGGTAGAAAAACCAGAGGCCACCATTGAAGATTTGGCCGAAATTGTGAAAGGTCCGGATTTCCCAACCGGCGGCATTATTTACAACAAAAAAGATATCCTGGCCGCCTACCTCAGTGGACGCGGTGGTATTGTGATGCGCGCCAAAACTGAAATCGTCGAAACCAAAACCGGGCAATTTCAAATTATTGTAACTGAGGTGCCCTACCAAATGAACAAAGCCACTCTCCTCGAAAAAATTGCCGAGTTGGTGCAGGAGAAAAAACTTGAAGGCATCAAAGACCTACGCGACGAAAGCAACAAAAAAGAAGGCGTCCGCGTTGTAATTGACCTCAAAAAAGATTCCTACCCGAAAAAAATCCTCAACCAGCTCTTTAAAATGACTGATCTGCAAACTTCTTTTCACTTCAACATGCTGGCCTTGGTTGACGGTATCCAGCCCCGTGTCCTCAACCTAAAAATCATCCTCGAAGAATTCATCAAACATCGCCAGGCAGTGGTCCGCAACCGCACCCAATTTGACCTTACCAAAGCTGAAGAGCGCGCCCATATTTTGGAAGGTTTGCAGATCGCTCTTGATAAAATCGATGCGGTTATTAAAACTATTCGCGCCAGCCAAGACCGCGATGCCGCCAAAACCGCTTTGATGAAAGAATTTAAACTCTCAGACGCCCAATCCACCGCCATTCTTGAAATGCGTTTGCAAAACCTGGCTAATCTGGAACGACAAAAAGTCGAAGACGAACTCAAAGAAAAACGCGCTCTCATCAAGGAACTTTTAGCCATTCTTGCCTCCGAACCACGAATATTAAGCATTATCAAACAAGAAACAGAAGAAATAAAAGAAAAATTTGCCGATAAGCGCCGTACCCAAATTATTAGCCATGGCGTGAAAGAATTTACTGCCGAAGACCTTATTCCCAATGAGACGACGATTATTATGGTCACAACTGATGGCTATATTAAACGTCTGCCGCCCGACACTTTCCAATCGCAAGCACGCGGTGGCAAAGGTGTTATCGGTCTCACCACCAAAGAAGAAGATGCAGCTGAGCGACTTCTTACACTCAACACCCACGACAACGTACTCTTCTTTACCAACCGTGGTCGTGTTTTCCAATTGTCAGCCTATGAAATTCCTCAAGGCAGCCGCACCGCCAAAGGTCAGGCTTTGGTCAATTTTCTACAACTCGCTCCGAACGAAAAAATTACCGCGCTTTTACCGGTGAACAAAGAAAACAATTTTAAATACTTGGTCATGGCCACAAGCAAAGGTCTCATTAAAAAAACCAAACTTGATGATTTTGCCAATGTCCGCAAAAACGGACTCATCGCCCTCAAGCTCAAACTTGATGACAGTATGGAATGGGTTCGCCCAAGCAGTGGATCAGATGAAATTATGATTGCCACCCGCGAAGGCCAAGCCATTCATTTTAAAGAAACTGACGTGCGCGCTATGGGCCGCACCGCCGCCGGTGTACGCGGCATCCGCTTGCACGGTAACGACTTAGTCATTGGAATGGACGTGGTGGACCCACAAAATCGCAAGTTGGAATTTCTCACTATTGGCGAAAATGGTCTCGGCAAGCTTACCGCGACCGACAGCTACAAAGTACAAGGTCGCGGCGGCAGCGGCATAAAAACCGCTAAAGTAAGCGAAAAAACTGGCTTTATTATCCATGCTTCAGCTATTGATACCAGTGTAGAAAACAAAGATATTGTCCTCTTCTCGGCGCATGGCCAAGTAATTCGCATGCCTCTTTCGTCCATCCCATCTTCTGGACGCTCCACCCAAGGTGTTCGCCTGATGCGCTTTAAAGAAGACAGCGACAAGGTAGTCAGTGTCACCCTCATCTAACATGCATTCGACCCTCTAAACACAACTACTGAATAACACAAACTTCAGAATAAAATAATTTTACAATTACACCACCTCCGAACACACGCACAGTGACGCCAACTGGCCACAGCAAGGAGGAACGGTCCGTAGGATCGGCACTGTTGTTTGAGCGCAGCGAGTTCAGTGCCGAAGTGACGACGAGCTGATGGCAGTGGCGGAGCGTAGCATTTTGTTCGGTGGTTTTTTTGTTAACTTTTTTGTCCACACAAAAAAGTAAAAAAGAAAGGGTGATAGTGCATGATGTGAGCTGCGCCAGAAAAACTCAATTTCATCCACACAGAAAAAAATCTACAATTTGCTGCTCAAAATAACGAGGTATTTCCGGTACTAGGCCGTACAATTGTTTTCTCTCTTGTCGCGCATAGAGCTCTACCTCCTGCAAAAAAAATTTTGCGTCCGCTAAACGCGCGTTAAACACGTGACGATCAGTCGGCAAAACCTCTGCGCAGAGTTGGCCCGCATGGAATTCTAATATCTCAATAAAGTATTGAATAACCGACTCAATCGCATAGTTACGACTATCGGTACGCATGAGACATAAAATTGGTAGCGTCCATTCATCCCGCCATTTTTTATTTCCATAAAGACCAAAAAAAATATTCCTCACTTCGCGCTCATGCCTGACCACACACTCTTCGTGAGTAAGGCGAGTACCTTCCTCTACACCAAATACTGTGTCGGCAACAGACGACTCTTCAAGGT
>CAYOFO010000015.1:6524-24101 GCA_964403325.1 uncultured Gammaproteobacteria bacterium | reverse complement strand
TCCCTTTGTTTTTGACAACTCGCGCGCCGTGCGGATTTCCAGCCCGCTGCTCATTGACCTGAATTCCGACGCGCGGTTCTCGCCCGCCAGATCCTGAGATTGTTGACCGCGTTGCATTCCTCGCATCGGAACCGAACGCTCTCAACCTTGCCGCACATCGCACAGAGTCCGGCATCCCTTCGCATCTGATACGTTTTGTTTTTCGTCTTCATCTCACGGCCCACACATCGAAAAACAGGGACTCAACCCACTGACCCGAGAAGACACACATCCTCCCGAGTGCCGCTCTCATCTTCTCGATCTGCTCCGGACCAAAATAGATTTCCGCCCGCTTTCCCTCCGACGACAGAACCTTCCCGGTCCTCGTGTCCAGGTCGATCTCCCGCAGCTCCCCCGTCAACTGTTTGTTCCGTGACATTGGTTTTCCTTCGTGAATGAAACTTGGTTCTGACCTTTGCTTCCGGTTTCGCTGAGCAGTACCACGC
The DNA here is from genome assembly GCA_964403325.1 of uncultured Gammaproteobacteria bacterium. GTDB lineage: Bacteria > Patescibacteriota > Patescibacteriia > Magasanikbacterales > GWA2-37-8 > CAZQNF01. The sequence goes on along the minus strand of CAYOFO010000015.1, from coordinate 23,616 downwards.
CAACTGTTCTCCGATTCCCAGACCTGCCAGCGGGAGTTCGACAGCGATTCCCACCGCTCGCAGGATCTCCGTCAACGGATGGCAGTAATCAGCCCCAGCGTGGATCTCTACCGTGAGTTCTGACGGCTTGATTGGGCTGACTGATCTTCCAAGGTTGTAGGACTCCCAAAGCTCCTCCATGAGCCTCTGGGCGACTCCGACGTGCCAGGCTGCAATATCCGCCGCGTCCATGTCTGCGAACGTCTGGTCGTATGCCTTGAGGCCGATCTGCGGTAACCAGACGCCATACCGAGCCGACAGAACAGCCCAACGCAGCCCCTTAGCTTTCGCGTAGTCGACCCGCTTTGAGAAAAGCTGTGATCCGTAGAGTTGTTCCGGAATCACTCGCCCGCCCGTCCGAGGGTCGAAGTCGACGGCCTTCTTTGTCTTGCTGCAGCCGATCAGCATCAGTCGATTATTCATTGTTTCCCCAATGTTTTCGTGAGCAGCGGAACCCACATCCGATCCTCAATAGAACGTCCCTGGACAAACCTGCTTTGTCTCTCGGTCACATGCTTCGTTGACCTTTTGAATCGTGTCCTGCAGTCTCTGGAGCATCACAGCACGACGGTGTTCGATGAATTCAGAGTACGAATTGAAGACGGTCCATCCGTCCTTCTCGAAAAACACCGGGGGCGATTTGCCGCTCTGTGAGTTCCCGAGGCCACCAAGCTCAATCAGGAGTGATGGGTACTCTTCATCGCCCTGATTAAAGGAAATCCTGCCAGTCGCCGTTATGAAGTTTGCACCCCAGTTGTTTTTGTTGACCCAGACTTCGCCAGGTGATGGAACTCGCACTGTCATAGTTTCCATAACTCAATATCTCCAATGTTTTCAACGATTCGCGCCGTGCGGATTGTTTATCCGATCCTCATTCGCCGCCGTGCATCATCCGACTGAAAATCTCTCCGCTGATTCGCGAAATGCGAGAAAGCATGGACGAGCATTTTGCAGGTGACGCACCAACGACAGAGAGTAGCACTGTCGTCCTCGTGGCCAGTCAGCAAATCGTCGCACTCCTTGCAACGTGGCTCCAGTAACTTCGGCACATCGACAGTTTCCACCTTTGCTCCGGTCTCTGCTTCAATCTTTCGAAAATGCTCGTCCATGCTTTCTCGCATTTCGCGAATCAGCGGAGAGATTTTCAATCGCCATTTCTGAAACGCTTCCACCGCACATGGAGTGCAGAGAGGCCCAACTCGGAACCCGTAAAACATTCGCGGATGTGCCTTTTTGTTTCCGCATCGTGTGCATGTTGCGTCGACCATAAACCCCTCAGATTTCAAAAGTAACAGCGATACCACTTTTTCGAACAAACCCCAGCGAATTCCGCATTTCTGAAAAGAGCAGCGGAACGGAATTCCTTTAACGAAGTACGTCCGTGAACGTCTCAATCTTTCCGACGATCTTTCTTAGAATTCCTTCATGCTGTAGATAGTTCTCCGTCGTCATCTTTGCGACACCTTCAGCCGGCACGTAATGATGAAGCAGATAACTCGCAGCCTGAGGACCGATCGCTTCAGACCATGCTGTCGCACAAGCCTTGCGAAGACTCGCGACACCTCTCTGGCCCAAACTCGGACGTATGATCGGTTCGTTTGCTTCCTTCCGAGATTCGTCCGACAAGCCAGCTCGATTCAATATCCTTGAGAACTCTTCAGAGTATGTCCGTGAGTTATTGGCGGTCGGAAACACTCGATGTTCATCGATGCCCCGAAACTGTTCGATCAGATCTCTGATCTCAGTCGACAGCGGAATCAGAACGTCCGTATTCCGATCGGCGGCCTCATCTTTGTTTGCAGTCTTGTGGACCACATAGAAAGCCCATCCGCCTTCGTTGTGAAGACCTTTAATAACTGGACACTCCGTCTTTTTACTGATGTCCTTCCACAGCAAACCTTTCTTCTCAGTGCCTCTACAGGAGAACCAATCTTGCGATCGAAACCCGTAGACAAAGTGACTGAGAAGATTCACACGCCAGAACACTGAAGGCTTCACTGATCCGAGTTTTGGCCAACTGCATTCATCCAGGACGCCCAACATGGCCCGAAGCTCATCGATCGTGACCGGCACCCCTTTGATTCTCCGTTGCTGATCTGTTCTCGGTTTCATCAAATTGATTGAACTCTTCGGAACCCGCTCCATCTTCCGTGAAACCTTGCCGGCGGCTTCACATGCGTTGCTCAACTTGATGACGACACCAAGAGCCTTATTCGCCATCGCCGCCGAACTGCCCTTTGGTTGATTTCGAATGAACTCCGCGAAGTCTCTCAGTATCCCGGTCGCCTCAAGCAACTTGATCGGTGGCTGAATCCCTGCGAAACGTTCTGACTTTTCCGCCCATCCTTGGAAGCGATTCAGGACAGACCGGTTGTCCCGGATTGTCTTTGTGGAAACTCTTCTCTCACTGTCTCTCGAACTCAGCAGATCGTCATATAGAACCACAAGATCCCGGCTGTCGGTTCCACTCGATGTTGGCTTTTCCGGTTCGACCATACGGACAGAACTGGCGTCTTCTTCAGTGACCACCTTCAGTCGCGGACTGGTATCCGGCTGAATGACCTGTTTCACCTGAGGAATTCCAGAGAGTCCCATATCGAGAACCAACCGAACTTCGATGACATGAACCTTGTGGTCTGAATTGACCTGAACTGCTGACATAAATACCTCACGAATGACTTTGAAGGAACATCCGTGAAACACATCAAGCATCCTCCCCGATGCAGTGTATTACCAATACGGGCACTACGTTAGTTTGGATCAAACTTTTTAGACTTTTGTTTCCCATTGGTCCAAAGCGTTGTACGCATGGGCCATCGCGTCCACGATGTCATCATGTGCCCCGTTCGGAAACAGCCTGACTTCGTCGTACATCGTTTCCCGCCACGGCTTGCCGTCGACTACTCTCAGAATGCTGTACTTCACAGCTCCGGCGACACCTCTAGCCCGTGTCTCTTTGTCCTTTGTCGGATCGCACGCGATACACTCGATGTTGTGTCGCTTCAGTGCTGCGAACAGATTCGTATGGACCTGTTTTCCGTCTGGCCCCGGCATCCGTTCGTTTGCGACCCGATAGAACTCTTGGAATCTCTCTTTGTCTTTTAGAGCGACTTTCTCAATCCGGTTGTCTCTAGAAGTCGGTTCGCATTGGAATCTGGCGACATCGAGGATGTAACGCCTCATATCCTTTCCGGTCCCCACCTGAACCATAAGAACACCGACCGTCCAGTCCCCACCGCCTTCAGTGCCGGCCCTGTCCCATGCTCGGATCGCTCGACACTGCGACAACCGAGGCGGAAGATCCTGCGTCTGAATCCACATACCGTCGATGTTCTCGAATAGCGTCGACTGGCAGGCCAAAGGATCCTGATCAAGCTGAGCCTGGACGTTTGGTTCGCCAGACAGACTCATCCGGATTTCCATCTGCTGGACTTTTTGTTCGGTGAATCGCTCTTTCCAAAGCAGTTCCCCTCGCTCGGTTCTCGGATCGTCTGGATACCGGTATCGGTGTGTCGGATTGAACCGCATTGGCAAACAGCAGTTGTGCCACCGCATCGACTCATCGAGTTCAAGCTGGCCATCTGCCTCAGGATCGACCCCGAGATGTTCACCGAGGATTCGCCCGATCAAGTCGTCTGAGGAAATACGCTGTGCCGTGACGGTCAACCGGACATCGTTACCGACCCCGCGAGATGCGGCCGTGTTCGAGAACCAGGATACCACCTGTTTCTTCTTGGCTTGACTTGTGGCATCTTTCCCTTTGTTCGCGTCGTCAATGTCCAGCCAGTCCGGATGTGCCCCTGTACCGCCGCCACCGACGCCCTGGCCGAATCTCCAGCCGCCTCGACTGTTCCGGATCCACTCTTTTCCCTCAGCCTCGATATCGAACTTGTGGCCCCACCGACGGCGATACCACGGGCTATTGATCAACGTCAGGAGCATGGCGCCGGTCTGACTCGGAACCATATCGCTGTATGAGAAGTAGGCCAGTCGTTCGGTCGGATCGATCGCCCAACGCCAAGCGGCCTTGAACACTCCGTGCCAGATTGATTTCCCGGTCCCAGGCGGTACCGCGAAGATCGCCTGCTTGATCTCGAAGTTTGACATTCGCCTGATGACATTGGCGAACACATGCTGATGCCAGTTTTCCTGAAACGGCTTGCCGATCTTTGTGTGTGCCCATGCTCTCCTGACGAATGTCATGAGATCGGCCGTGACTGATTCTGGTGTATCCCGGAACTGTTCGTACCGGTCCCGCATTTCAGGAGCCTGCTTGAACAGGTCGCGTCTGGCGTACCCTCCAGCATCGACCAACATGTCCAGATCGTCTTCAGTCGCTTCCTCTGGATGTCTTCCCAGATGTGCGATGCGATCCTTGTTGCGTTTGATCAGAAGCTTTCTCGACTGAATCTTAGCGAGAAGCATGATCCTGTTTTTGGCCGATAGTTGTGTCACGGCTATTTCTCCCGACGATTGAACAAACCTCGGAAGTACCCAGTCCCAAACTTCCGGCCTGTCTCTCCTGCAATTTCCCCGGCGGCCTCAACTGTTATTCGTTTGGAATACTTTGGCTCATCTGGTGTTCGGCAGTATTCAAACACGATGCGACCACAAACAGCGATAACAAACCCGATCCCAATGATCAGCGGAATGAATGACGGCTTTTGGTTCTTGTCCAAAAGTCCGCTCGGTGCCAACCAAAACAGTTCCAGAAACCCCCACATGATTCACCTGTTTTTCGCGATCTGATTGAGGATGGAATTTTACCCGCCTCTATTTTTCTTCAGTGTTCATCGACCTGATGTTCATTCGCCGTCATCTTGGCCAACAGTTCCCGACGCCACTTCAATTGAGTTTCCAGCGTCTGAATTTCCTGTCTCAGACTTTCATTCTGTTCCTGAAACACCAGCATCCTGTCCAGTGCCGCCCACCGCTGGCAGCATTCACAACCATGCTGATATTCCGGACACCTCTCACCGAAGTGCAGCTTCAGGAATGGTTCCGCCACAGTCCTGACGACATCCGTCGTGAACTGGAACTGAATCTCAGACATATCACTTTTCGTATGCAGCCCTGACATGTGGCCCTCAGTTCGATCGACGTGGTGGAAGAGGCGGAAACCCTGTCGGATCTGCGTCCTGACTCAACCAGATCAGCCACTCGATCGCCGCGATCAGGTACCGACCAACTGTCAGCCAGAAGATTATCCCGCTCCCGATAGCTCCGGACGCCTGAGACGCCTGCAGGACTCTCTTGGCTTCGCGACGACAAGCCGCCCGGCGTTCTGCTTTCGGACTCCCGCAAGCGGCCCTGACAGCGATTCCGAAAGACTCCTGCGATTGCACCTTGCTCAGCAGTCCGTCGATCTCGACAGCCTTTGCCGCTGGAACGCCCGCCTGATGGATCGCATCAAGTCTGAGGCGATTGAACGTTACCGCGATCTCTTCTGACTCATTAGCCCGTTCAGGTGAATCATCGAACACGAACCGGATGTTTGGCTGAAGTGTGCTGTCGGTAATGAACTCGACCGCCGGACGGCCGTCGTGAATCGTCAGGTTGACATTCTGAATCTCTGCGTTCAGTTTCCACCCTTTGACGTCGACCTCGACCTGTAGAGGCGGATTGAACGCCCACTCAGACAGCCTTGACACTCTGACGGTGATTGATGGCTGAACCTTCAGAACAGCCCCACCGAGATCGATCGACGGCTTGTTCTCTGCGATCTGAAGCAGTATGCGATTCAGTTCCGCCTGAAGTGACGCACGCCGAGTGATCGTAATCAGACCACCGACAGCATTCGGCATAAACATCGAAGTGCTGGATTCACGGCCGAACTCTTCAAATAGCTTCATTTCTTTTTCTTCTTTCGCTTCTCTGACAGTCTCGCCTGAAGTGCCGTCGTTTCCTCGTGATGACATCGCCCACAGATCAGCCTGACACCGTCCGTGTCGCACAATCCGCCGCCCTCACAAACTGGCGTCTTGTGGTCGATCTGGTACCAACCGCCACGGCCATACCCTAACGCCTGCTGAACATCGAGAAGAACAGCATCGCTCTCACGCCAGGCCATCATCGGCGTGATCATTCCGGATGACCTCATGTGCCGGCGGAAGTGCTCATAGATCCGTTTTGCTTTTGCGAGATCTCGACCGCAGATCTGACAGATCTCCTTGTCCCGTCTTGTGACAAAGATCTGCTGATGACCGGGAGAACATCGGTTAAGGAATCCGTCGGTGCATTCTTTGCTACACCACGTCTGGCGACCTTTACCAACAGGTTTTCCGCACCAAGTGCATTCGCCGCGTTGCCGTGCAAAAAAAGCCCGCAACAAATCAGCATTGAGTGACCGAAGCCGCCTCAATGCCGGATTCTGATTCAGAAGATCGTCGAACGTCACATGATCCCCCGATTATCCTGATTCACTTCAGACGTTTGATCGCATCGACCATGATGCAAAGTCCGTTTTTCTTCTCTCGGTTCGCAGCCGAATAGATCGCAACCAGCTTGCCTTTGTAGAACAAGCCGCCGCCTGATCGTCCTGACTTCGGATCGTCCTCCCAGCCTTTCGACGCATCGCCCTTTGTGCGGAGAATCCGAACACCGTTTGCATCGTAAAGATCACTGACGATCGTTTGACGGAATCGAGGTTCCTCCCCTTCGTCGCATCCCCACGACTGCAGCTCTGATCCTTTCGGAACGTCGCCCTGATGAAGTTCGACGGCTGGCAATGGATCATCTGTCGAGATCTCGAGTAGAGCGATGTCTGCAAACTGATCTTGTTTCAAAATCTTGGCCGATAATTTCCTGACGTTTCGGCCCTCGAAGATCTCGACGTCGGTCGACTTTCCGTCGCGGACACAATGATCGGCCGTCAGAACAACGAATCGGCCAGGTTTCGACTCGATGACGACACCTGATCCATACCCGATGAACCTCTCGACCTGCGTCCCGTTTCGGCGTTCGCCTTGCGTAACAATCCGGACGATCGACCGCGATGTCTTCTGCTTGTGGCCAGTTCGATATGAGTTCACATGATCCGCGATCTTGTCGGCAGACGTGTACCCAACGATCAGAGAATCCTGCTGAAGTACTCCGTCCACCGTAACCATGAAAGCCGGAACGCCGACAGCGTTTGTATTGAACTGATCAACAAATTCGCTGTTCGTCATTTCCTTAAAGTGCTCTCCTTGTTTCCATCCGGATTGCAGCAGAATCGGCTTCTCTCTCTGATCCCATCGAATGCAAGGCGGACAGGTACCAGGTTCCCCCTTGATGATCAGAAGCATCACAACAGGATCTGGCTGAACCTCAGGTTCGTCCTGAGGTTTTTTTGCCCCGAATGAATCGCCGTTCCGTCGCTGTGATCCGCATCGAGGATTGTGCTTGCAGTCCCCGCCCTTTGCGACACATTCACATGGACCGATACCGTCCCCGCTTCGTCCCGTTCCTCCGCACGAACAGATAGACGGCGTGGTTGAATCGTCTGTGTCGGTATCCGTTGAATTTCCGTCCTGGACACAACAGAGATAGACCAGACGAGCCTGCCCATTGAGAACGTCCTGTTCTGCGAGGATCGGCACCGGACCAATTGCACCACCGGACTGAACGCAACCTGCAAACAATGTCGCGATCAGCAATATCAAACAGCGTTTCATCTGACTCCCTCCGAATTGAACGTCGTAAACAGACACTACGTTTATGGCTGACTTAAATCCATCCGGTTTTCGCATACTCGCGACCTGTCGGTGTTTGGCACAGATTCCACCGAACACTTCCGCCGTTCTGAGGATATGAAACATCAATGTGATGTTCCGTGTACGTTCCACAGACTCCGACCTTGTTGGTCACTTGTTGAGGCGGAACCCACGGAAAACCATGCTCCCGAACATCCATCCCGTCCGTGACTTCGATCACACTGTCACACCGCAGAATGATGCTGGATAACGATTCAACCGTCCCGTTGAATTCGACGGCTTTGAATATCCCTCGCGTCTCGGTGATAGGTCTGAAATGAACTTTCACACCATTCGCCAAAACCAGCAATTCCGTGATTCCTCCCTTTGGTGGCTTGTGAAGGAATATTCGTCTCTGGTTCTCGTTGTCGCCTTTGCCAACCTCATCGGCAGTCTTAACCTCCGCAGCCTCAGCAGTGCGGACGGCAAACAGTCCAACAACAGATGCGACAGCCGCCTTGAGAATTGATCTTCGTTTCATGACCGTGCCCCGTTTTTAACTTCCGCAACCGATGAACAACTACGCGAATTCACTCCAGTCGACTGAACCAGGAAACCCTTCGAAGTTGCTGTAGACAATGCACTCTGTGGCAGCCGACTTCAGGTGATACTTGAGGAAATCATCAAGCGTCACACACAACGTTCCCTTTGGCCACGGTTCACCAGTGTCTGGATCTTTCACTTCGCCGTGAACATCGCCCCATTGATTGCCAAGTCCTACCCACGGAATCCGGCCCTCTTCAGAGTACCCGATCAGGTGCATCTGATGATTCCATGTTCCGGACGGCGTATGGAATCCATTCCGTCCAGGTCGCATCGTGTAACCGCGATTACCAGCGATCGTCGCGACTTTCTTTGTCCACATGGCGTCTCGAAGTTGTTCCCATGCCGTGACTGGCGACCAGCTCTTGATAGGACGATCATCCCCGATCGACATGTAGTCGCGGAATGATTTCCCGTCGATCTTGCGATCATCGCCCCAGGCCTTGCCGTTCTCTTTCGAATAGGCTGGCAGACCCTGGATCTCTTCAGGTGAGATCACCCCGTAGCCAGCATGTGCTTGAGCCTGCCAGCTTCCGATCGATCCATCACCGCCGCGAAGTCGATTGCCACCGATGATGACTCGCCCGACAGCGTAGTGATACATCCGATGGAGTGTTCGATATCTTTCCGGCTGTCCTTCAGAGATCTCTGAGCATTGCAGAAGCCGAATATCCGCTTCCGAACCTGCAGCTACGCAGTCTCCAAGAAGTTGCGGAACCCCGGTATCGTAAGGCTTTCCCGTGATCTTCTCATAGATCTTCCAGAGCCTGACCGACTTACCGGCCCCGCTGCTGTTCTGGCCAGCAATAAAGAACGGCGTGGCAAATGCCGCCGCCGTTTTGTCACGCTCACCGCAGACGAACAGTTCATGTTCTTTCTTTGTCGCGGTTTTCGGTCCCCATCCGCACAGTTCTGAAAAATCGAATGCCATCGGTATCCCCTGAAAACTACTTCGACAGAATCAGTAACGCAGCAGATGCGGCCCTGAATGATTTCGCGATCTCCTGTCGGTTCTTCTCAGGATCCTGAGTGACCGGCATCACAACCTTCAGAGCATCGCCAACAGCCTGCAGGCGATCCGCGACGAACTCTTCCGGCATCTGTTTGACCGCCTGCAGAACAACGCCCGCCGGTCGCTTCGATTGTTCCAACGCATCGGACGCCGCCAGATAGATCGCTGAGTATCGTTTGAGTCGAGGACCGTCTGACTTCGATACCTTTGACTTCAGTTCCGCAACCATGCGATCAGTGATCTCGGACGATGTCGAAAGCTGTTGATCATCGCCGTCATCAGGTAACGGATTCGGACTGGATGTCTGAACACAACCGGTCACAATCATCATCAGAACGAAAACGAGAAATCGAACCACGTTACTCCCCCTTCGGTTGAAAGTTCACAACGCCAGACTTCGCGATGTTGACCTGATAGTCAGCATCTGTCTTGACTCCGCACGCCGCCCGTGTTGCTCGAACCAGCAGTTCGTCGATCAGAACCTGTGCCTGAGCATCCTCTGAGAGAATGCCACGGAAGAACAAAGCACATCGGCCGGCTTCAGCCGTCAGTTCCGGAAGCGAAACCTGAACAGACGCGACAGGTTTTGCCTTGCGTTCTCCAAGCGGCCACAGTTGTTTCCAGTGCCAGACGAAACCGAGTACTGCGCCAGCGATCGACGCAAAGAACATCATGATCAGGCCAGCGGCCCAACCATAGATGCCCACGCCGCCGGCACCGACAATCGAACCAGATGACCAGTAACCGAGAATTGCCGCCAACAATGCGGCACCTGCCAAACCAGCGGACCAACCAACCAGAATCATCAGATATCGCATTTTTCATCCCCAGACCAAAAGAAGCCGTGAGAAACGATCTCACGGCGTACAGACGAAACAGACCCTACGATCACGCGACTGGTGAAAGCTTCAGGTATTCATCAACCCGCAGTGCTTTCCGGATCGTGTCCAGAACCTGACGGATGACCTCCCGTTTGACCGCCTCCGGAAGCCAACTCACTTTGGCGTACTTCGCCAGTGACTCCGCAATACCGGATACGATCGCATCGACTTCCTTTGTGTCGAAGCCATCGGCCCCTGACACAACGACGTCCCAAACAAAAGGCGGAACATGTTCGTAGACGGCCCCGATCGTCTTCTCGACCAGCGTTCGTTCTGCGAATCCATTGTCCGTCAAACCTGGAATCTGCAGGTTGTCGCAGAGTGTGTTGATCAGTTGTTGCTTCGTGCTCATCGTGCCCTCCGGTGATCGTTGCTTGTCTTTATGTGCTTTCGCTACAGCCACTACGTTTCTGAAGCCTAGCCACGTCAACGCCGATTGGCAACGCCAGATGTTCGTTTCTTCTTTGTTTTCGGTGTCAGAACTGCGTCACTCAGATCCCCTACTCGACCATCGAACACATCATCAAGCCGACCGTTTGCGATACGAGTCTGGAGTTCCTCCAGTTCCTCATAGTCCATGTGTTCGATCGCCTCCTGAAGCTGAAACGCGATTCTGGCTTCGTGTTCCTTTTCATCATCCGGACGGACAGCAATTGCGAATAGACGGTCCGCCTCCTGAATCGCTTTGATCTGATCCCTCGGTTCGATCTTGTCCCCGTCCTTTTCCGCTGCCTTCAGGAGGTTCCTCAGAACTCGCTGAGCAAGCTCCTGGAACTGGAACCGTGCGAAGCCGACAGCGTTACGGCATTGATCCTGAACGACGGCCAAAACTTCCTCGATGTACTCCCGGCTGACTCCCCATTTGTCAGAACATGTCGACATGATCTCGGACGGTGCCAGCGGCATCATCATCATGGTTCTGATCTCTGCGATCATCAGAGTCTTTTCGGAAGCCGTCAGATCCCCGGTCCTGCGTTCTTTCTCAGCCTCCTGTTTCACGATCTGTTCAGGAGTCGACAGTTCCTCTTTGATACGTGTGGCGTCGATCAGTTCAGAGACTGCTTTCAGCATGTTCTTCTGATGCGTGTCTTTGTCCCCGATCTTGCAGCTCTCTTTGTTTTTCCGCCACGGTGTATGGATGCCATGCGGACGACCGGCCTTGCCCTTTGGTTTCTTCGGAGGCGGTGAATCGGCTTGAATCTGATTGTCCGTCGGCTGTTCTGACATCGGTCTCCCCTGTACGTAGCATCTGTAGAATAATGCCACAAACCGATTCTGCGCGTGAGATGAATTATTTTCAACCTGAAGCCGGACCGATGCGAAACGAATAGACGTAAAAAAGACAGCGTTTTTCGCTGTCTTCTGATTATTCCGAGGTAACGACAGAATAATTCACGGAGGATTATTTTTCACGGCCTCACGTTCCCATTGATCCTGACGGAACTTCCCGGTCAGTTTTGACTTCTGCCCGGCTTTTGTAAGCACACTGAACAAAACAAGCCAGCAGTAGCCTGTCTCTCTGAATGACCACTTTTCGTATGTGACCCGATCAACGACAGCTCGCTTCCCAGCATGTGTGTATGCCGACACTGGAATAGTGATCTCATCTCCAATTTTCAACGGACAGGTTCTGTTTGCCCAACTCTTCAGAATCTTGACCTGCTGATCAGCCAGTTCATTCATCTGATCCTGAATCTCTTGTGCTTTGATTAGTTCAGCGTCCACCGTGTCCCCTTTTGTCTGATGTTTGTATTCTTAACCCGCTCGGTAAAACGTCGCCCGTTTGATTGAGTTCAGGAGCGTGTTTGCCCGATCGGGAACAACGTCGTTTTCTCTGCAAATCCTGAGGATGGAATTTTACCCGCCTCTATTTCTCGAAGTCTTTACTGATGACCTCCGCATCCTCTGGACGTGGTTTCATTCGCAGACTTTCACTGTCTCCGAATGTCGCACAGATCGATTCGCCGTCCATATGCCCGATCTGAACGAAGCCGGCTGAAACTACGCGGACATCTGACGCCCTGTGAATCCTGGCAACGTCCCGGTGAATCACCCGTTCCGGAAACAAGATCGCTGATTCGACCTCATCCCGATCCCTCACAATGATGTACTTCAGGATCATGTGGCACCTGTTGTTGATGAGGCGGGAATTTTACCCGCCTCTATTTTTCTTCCGGAATTCAGATCAGATCGTCGTCTCGTTCGCCCTGAGGAATTCCCCCGAAGTTCACCAGTTCGAAAACCTCCTGCTCATCCTCCAGCGTCCCCAGACGTGCCTCAGAGACCGCGATTCCTCTCCCTCGGAACATTCTCTGTCCGATGATCGACAGTTCGCTGTAGACGACCTCATCCTTCCCTGTCGATACGTGGTAAGGTTCGAACCATTCGGACGGTACCGTGAACCTGTCGGCGAAGAACATCAGGATTGTGGTGCATCGCTGTTTCCCGTCGATGACCGCAAAGGCTTCAGGCCTGTCGCCAACGAAGTCCGCCATCAACCGATCATTCACGATGATTGACGGTATCGGAATCCCCATCAGAAGCGACCTGATGAAGTTCCTTCGGCGCCGGATCCCCCAGACATCGCCACGTTGATACGGCGGACTGAGTTCCAGATCCCGCGATTGTTCGAAATGTCTGAGGCATTCGACCGGTCGATTGCTCTGATTCAATTGCAGTCGCTTCATTGTTGGCCCGCGTTTGCAAATTGCCGTCTCTCGATTGGACGAACAGCCAGTTTCGCAAACCACTCTTCGACCTTTTCCACCAGGTCTGAACCACTGGAGAACGAAATGTAGTTTGCTCGCCTCGTCTCAGGTGTCGACTTCTCGACCGACAAAAGCATCGTCCCGTCGTTCGAGATCTCGATCTTGAAGACCTGCAGACCGCGATTCGTCGCCATCCGGCGGACCGTCTGTTCCATCTCACTCACTTCAGCGTCTGTGAAAAACACCTCAGAACTCCAGTTCAAAGACAATCGAGCAACCCCGCTGATTCCCAGTGAATCCGCAGGACGACAGAAACACCTGACGATCCACGTCGTATTCATCAACAACAAACTGGCATCGAACGACCGATCGATCATGCCAGTAGATTTCATGCAGCAACTGCTGAACGACCTGCTGCTCTGCTCCCGGAAGATCCACTTCCAGCCGGCTGATCTCGGCGACTGAGGATTCGATCTGTAGTGGCCAAACAAGTCCGACGGTCTGTAGCCCACGTTTCGCAACGTAGGCCGGATGATGTCGGCAAACCGCCTCATGAAACTCCGTGGCCCGGAATGGATCCTGACCACATCTCAGAAGCAGCGTTTTGATAGGCCGGAAATCCGTATGCTGGACCCTGGCCACTACGATCGAATCGACAGTCGAAACTGACATCAGAGAGCCGCCTTGAGTGCCTTCAGAAGATACTTATCGACGTCCGCCTGTCGCATCATCCACTGAATGTAATCACGTGGCGTTTCGTTGATGCGGCTGCCCTTGTGTTTTCCGAAAGCCCAAACTGTCGGAATCCGAGCGACTTCGGACAGCCGATAGAGTTCGTCGAGCGTCTTGACACCAGTCTTCTCCAGGATCTTGCGGAGAAGCGTCAGCTTCAGACTGACGTCCGCATCAGCCGCATGTGCGTTCTTGATCTGCCCGATCGTCTCTGCGTTGGCGCCCTGCAGTTCGATGATCATGGCGGACAGCGTGTGACTCTTGAACTCTGGCCAAAGGTGTCGACTAAGTGCGAGCGTACAGATTCTGTTCGGACCGTCGATCTTCAGAACCTCACAGTCGAAATCAACATTGTGAGCAATGATGAATTCGGCCTCTGGAATCTTCGCATCTGCTGAAGGCGGACTGTTCTCGACATCGGCCGGCAGAATGTAGTGAACTGCGATTGCCCCAGCTTCAAATGGCCCTTCAGGCTTGAAGAATGATGTTTGAATGGCCGCATGTTGAACAAGCTGCCCCTCGTAGACATCGACCTCGACAAACGCCAGCTCGATACATTCTTTCGCATCGAGACTGTTGACCTCCGTATCGAACACAATTCCCCGTGACATAATGACCTCCCCGTGATGAATAACTCAGAACACCAATCCGCCTGCCGGATTCGAACCGACGGCCGTCTGTTTACAAAACAGATGCTCTACCACTGAGCTAAGGCGGAACTATCGCTTCTTTTTGCCGGATGATCTGGCGAGTGCGTTTGCCAACTTGAACAGAACTCCGGACCTGTGCCACATGTTGCAGTGTGGACACCGGTAAGATCTTTGGCCCTTTTGGAACGCTTCCGCTTCCGTTGCGAATGCTTTCTTGCGTTCACAGTCTCGCCACCGCTTAGCGGCGGCCTGTGCTTCGTCAGATTGCTTTTGGTATTTATTGATCTTTCCCATTGATCACATCCAGAGAGCAAAAACTACCAATTGAAAAACAGAGCAGGATGGACGATCAACCCCATCATGTGACCCACTGTCCGTCACCGACGAACGACCGCACAAAGCCGATAGCGGTCTACCCATTTCTGCCACCGGAACTGAACCGGTCATATTTTCGGTTTTGCGTGTCTTCGATTCACCACGCCGCTGCTCTGTCGTTGTGATCTCATTGAGATAACGCCCCTCCAGCACGAGGGGCCAGATCTAACGGAAACCAGATGTAAACGGCGACTGATCGTCTGGCCTCAATCCCGCCGGTCTTTTGCCTTCATACCGTTCACTGGTTGTGCTGATCCAGTAGACGAAAAGAGCAACCGGATTGATCTGAGGCGGTTCTATAATCAACATCAGAGCGGCCTTAACTGTTCCCAGGAGGTTTGACCACGCCGAACCTGGCGAACACGACGCCACCAGCATTCATTGCGATTCGCTTCATGCCAGTTCAGGTTCTTCCCGGCGGCCTTATCTTCCTTCCGACGTTTCCGCGTTCCCTTGCCTGGATTGTTGCACCCGAGAAGCGGCTCCCGATCATGTTTCGGAACATGCTCCCACGGTTCAAACTTCGGCATCTCGAATACCGATTTCTCCCGGACGACTGGACCGCCTGACAACGCTGCCAGTCCTGCAAAGATCGCGTTCTGGAGAAACCCAAATCCAAAACGCCGCCGCGTACCCTCTCGATTATCCACGATCAACCTCCCGATTAAGACACTGCACATTCAACAACTGGCAACAAGCCCTGGCGAATCGCACGACTCGCCTTTTCGATCTCCTGCTTCGCTGCATCCAACATCAGGAGAACCTGATTGATCTCCGTCGGTTCAACCCGTTCAAACTCGATATTCGCACAGATGCCCAGTGACGAATCGAGCAAGCTTGCTGCTTCGGAAACTGTTTCCTTGACGCTTTCGATACCGGACATCTTGAACTCCCGTGAATGAATGTGCTGAACAGGCACTACGAACGCAATCAGGACAACCACGGATCACAACAAAAGATCAAACTGCAGAAGATTGGCGGATCCGACGAAACGTCGTATGTCTCTCGGCAGTACACGAAACCATCGACCGAGAACTTCTCGGCCTCCTGGCGGTTGTCCCCTGGAACGTTCGACAGGTGGACCGTCCCGCGTAC
Organism: uncultured Gammaproteobacteria bacterium; assembly: GCA_964403325.1. Taxonomy (GTDB): domain Bacteria; phylum Patescibacteriota; class Patescibacteriia; order Magasanikbacterales; family GWA2-37-8; genus CAZQNF01. The sequence continues at coordinate 7,848 of CAYOFO010000015.1, read as the reverse complement.
TTCTGCAAAGTAGGCGATTCGCTTCACCTCTCGGATCTCATAGAAGTGCGAAAGACTGTAGACCGCCTCAATGGCCTCTCGCAGTTCCTGTTCACTCGCATTCTTCGGCATCTCAGGCTCCTTGAGAGCATCCCGCGACCGGCTGAACTTTCGTCCCGTTGCAGACCGGACATTCAGTTCCGATCTGTTCGGTAAAAGTTCGTGCCCACTTCGATCCTGAATCGACGGTGTGAGAAGAGTCGACAGTGACTCTCCCACGGCCGTCACACGCTTCGCATGGCATCGGTTCATCATCTTCTGTCAGAACTGCAGGTTTTGATTCGATCATTGTTTTACAGCCTTCTGGTGTGTTTATGGACGTCTTTCGTTATAGAAGAACGGCCACTACGTTCGATCAGATCAATCTTCTTTCCGGAATCCCGTCAGTGCTTCGGTATCCCCATGCCGCTTCTGGCCTCGGTGAACGGCTTCTCAAACCCGGACGGCCCTTTGTCAGCAATGATGCCCTCCAGACGCTTGATTTCGTCAAGTGCGTCCTCGATGTCCCGCTGTAATGCCGGATAGATATTGTTGTCGCTGACCTCGCATCGACGTGCTAACCGTTCCTTGATTGGTCTTTCTCGCCAGATCATTTCCATCGTCTCCCCGTCGTTTCAGTGCTTTAGGTAAATCAAACCGACGATAAACAGCCGCAACCCGACAAACATCAACAGGTAGCTGAATCCGTCGTCATCAGGTCCGCCAGACAATTCTGGCGGACGTGGCGGCCCGCCGATCATTCTTCATCGTCTTCCGTGATGTCCAGATCCGGAACATTGTCATCGTCATCGCTCCCGATGATCTCCAAGACCTGCAGGCTTCCTGACTGACAAGCGATGTTGACCATGAACTCGGAGTTGATCGCGTTGATCGGAAACTTCAGCCGCGTCGATACATCTTTGTCACCGACCGAGATCTTTGAGAACGTCGAGATCCCGACCGCTGAGTCGTACGGATCTTCCATGCCCTCCAGAATCGGCTGATCAGTCGGATTAGGATCCATCGAGATCCTGACCTTCAGTTGCTGCTTAATGAACATCGGCCGGAATCTCTCCGGGATGTCGCTATCTAGGAACTTCACCCCGACCGAGACAGTCTCGGCCCCGAATGAGGTTCCACCGAACTTGCAAGGTGCCTTGAACAACGGTTTCACCTGTTCTGTCTCAGGTTTCGGCTGTTCGGTTTCCGTCTTCTTCTTTGCCATCTGTCCCTCCGGTTCTTGAAAAGTGAATGCCGGTCTTTCCCGACTGTCAGCGAGCCTAGTCTTCCCCGCCGTCACCGCGAC
>CAYOFO010000015.1:0-6514 GCA_964403325.1 uncultured Gammaproteobacteria bacterium | reverse complement strand
GAGTTCGCGCAGGTCGCAACAGGCTCCTACCTTGTATTCCCGTTGCCGGTGTCTTGTCTTTTAGACCATGCGACCTTTGCAAGATCAGTATGAACGAAACACACACTACGTTGCGGAAGATGCTTCCAAAAGCTCATCTTCCATGTCGAACAACGTCGGTGCCATCAGTTTGTTCTCAGCACGTTCACAGAATCCAACGCCATACTGCCAATACTGCGGATTCAGCTCGATCCCGATTCCGAATCGACGCATCCGGATTGCCTGATACGGTACCGACATCACGCCGCCAAACGGATCGAGGATCGTATCGCCCTCATTGCTGTATCGCTCGATCAGTCGGCTGATTACACACAACTGCAATGGACAGACGTGAGACTGTTCGGCCTTCATCGACAGTTCGGTGTTCAGCGTATCGATCCTCAGGATGTCCGTCCAGATGTCCGGATTGTTCGAATGCGGTGCGAACAGCATATGTCCAGATGGAAGATGCCCAAGTTTCTCGACCGCTTTGCAGAACTCAAGATGCTGATCGTAACTGTAACCGGTCTTCTCACAATATCGCTTCCACCAATCCATCGCATCGCTGTGCTTCAGCCGTGCGACCTGTGCCGGCGACAGCAGTTCATTCCCATCGGTACGCCAGATTCCGCACGCCTGAAGCTGCCAGTCGCTTCGAGTGTACCGGCTGTTGTCTTTCTTGACCGGATGCGGACCGTTCGCCGTCGAATTCGGTGACATCGACGGATGCCACTTGCGGAAGATCAGAACGAACTCGGTCGAACCGCAACCCATCTTTGTAGAGTCTTCGGCGTTCTCAGACCATCCGAGGCGATACGACTGAGCATTCTCACGAACCACATCGGTATCGATCGTGATTCGGCCCATGTAGATAAAACCGTGTTTCTGGAACGCCTGAACCGTCTTGTCGGAAAATGGATTGACCGAGTACATCCCGTTGCCGGTCATGTTTCCGTATTGAATCCGGTCCTTTGTGTGAATGCAGGCGATGCGACCAGGTTTCAGGACTCGCTTCAGTTCAGGAACAAGGAAGTCGAATTGCTTGAAGAACCCGTCGTCTCCCTGATTGTGCCCGAAGTCATTGACCGACGGCGAATACTCGTAGTGATCAGAAAACGGAATACTGGTCACAATTTGATCGACTGATTCATCTTCAAACGACTTCAGTTCTTCAACGCAATCATTGTGAATGGCCCGGTATGTCTTTCCAGATACTTCCGCCCGCTGTGCCCCGAGTGTTCGTTCGAATTTCATCTTCAGTGCATCCCCCGATAAACCATGTTCCTGAATGATCTGACGCATACGCTCCGTCAGTTCTTTGTGACGTTCCCATTTATTCCGCATGATCATCACGGTATCGAATTGAGTGTCCGCAAAAATGATGTGGATCTCGACCTGGTGATCCTGCAGGAACCGGTAAATTCTGTGGACGGCTTGGATGAAGTCATTGAACTTGTCAGTCGGACCGATGAATATCGCCTTGTGACAATGCCGCTGAAAGTTACAGCCACTTCCCAACAGTTCCGGCTTCGAACTCAGTCTCTTCAGCTTTCCCTGAGAGAAGTCCATCACGATCTGTTCGCGTTCATCAAGATCCTGCTGGCCATAGACTTCAACGGCCCCAGGTATCAGCTTCCTGATCTCATGCCGCTCCGCTTCGAGATAGTGCCAAATGATCCAGTGATCATCTGGTGACTTGTCCATGATCTCGGCAGCCTTCAGAACCCGCAGGTCTTTCGTCTTTCTGCGATTCTTCGCAACGTTCTTAATCCCGCCGCCCTGCTGCTCAAACAAAAGTCCCTGGCCGAAACTATCAACGAACTCACCGGGTTTCGCCTGTTCGGCTTGCACCTCATGCCATTCGACGATCATTTCCGGAAGTGCGTATCCTTCATCCGAGTATCCGAGATCTGACGGCTTGTTCAGGAAGATCGCCCAGCTCGAAACCCACAACCAGAACTGTTCTTCCATGTGCGGATACAGCGTAAGGTTTCCGGCTTTCTTTGAGTCTCGCTGGAAGAATCGAGTCAACGCCTGTCCTCGGTCCATCACACCCAGGAAATGTGCGTAGTTGATCAGTTCCAGAAACTCATTCGGTGAAGGTGTCGCGGTGGCCACAAACCGAAACTCGACCGTCTTAAAGATGTCGACAAACGTCTGAGTGGTGAGACTGCCGTAGCTTCTCAAGCAGCTTGCCTCGTCAAGTGACGCCCCGGCGAACTGAGCAACATCGATCTGTCCGTCCCTCACTCGCTCGTAGTTCGTGATGATGTAAGGCGAATCGCAAGCCGCGATCTCGGCATCATTTCGACAATAAACGACCTTCATTCCCATTCTCGGACCGTCGTTCTGTGTGAACTCCTGACGAACTCCAAGAGGTGCCACAATCAGAAACTTCCCGCCGGTCTTCTCATGAACCCACCGTGCAAGCTGTAAAGCCTGACAGGTCTTTCCAAGTCCAAAAGACTCAAATAATCCCGCCCGCCCCTTCCGAATCGCCCAATGGCAGATGTCGCTCTGATGTGGCTTGAACCAATCAGGACATTCTGACTCCGGTTCGAATCCATCCTGTGCCACTGTCGGAATCTTCGACAGCAAGAACTCCTGATAATTCATTCCATCACCCCGATGATTGAAAACAAAGAACAGCCACTACCCACAAAACGACAGATCAACATGATCGGATCAAAACTTAAATCCCTCTCCGATGTCTTTGTCTCGAAAGATGGTCCTCATCTTGTCGAATACGACAGGGAAACTTGAGGTTCTTCCGCCGCGTTGTTTCGCCATGATGATCTGAGAGTTTCCGTCCCCGTCATCATGCAGCAACAGAACGATGTCAGCATCCTGTTCGATCGCTCCCGATTCCCTCAGGTCGATCAGTCTCGGCGGCCGGTTTTCCTTTTCGCTTCCACGGTTCAACTGGCATCCGACCAGGATCGGAATGTTCATCTCTTTGGCCAGAAGCTTCAGGCCTCGTGAGACTTCTGCGATCTGAAGATCTCGCGACTTCCGGACATCGTTCACGCCCACAAGCTGCAGATAGTCTACCGCCACAACCTTCACACGATGCTTTCTGACCGCCAATCTGATCACCTGACGAATCCGATCGATCGAGAACGCGGATTCAGCAAAGTACAACGGAAGACCTCTGAGAGATTTCCTGTCGACTGTCGACGAATACCGCTCGGCGATTTCTGATTTTGCCATCTCCAGCGAGATCACCAAAGACGGAACGTTTCGTTCGGCTGAATACCGTGCGATCTGTCCCGTAAGTGCCGATTTTCCGCCGCCAGGTCTTGCCGCGATAACGATCAAGTGTCGACCGAGAAACCCGTTGCGAGCAAGCCGGCCGTCCAGCGACTCTAAACCCGATGGATAGACCGCCGCCGGATTGTTCTCCATCTCTTCCAGTTCATCGACCGCTTGTCCAATCGTCTCGATGTCATTGCCGCCGGTCAGATCCTGCAGAGTCAGGACCGAATGATCGAGCTTCGAAACGATATCATCGGCTTTCTCCTGCCCCATGTACGCCGCCTGCATCGCATCAGTGCAGGCGATGATAATTCGGCGTTTCCTTGCCGCCTCCGTTACGTGTTCAGCGTAATAGAGCACATGTGCCGCATGTGGAACCGTTTCAAGGATCTCATGAAGATATTGCGGCCCTCCAGCTCGTTCCAGTTTTCCGGTTCTCGCCAGTTCTTCCCCGACCGTCACAACGTCGATCCCACGGACACCACGATCCCACATCTGGCAGATCGTGGAAAACAGGATCTCGTTTGCTTCGGAATAGAAGTCATCCGAAGTGACCGGCACCTCATCAAGGAAATGAGGTGCCAGCAACAGACTGCCGATCAATGCCCGTTCGCTATCCAGAGCCTGAGGCGGTACCCGCAGATCATTTGTCATGCGACCACCTTGGACTGACGAAGTTCAAACAGGACCGTCTGGAAACGATTCTTCATGTTCCGTGCGTCCGGTGTTCCCGGTACCAGAACAAACAAACTGCTGACTCCGATCCGTGAAACGGCTTCCGAAATCAGACTTCCCTGAGGTTTGTCCCGAAGTTTTGCGACCGCTGAGAATACTTCGTCCCGGTTCCTCAGGTCAGGATGCCACGTCTTTTTGACGCATGACAGAACGTCCTGGAAAAGCTGATCGATGTCGTCCTTTGGTTCCGTCGCCTTCGGTGCCTCCGGTCGTTTCTTTCCGATATCCGGACCGCTCCAAATTGTGTTCCAGACGTCGTCAGGAATCCCCTTCCAGTCGGACTCAATCGCCTTGCCGACGATTGCGATTGCATCTTCGACCGTTCCTTCAGGAAACGAAGTCAGGCGATTGAATGATCGAGTGCGGACCGTTTCTGTGATCGGCTTCTTTGTTTTCTTCCGATGGTCCCAATACTCGCCCCAAACTTTCCGGAATTCCTCGGTGTCCAGTTTCTCCGGAAATGTCACATCAACCAATGCCGGCTGTTCTTCATCGCCGACCGCACAGTGATTCTCAAACGACTTGACGGCGGACCGTGTCGCTTTGCAGAGTGATCGACAGGCTGCCGGTCGACCGTTCTCATCCCACTTCTCAAACCCCTTCAGTTGTTTGAACCGGATCTTCAGTTCCGCCTCAACCTGTTCCGTCGCCTGCTGATGCTGATCAGGAAGCTTTCCGAGATAACTGGTAGGCTTCAGCGGATGACTTTCGACGATCGCCAGAACAAGTTTCCCTGGATCCTTCACGTTCTGCAGGAGCTGAGCGATTGCCTGTTCAGACGCCTTGACGTGTTCCTTTTGTGTCAATTCTTCCATCTGGTCTTTCATCCAGACGATGAACTCATCGGCTGTATGTGGCTTCAGGTTCTCCGACATATCGTCCGACATCGCGATTCCGCATTCAGACAACAGGCTTCTGGTCTTTACGTCCTGTTCATGAGGCTCGAGTGCGCGGATGAATGCCGCCAGTGCGTTTGCGGCTTTCTCCCGAAGTTTCGCCACGGTCTTCTGTGGTGACTCCAAAGCCCTCTGTGATGTTTCTTCGGATGACGGCAGATAGCCAGTCTCAGCCGCGACCTGTACCGCTCGGCTGGCGTTCGTCTCGATCGCATCTGAAATCTTTTCGGCGGCTTCGGTGTCGCCGGCCGCTACCGCCTTGTCTTTTGCTTCGACGGCCGTCAGAAGTTTCTCAGCAGTCTTTCCAGCCAGTCCGACCGATTCACCAGCAATATCCCGTGCCGATGGACCTTTCTTCGATCCTGATTTCTTCGGTGCCGGTTCGTCGGAATTAGAGGCGGGTAAAATTCCAGCGTCGGTTTTCTCTTCAGATTCCGACTGCTGCTGACGTGACTTCTTGCGTCCCGCGTCGGCCCGCTGCTGTGCCCGCTGTTCCTCGATCTTCTTTCGTTCAGCGTACAGACGTGCCTTTTGTTCGTTCGTCAGATCCGATCGATCGATGTTTGTAGCGATCCAGATCTCATCGGCTTCCGGTGAATCAGACGCGATCTCTTTAACGTTGACACTCAGAACCTCGATCCCTGCTTTCTCGGCGGCATCGATTCGGCGGAAACCCGATAGGATCACATTGTCCTCTGTGATTGTCGGTGTCTCGATCACCCCGAGATTGCGGACCGATTCAATCATCTGCTGATCGGCTGTGCGACCGGGGAAAACCTGATGCTGTAGACGATGCGGCTTCAGGACCGCGATTGCAACAAGACGTACTGACCCCATAACCAAAACCCTCCCGTGATGATGTTAATTCAGAACAGACACTACGTTGAAAGCTAAACCCCACACATACCTTCGCAGTCCATGTCAGAGAAGTTCATCTTCGTCTGACGATCAACAGGACCAGGGCGAAGCTGAACCAATTCAAGCGGCTGACAGGACCGGTGAAGAAACTGAACAGAATCCATGCCGCGTGTACAAACGGACGTCTTGTCTCTGATCGCGTTGTCGATCTGAACGGCACGTGCCCAGCCTTCAGGATCTGTCTCTTTCAACAGAATCCATTCGTCGTCTCGTTTGTACGGGCAGAAGACGCACGCCGATCTTGGAACGACTCTTTGCGGAAGTCTCTTCTCAAGGTATCGCACGCAATCCGCACGTGTCATAAAATCGTCAAACAGCGGAAACTCGCAAAACCAGTTCTTTCGCCCGTGAAAGTTTCCCTTCACTCGGTCGACGCGACGTGGTTCATCAAACGATAAACCAAAGACCTGAGTGACCGAAACATTCTTTTTCATCCGTTCGCCTTTGGCTAATCCGCATCGGCGACGAATCTCCTGTTCGATCGGAACGAGTTTATATTCTTTCGTGCATTGACGACGTCCGATCCCATCATTCTTTCCATCGTTTGCCCGTGAGAGAAACGTCGGGATTGAAACGAACCTCTGGCCTGTTGCGTTTTGGCCTTCAATGAGGTTGTCCCCGAGATTGCCGGCAGACACACGAACGATCTCAGGTCCGCCAAGTGTGTCGAGAAAGTTGACGTGATCGTAAAC
>CAYOFO010000014.1:0-24398 GCA_964403325.1 uncultured Gammaproteobacteria bacterium | reverse complement strand
CATACAGACCTAAGAGTTCTTTTTCCCAGCCCAGTTTTTGCGCTTCGGTTGCGAGCGGTGCATCGCTCAGTTTCAGCTTGCCTGCGCCAGCCATGGCGGTTCCAAAAAAAAGTGAGTGTTGTTTGGTATTGGCCTGCTCATCGATTTGGCGCACAAACCCGAGTATTTGGTCAATATTTTCGAGCAGCACATTACGATCATGCCCAAACGTATCGAGCGCCCCGCATTTCGCAAGCGCTTCAAGCGATTTTTTATTGAGGTTGCGGTCATGAACCCGTGACAGAAAATCCTGCAGATCTTTATACCTACCGTTATCTTTGCGCTCACGGTAGATGACATCAGCGATATGTTCGCCCAAATTTTTTATACCGCACAAACCAAAACGAATATGATCTTTTTCGCCGTTTTCACCTTGAATCATGGCAAAATTCTTAAAGCTCGCATTCACGTCTGGCGACAAAACTTTTATACCCATGCGCTCGGCTTCATAGATAACCGGCGGCACTTTATCCAGATCACCACTTTCCGCAATCAGGATAGCGGTCATGTATTGCACCGGGAAATTTGCCTTCAGATACGCTGTCTGATAGGCCACGACCGCATAGCTGGCCGCATGGGCTTTATTAAAGCCATACGCCGCGAATGGCTCAATGCGCTGCCAGAGCGTATCAATTTTTTCTTGAGAAATTTTACCGATTTCCTTGCAACCTTTGTAGAATTTTTCTTTCTGTTTCATCATTTCTTCGGGAATTTTTTTACCCATGGCTTTGCGAAATTTGTCAGCTTCTTCCCAGTTGTAACCGGCCAGATTGATAGCGGTCAAAAGCACATCATCCTGGTAAACAATCAGCCCAAGCGACTGATCAAGATAATCTTTCATGCGCGGATCGAGATATTCAATGAGGTCTTTGTTGTTCTTGCGTTTAATATAATCGGGAATTGATTCCATGGGGCCAGGGCGAAAGAGGGCTACCATGGCCATAATATCAAACATGCTCTCTGGCTTCAGTTCTTTGAGGTAGCGCGTCATACCCGAACCAGACAACTGAAAGACGCCGATGGTTTCACCGCGCGAAAGCATTTCAAAAGTTTTTTTGTTGTCCCAGGGGATGTTGTAAATATCTATCTTTTGCCCAGTCGTTTTTTCTACAATTTCAACCGCGCGCCCCAAAATGGACAAGTTACGGATACCCAAGAAATCCATCTTTAATAGCCCACCGGCTTCCACCGAATGCATTTCGTACTGCGTGGTAATGCGTGTACCGCCGACTTCGTGCTGGATAGGGGTAAAATCGGTTAACGGACTTGGCGCAATCACTACGCCAGCGGCATGGATAGAAGAATGCCGTGCACAGCCTTCTACTTTGCGCGCCAGATCAATGAGACGATGGGCTTGCGAATTTTTATTATAAAGTTCTTTGAGATCTGGTTCGAGATCGAGCGCCTTATCAATCGTCATCTGAAAACCTTGAGCTCCGAAAGGAATTAATTTTGAAACTTGGTCGCAGAAAGAATACGATAATCCTAATGCGCGCCCCACGTCGCGGATCGCCCCGCGCGCCGCCATAGTTCCAAACGTAATAATCTGAGCCACGCGATCAGCGCCGTATTTTTTGGTAACATATTCGATCATTTCATCACGGCGGTCATCGGCAAAATCCGCGTCAATATCCGGCGGACTCGGGCGAAAAGGATTGAGAAAACGCTCAAACGGGAGTTTAAAATAGAGTGGATTAACGGTAGTAATGCCCAGCGCATACGACACGATTGAGCCTGCTCCCGAGCCACGCGTGGTTTCTACAATACCGTGCGTACGGGCATACTGCACGTAATCGGCTACCACTAAAAAGTACGGCGAATAACCTTTTTTCGCAATAATATCAAGCTCGTAATCGGCGCGCTTTCGCACATCGTCAGTTACTTCAGTGAGTGGCGGCAGTTTTTCGTAGACTTGCTTGCGTAAATACGTATCCGCGGTTTCACCCTCCGGCAAATCAACGGGCGCAAAATGCCATTTATTGAGCTGAAGTTTAAGCTCAATGCGATCAGCAATTTTTTTGGTATTAGCAATCGCTTCCGGCACATGCTTAAAACGTTTTTCAATATCACTCCCATCAGCCATGGAATAATCAATCGTGTTCATGGAAATGCGATTCGGTTCTTCCAGGTGCAAACCATCACGAATACACGTTAAAACATCTTGCGCCTCTGAGTCTTCCGGATGCAGATAATGACTGTCACGAGTAACAACGAGCGCAATACCCGCATCTTTCCCGAGTTTTATAAGTTCATTATTCACTTCAAATTGCCCTTCATCGCCGAGCAGATCACAGAGTTCCAGGTAAAAATTGTCTTTACCAAAAATCGCTTCATACTCGAGAGCGACTTGTTTGGCTTTCTCGTAGTTTTTTTCTTTATGCAAAATGCGCGCCACTTCGCCTTCTAGACACCCGGATAAAGCAATAATTCCTTCGTGATGCTCGCGCAGCAGTTCTTTATCAATACGCGGCTTGCCCAAGTGTTCGCCTTCGGTAAAACCGATAGACGACAATTTGAGCAAATTTTTGTAGCCTTCATAATTCGCAGCCAAGAGCACCAAATGATACGCCCGCTGATCATCAGGCTTTTTTTCTTTATGGCTCACGGGCGCAATATAGGCTTCAAAGCCAATAATAGGCTTTATCCCCTCTTTTTCGCATTCTTCATAAAACTCAATCGCGCCATACAGGTTGCCATGGTCAGTAAGAGCCACGGCTCCGGCTCCGGATTTTTTGACTTGCTTTACGATTTCGTCAATTTTGGGGAGGGCATCGAGGAGGGAATAGTGGCTATGGACGTGAAGATGGACAAAATCTGACATAGTTTAGAGAATTCTTGAAAGGTAAGAATAGCGGAAAAGACAAGAAGAATCAATATATCCGGCACAGATGGCAAAAAGGATAATATATGCCTAAAAAAACACTGATAATAATTTAAAATGAAACGCCTCGCACGTTTGTGTGCGGGGGCAATTGTTGGCTACAGCCGAGAATCCGAGAGACCCAGAGCCCGACCCGAAGGTCGAGAATCCCCGGGTCCCGAAAACTACTTGTGGCAGCCGAGGCGATCGTCGGCGTTGATGAAGTAGTAAAGGCACCGAAAACCCAGGATCCACCTGCCTTTTTCGAACCGGAGGCAAGGCATGACAAGCTGCTGGCTATCAAGGTTCAACATGACTGTGCCGGGGAACAAGATGTTCTTACTCCTCAGCTCCTTGGACAACCGGGTACACTGTTCAAGGATCCTCAGAGCCTCAGCAAGGCCAAGACTCCCCCCGAACTTGACCGCCCGCTGCCGCATCTCCGCGGCGTTGATGTGCTTTTCACGCTGCCCGTCCAGCACGCCCTTAAAGATTAGATCATCGACCGACTTCACAGTCGGTTTGACGTTCTTTACCCGGATCCATTTTTTTGGGATGATGAGAACAGCCTTCTTGACGGAGGCGACGAAATAGGTCTTCTTCAAACGAGCCATTGATAACCTCCTGTCGAAGTTTGGCTTACTCCTTGGCTTGCAACATGCTTGACCTAGAGCTCGCCAACCTAGGCTGGACGTTGGACTTATTTTAATTTTCCCAGCCTTCTTTCAAACTCCCTAAAGGGGAGGAGGCTAAAAGAAAGCTGGAAACCTTAAAAAAGAACTTGTTTACACGTACAATTGAGTCGTTAAAGTTTATACTCCACAGCAGCAGAAGTGAGCCTTCAAAAACAAACTCCTCCCCCTATGACCAACTATTTTAAGAGGAGAAACCTTGCAAATAACCATAATCAATCGTATTTTTTAATGTATTTTCCGTTATACTCTCACCTGTTCTATTACCCTCTAAAAAATAGAGATGCAGCACCCTCATAAAAAAGCTATGGGTTATGCACAGAATAGTCTCAGCCGGACTCGCCTGTACCATTTTTTCTAGGCGCTGCACCCGCTGCAAGACAGCTTCCAAAGATTCGACAGCCGGATGACCGCGTTTTATCCCGGCAAAAAGAGCATTGCGAATTTCCGGCAAGCCTTTTTCCACATAACTCTCTTCGGTTATCATTTGCGCCGGGTCAAAAAAAATTTCGGCCAATTCCACTTTTTTACTTATCGGTGGACAATTTTTACTCAACTTTTGCAACAATTGAGCGGTTTCAATAGACCGCTTAGCACCACTGCACCAAATAGCATCAAAGGCATTTATTTCAATTTGACTGTTTGCCGCTACCGCAAACCGCATTACATCCGGATGTACCGAAGGCGAAATACGAGCAGTGGCCAGATCGGCAATCTGCGTAAATGTTAATTTGGCATAATCGGTAAAAGGAGGCGCGAGTTGACCATGACGAATAAATCGAATTTTTTTCATATTATTCTATTTTTTGAATGATTCTTTTTGTTGGATTAAATAAAATTTTCATGCCGGTCTGAAGACGACGAGACGGAATTCCTCCGAGTGCCCCGCGTCCCATTTCCCGAGCACGCTGTGCGCCATGCGAAACAATTCCAGCATTCTCAATAATGAGCCCACCAACAGAAGCAATAAAAGGATCGCAACCCAAGTTCATTTGTCTTGCTGCCAACACTACGGGTATGTTTTGAGCATGGTAAGATTGCAAAACATTTCTTATCTCTTCCAGGCGTTCATACTCATCAAGATTTACCACTGTCCCAATGAAGGTTGGGCCATGAGCTAAAAATTTACCGCTTAATTCAAAAAAATCACTCTGTCTTTCGCTCACAAGCCCGATATTTTCTATATCAACTTCCCGAATGACAGAAGGAAGATCTAGGAGATGGTGATTCTGAAATGTTTTAGCTCGAGCTTCAAGGAGATGAGCAAAAGATTCAGGAGAGCGAATGAAGGCCGCGAGCTCTTCGGGATACAGGTGGTAAATAGCCCCTGTTTTCATACCCAGCTTCTTCGCCACCATTTCTAAAGCATCCTTAAAGAGAGCGTATTCCTGCGTAAAAAAATACTTTACCGTTTCCCGCAACGCCATGTAAGTCTGAGCCATTGCCAGGGTCTTTTGAAAATTTTTACTCTCAGCAGCGCCAAGACGAGATAATAGCTCACCCTCCAGTTGGATGCGTCGTTCTTTTTGTTGCAGAAAATTTTTCTCATAATCAGAATTGCGAATGCCGTCTACGTAGGCTGCGAGAGCCATCGGGTCATCGCTTAAACGAGCATGGCGTATTTCCAGCATTTCCTGAGTACTATAATGACCAATTGTCTTTTGTGCGCTCAGCAGGGCTGCGGCTTTGGAAGGCGCTTGTGCTATATCTCTATTCACCTCGGTAACTAGACTCCCTTCTAATCCTTGGCTCAGCGTGGCAAATACTTCGTCTACTTCACTCCCTTGCATGGCAAAATATTTATTCATTTCATCTCGCAGACGCTGCGAATAATAAAAACCAAGTCGGGCTGCCTGTACAAAATCAACACCGGATACAGTTCTTAAATGCCCCATAATCTGTGTGCCATACTCAACCAGTTCACTCGGTGTTTTATCTGCTAAATTAATACTCGCCATCTGCCCCACATATTCTTTGATTTGCAGAAAACCAACACATTGAAATTGAGCATAAAAAGAATCAGCTGCCTGTTCTAAACCAAGAGAAAATTGTTGATGCACTTCATAATATTCTGCAGCCCGATTTCCATAGTACCCCTGCAAATCTGCCAGCGTGGGAGCCTGAAGATAGAGCCCCATCTCCGGATATTGACCCAACTCCGGACAAGTATTGACAGCGTGAATATAGCCCGCCACCAAGGTGGCATAATACTCGTGGCGACTCTCCGGAAAACCGCTATAAAAAGTCCCTGCATCTCGCGCCAGACTAAAATAAGGCTTGCCTCCAATATAGTGCAAGAAACCAACCGATTCATCACCCAAGGGATAACCTAAAATTTTTCGGCCAAGCTGGATAGCTCCAGGCACACCGTTTCTACCAGAAAAAATGCGCGCAAACATTCCAAAATCCATCTCAGCCGGATGAGGAAGCAGCTCCTGATAGTTAGCCGCACTAAACACCACCTCCAAACCACCCAACTCAGACTTTTCTCTCTCTACCAGGGCGTATAATTGACGTTTTACGGACTGCAGGGTGCTCTCAGGTGTTTCTGAGAGCTCAACCGATCCAAGGTCGGCGGTTAACGCACGAGACTGCAAAATAAAGATTTGTCCGTCACGATATGTAAATTCTATATCCTGGTCTGTTTGAGGGAATAACCTATTAATTTTTTGCGCATGTTGCAAAAGCTGATCTATGGCCGCGCAAGGCAAAGAAAGTTCATCATAATTAGTTGATTGCACAATTTGTCCACCCTGGCGTTCAATACGAACAGCGCTTGGATCAATTTTCCCATCAGCCAAACAATCACCCAAACCTTGAACATACTGAACGAGTAATTCATTATCGTTAACGCCAGTATAAATAATTCCTGATATTTCTCCCGCAATTAACTGCTGCACCACCAAACCCATTTTAATTTGTTGATGGTCTAGGTTGTGCAACTGCAGGTATTCCCTCACCTCCGACGAAAGACTCTGTTCATATATTCTTCTTATAGCTTGTTCAATTTGGGAAAAATCATCACCCTCATCATCATTCAAATATATAGATTCAAACACTCCAGCCAAACTGAGCTTATCTCCATCTTCGCAGGTGGCTGAACTGCGCACTACTATCCGACCACCAAGATAATCCTTTATTCGCTTCACCCCGGCCACCAAGCCCACGGGGACACGCCCTTGATTTAAAAACAAATCATACATTTCGGTAGTAATGCAAAAACCAGGCGGAACCGGTAAACCAGCTTGCCGGAGGAGTACGAGATTGGCAGCTTTCCCACCGATATATTGCCTCTCCGGACTTACCTCTTCAAACGCAAAGACATACTCCGAGAGAGATCTTCCTTCCAAAGAGCGCGGCGTCTGGTTTTCTAACGACCTATTTTCCAATTCTCTTTCTTTAAACGACATATAATTACATACAAAAAATAAAAAAACATCTTGGTAAAGCCCAAGATGTTCACAAAAAACAAAAATCAGCTTCACCAATTACGGTAAGCCCACCACCATACAAACTGATTTTTTAATGTATCCATCATATTTTTTAAGTAAATTTACGTTAACTTTTTTTAAAAAAAAATGTCAAGCGATGAATATTTTTTATCTTCCATTTAGGTTTCAATGATTAGGTTTTAGGTGTTAGGGTTCAGTATTTTGTATCTAGAATTTGGTATTAAGGGTTCAGGTATTAGGTTTTAGTATCTCGTATCAAATATTGAGATTTTGATGTTTAAGTCTTCGTTTTTAACAACGAACCTCTCTACCCTGTCATTGCGAGCGCAGCGAAGCAACCCCCTGGATTAAGATACGTTTACGTTTAACAATTTACAGATATTGGTTCTGGAAGCAAGGGGATTGCTTCGCAATGACAGTGAGTAAAAACGTTTAAGCCTAACAAATAAAAGCTCACACCTAAAAGCTTAAAAAATGTATTTTTCTACGTGTATGTTGCATGTTGTTTTACAGACTCATCTCTCAACGGTATAATTGAGTAGCAACCTTAACTCTACAACATATGCCTCTAAGCAATTTTAACAACCGACCTTTAAGCTCGAATTTAGGATTGGGAAAATCTGGTGGACTGGGTGGCAATTTGCGTCCAGGCAGCAGCTTATCTGCCAACAAGCCCCAGGGCATTTCGAGCATCTCTAACATGAGCAGTTCTGCCCATATCTACACCAGTGGTGATAACACTGGTATATATAATGGCAACGACCGCGCCGGCAGCCACAGCTTTGGCAGCATAAACAGTGTTATTAACCGCTCCAAAAACCCTCCTACCTCGTCCATTTCCCCGGGCGGGCATATTGGCGCAAATAAGCCAATTATGCCGCCGATTGTCTAAATCGCCTTACCCCACCACAAACCCTGCTGATACTAAAAATAAAAATTTTACAGCCTCAAAATAATCAAAGGCTATTGTTTGCAGCATCTTAGCCGACCAAATAACAGCCCGATTTTAAACAATTAAACGACTTTGCACTATCCAAATGTCTGTCATGGTCAATTACTCTATTGAATATTGCCCCGTCACCAAACCCTTCCTTACTTGAAAACATCCCCACAACGTGTTAGTCTTCTCTATATGAAGACTCCAAACATACTTGTCACCAACGATTTTTCCGGCCTGCGCCTGGATATTTTTTTATCCGAGCAGCTGCAGATTACCCGTTCCCAGGTGCAAAAACTCATCGCCAACCAACAAATTTTCGTAAATAACGAACTACCACAAAAAACCGGGCAAAAACTCTTTGTCAACGATACTATCACCATTAAAGACACGGCTAAAACCGAGGCCACTGCCCCGACCGCACCCAACCCATCCCCTGCGCCCGCCAAACGAGACCTCTATAGCCAGGTAAAGATTGTCGTCGAAACTCCGGATTATGTGGTGGTAGAAAAACCCAGCGGCCTTCTCACCCACCCCACCGAAGCCAATGAACCCGTTTCCTTAGCCGGTTTTATAGTGGCACACTATCCGGAAATTGCCACCGTCGGCGAAAGCGAGGTGCGCCCAGGTATAGTGCATCGCCTCGACAAAGAAACTTCCGGACTTTTGGTGGTTGCCCGTACCCAAGCCATGTTTGAACATCTCAAAACCCAATTTAAAGACCGAACCATCAACAAAGAATACCGTGTGCTCGTGCATGGCAAAGTAGCCAAAGACGAAGACAGAATTCACTTCCGACTCTCCCGCTCCAAAACTTCAGATCGAATGGCTGCAAGCCCAATCACCGACGCTGACGGAGAATCAAACGTGGGCAAAGAAGCGCTGACCGAATTTTGGGTGGAAAAACGCTTTATCAACTTCACTCTCCTTGAGGTAAAAATCCATACCGGACGCATGCACCAAATTCGGGCCCACTTTTTGGCATACAACCATCCAGTGGTCGGCGATCCGCTCTATTTTCAAAAAAAACGCAAACGCCGTTGGGACGACGAACTCGGCCGTTTATTCTTACACTCCGCCAAGCTCGGCTTTATCGACTTAAATGGTGAAACACAGCATTTTACTTCACCTCTCCCAACTGCCCTACAAACTTTCTTACAAAAACTGAGTTAATATGGACAAAAAAGGACTTTTTGTAATAATTTCCTCTCCGTCCGGCGGCGGCAAAGATGCGGTTATCAATGCTCTGGTGGCGGGCATGCAAAATGCCAAACGCTTAGTAACCACCACTAGCCGAGCACCTCGCCCCGGTAACCAAGACGGTGTTGATTACCACTTTATTTCTGAAACAGAGTTTAAAGACCGGTTAGAGCGCGGTGCATTTATTGAATATAATATTTACGCCGGCAACTACTATGGCACAGAAAAATCAGAACTCGAAAAATGTTTAAATAACTTCGAAGTGGTTTTATCTCAAGCGGACATCAACGGCAAACATGCCCTTGATCGCTTACAGTTTCCCCATCTCTCCATTTTCTTGGTCCCGGAAAATCTCGAGGTTTTACGTGCCCGCATCCAAAAACGCGGCGGCATTGACCCGGAAGCCATCGAAAAACGCCTCCAAATAGCCCAAAAAGAAATCATCGAATCTGCGGATTATGATTATCGGATTATAAATACCGAAGGCCAACTGCAAGAAACCATTCAGAAAGTAAAAACTATTATTTTAGAGCACGCTCTATCTAACATTATTAAATAGCAACGTATGGAAAATCAACCCCCTTTCCCAAGCGAAGAAACCCAAAAAAAGGAATGCCGCGAAAACAGACCTTTGTTTTTATTGCAATTACGAGAACCGGAAACAATTGAATCATCCGATGGCGCAATGACTCTAGAAGCGCGAACGGCCAAAAAAGCCGAACTGGACGCAGTAAACAAAAGAAATATTGCGGCTCTGCAACCGCTTGTTGATGCTATACGCAAACTTGATCCAGAGGCTTACGTGCAAAACACTGCAGGCTCAACTGTTATGTTGAGAACTACCCCTGAAGCCATGGCCCAAGCACGAGCCTTGTTTCCGCAAATAGAGGGAAAAGATCGCGCGACTCAAGATACCCCATCCATCCGAACCACCCAGGCAGAACAAGTACAAACCTCGTTCGAGCAAACTCCCGACTTACGAACCAACTACATAATACGTTTTAAAACAGAACCTTTCAACACCCTCCGCCCGGCACTGATTGCCGAAATACAACACACTTTACGCCAAGCTGATCCTGATTCTACATTTGCCCCCGAAGCCACTGAACACCCTGCTTTCTTGGTGGCCAGCATCACGCCAGCCGCCTTTGCCGCCATAAACAATAGTTCTGAGTTAGGTCGCCTGCTCACCATACAACCATTTACTCTCTAATACGAGTTGTACAAACTCTACTTCCAGGCCTTAACTACCGCTTAACGAGACTCTTTGTCATAATGGCAACTCAGGATTTTACTCAAAAATATACTGATTGCGCACTGCCAAGCTTTTTGCCTTGACAAAAACCCGGTCTTTCGCTACAATAGCCCCATTCTTATAATTTACCCGTAAATTCACTTCATTTATGACTGAAGAAGCCAAAACAGTGGTAGCCGGTCTTACTGCCGCCGAACTTAAACCTGGCATGGAAGTAAAAATCCACCAAAAAATCGAAGAATTCGATGCCAAAGGCAAAAAGAAAGAACGCATCCAAATCTTTCAAGGTATTATCATTTCCGTACGCCATGGCAAGGAACAAGGCGCAACCATCACAGTGCGAAAAGTTTCCGAAGGTGTTGGTGTTGAAAGAATTTACCCTATTTATTCCCCGGTTATCGCCAAAATCGAACTGGTACGCGCTTTCGAAACTCGCCGCGCCAAACTTTTCTTCCTCCGCGACAAAAATGTCCGCAAACTCAAAGAAATTCGCAAAACAAAAACTGCGGTTTAAATAAAACTTAATAAAAAAACAGTCGGTTTAAAACCGGCTGTTTTTAATTTCTAAACTAAATACGAGAACTTAAAAATTTTTTATTAATACCGATCAGCCCTTTAACTATTTTTTTTCAACCTTTACGGTTTAACTCCAATGCATCTAAAGTATCAGTAAAAACATCCCTCTCATCACTCCTGTTAGCAAAAACCAGTAAAACAAACGGTCTTGATGAATCTCCTTGTTTTATCTGTTTTAAAACATACTCCTTGCCATCCAAATTAATTTTAATATGGTCACCAATTTTTAATCCTATTTTTCAAGCACCATTGCTTCTAAAGCAGGGTCGGAATTATTTTCTTCCACAGGTGCACCATTATATTGTTCTGACATATTTTAAAAATAAACATTTATTTTTTAAGATTGAAAACGCAATTTAATTATACTATGTTTTATAACTATTACAAATATTTCCCCGTCCAACTCTTCTTATTTTTCTTCAGCTCTTCGGGCGTGCCGGTCGCAATAACTTCGCCGCCTTTGGCCCCGCCTTCCGGGCCGAGCTCAATAATATAATCAACCGAGCGAATCACATCTACATTATGCTCAATTACGAGCACGGTATTGCCTTTGTCGACGAGCTGTGAAAGTACCTGGAGTAAACGACTAATGTCCGCAAAATGTAAGCCAGTGGTTGGCTCGTCCAATATATAAAGAGTTCGGCCAGTGGACGGACGAGCAAGTTCCATGGAAAGCTTAATGCGCTGGGCTTCGCCACCGGAAAGGGTGGTGGCGCTTTGCCCGAGCTTAATATACCCCAGACCCACTTGGCGCAAAATATTGAGCTTATCGGCAATATTACTCAGATCTACAAAAAAATGAAAGGCTTCCTCCACGGTCATTTGCAGCACATCAGCAATATGCTTGTCGCGATAGCGCACTTCAAGCGCTTCATGATTGTAGCGCAAACCATTACACTCGGCACATTCTACAAAAACATCGGCTAAAAACTGCATGGGGATACGGATATAGCCATCACCCGCACAAGCTTCGCAACGCCCGCCGCCTTTGACATTAAAACTGAACTTGCCGGCATCATACCCGCGCATCCGCGCCTCCGGGAGCGAGGCAAACAAATCACGAATAAGATTAAAAACACCGGTATAGGTCGCCGGATTTGAGCGGGGTGTGCGACCAATCGGCGACTGATCCACCGATATTACTTTATCAATATTCGACAAACCCTCAATAGACTTATGCGCACCCGGATCTTCTTTGGCGCGATAAAAATACTTAGCCAGCGCTTTGCTGAGCACATCAATTACCAAAGTAGATTTTCCAGAGCCCGAAACACCGGTTACACATACCATTTTTTTGAGTGGAATTTCCACATCAATATTTTTCAGGTTATTGGTACTGGCACCGCGGATGGTTAAAACCTCACCTTTATTATCTTTGAGAGGTTTTTTCTTGCGCGTAATTTTTTCGCCGCCAAACAAATATTGCGCCGTAATAGATTCTTTGCTTTCTTTCAGCTTGGCTAAAGTACCGGCAAAAAGTACTTGACCGCCATAGTCACCGGCACCCGGACCAATGTCAATAATATAATCAGCCGCCGCGATCATCGCTTCATCATGCTCCACCACAATTACGGTATTACCTAAATCTCGCAAAAATTTGAGTGTATCAATGAGCTCTTGATTATCGCGCGGATGCAGGCCAACTGACGGCTCGTCAAGAATATAAATAATACCGCTCAGACGCGCCGATAACTGAGAAGCCAGCCGTACGCGAGTAATTTCACCGCCCGATAAAGTATTCATGGAACGGTTGAGATCAAGATACCCAAGTCCCACTTGCGCCAAATTGGTGAGGCGTGGAATAATTTCTTTAATAATCGGTGCCACCACTTTCTGGGTGGTTTTCATGCTACCCATGAGCAAATCTTTAATCTCTTCAATGCTTTTGCTGGCTACGTCAGCAATGCTAAAACCGCCTATAAAAACCGACAAAGATTCTTTACGCAAACGCTTACCCTGGCAGAGCGAACATATTTTTTCGCGCATATACTGTTCAATCTCCTTGCGCACATAATCGGAATTGGTGGACAGATGCTTGTTCATGAGGTCAGGAATCACTCCGGAAAATACGGTTTTTTTACCGTCCACGCCATATTCCAAAGAACCTGTTCCATACAAAATAAGATCGAGCACTTGGCGAGACAACTGTGACACCGGCACATTAAGCTCAAATTCATGCTTTTCTGCCACCGCCGACAGTATTTTTTGGTAGCCGCTATAACTGCCCATAACTCGCGTCCAGGGTTGAATCGCTCCTTCAGCGAGCGTGAGACGAGGGTTAGGTATAACAAGCGACGGATCCACTTCCATAGTGACCCCAAGACCCGTACAGCGCGAACAAGCTCCATAAGGACTATTAAAACTAAAACTACGAATATCTAAAGTATCAAATTTGCGATTGCAGCGCGGACATAAGCCGTACGTAGAAAATACTTCAATTTTATCTTCGGTTACCAGCTGCACCAAACCATTCGAGAGATCAAGAGCAGTGACTACGAGCGACATCGGGTCTTGCTTTTTAATATCAAAAATTTTACCTACCACCAACCCAATATCATATACTTCATCGCTCGCAAACGGATAACGAGCCAGCTCCGTTAACTTAATATTTTCGGCACCAATACGCACATTTTCAAAGCCCGAACGCTCAATTTGAGCTATAAGTTCTTTGGGCTCCACTTTTTGGTGCACCACAAGCGGCGCGACCACAGCTATCTCGCTATACTTGCGCGCCAAAGTACGGAGTTTTTCGGCTATTTCTCCGGGCGTAAACGCCCGCACCGACAAATGACAGTCTGAACAAAACTGTTCGCCGCCACGTGCATACAGCAAACGTAAAAAATCATAAATCTCGGTAATGGTACCAACCGTGGAGCGAGGGTTCTGGGTAGAAACACGCTGATCGATAGCAATCGTCGCCGACAAACCTTCCATGGAGTCTACATCCGGCTTGTCGCGTGTTTCCATAAACTGACGCGCGTAGCTCGACATGGATTCGGCGTAGCGGCGCTGTCCTTCAGCATAAATAGCATCAAACGCCAAGCTGGATTTGCCCGAACCAGATAAACCCGTCACCACTACCAACTGGTTTTTAGGAATATCAAGATCAATATTTTTGAGATTATGGACGCGAGCCCCGCGAATTTTAATGGTGTCTATCATATTTTATTGTTACTGAAAATAGGTGCAACTGGAAGGGTCTTGTATACTACGCACTATCTGAAAAAACCCTGGAACAAGCGTATAACTCACCCCAGCCGCTAAACTACAGAAAGTAGCAGCCGGTACAGCTGCCGCTGCACCAAGGACCGGTATACCCACAGCCCCGGCTCCGCCCACAACCGTACCACAGACAGCACCCCACTTAATGCCTTTTTGTACACCCAAAGCCACTAAATCACCCAATTCCGACCACTTAAAAGCATTGTTAATGGATGGAAAATCTTCGCGTCCAAAAGCAATATCGCACTGATAACCGGATTGTAATTCGTCGAGCGAAATAAGATGTTTTTTAAACTCCCCGGATTGAGCCATCTTATAGGCAACACCCGGAACAGATAGCAACGAACAACTGCACAAAATATTCCCTTCCCCACACCAAGTTGACCGACTAGGAAACAAACTCTTAACCACCTTAGACAAGTTAACACTGCAATTATTGCTCCCCGGAGCGGTTTGCCCCACCGCAAACCAATCATCACCACCAAAAGAAAGCGCGTAACCTTCGGCAGCATTGAAGCCGCCGGTCAGCGCAGATTCATCATTTACCTCAACACCGATAAAAAACCCAGCCAATTTACGCGCGCCACAAGCAGTTTTAAAATTTTTATCTTTATCTTCAAAAACATAATTATCGGCATTTAAAGAGCTGCCGTTATAGTCTATCTCCGCCACTTTAACAATTAAATCATTCTTTGCTTCCTCGTTGGCAGCACCTTCACACATAGCATACAAAATCATATTATCGCCATTATCAAGAGCTGCAATTTTGGCAAAACCAAACGAACCGGTCACCCTACCACCCAAAACACCCGGGACGCAGGCATATTTCTTTTGGCCGGCTTTACCGGTATTAATGCAGACGTTATCAACATCACAAAAATTACCGTAACAAATATTTGATCCGCCCCCCTTCACCAAGAAGCTATTCCCACAATAAAACTTTTTAGAATTTTCTATGCCCGGATCTTGTAGCGACATATCAAAGGCCGGATTAGCTGGCAAGGCCGGTGCGGAAGATTGCTTTTCATAAGAAGCCACATAAGCAAAGCTTTTGTCATTTCTTATTTTCTCCGGCATTTGACTGCAAAATTGCGGTAAAGATGTTTGCGGACGCACCAGCCACACGCTCGGCAAACGCAAGTTTACCAAATCCGGATTAATATTAATCAGTAAAAAATAAGAACCATAGGCAATAAAAAGCCCAGTTAACGCTCCGATAATTTTATGCTGCGCTCCAGTAATCATCTCCGAATTGCCGCCAGACATAGTCCATTGAAAACCGGCGATAATTATCATAATAGCTGCCAAGATCGGCGCGACAATTAAAGCGTACTTATACAATGTAGATAAAAAATCACCGGCACTGGTAAAAACATTTTTACCAAAAAAATGAATTTCGGTGACAGTGGCGGTAGCCGGTAAGCATTTCCCCCATTCTGCCCCCTTACATTCGCCTTCGTTCTGTTTCCACCCTGCTTTCAACTGTTTTTGGTCGCCATTGGTCAAGCCTGATCGCGCACGCAGACACTCTTCTTCTTGCCAACATATGGGGTTAAGTGCCGGTGTTACGGTAGCGGCTCGTGCCCCACTGCCGCCCATGGCCACACCCGCCACCATGAGAATTCCCACCAAAACAAAACGCATTTTCATAAAAAATTATTTAACATCTTTTAAAAAAGCCTCCCAGGCCGCGAGCGGCACTGCCCCTTCTACTTTTTCTCCGTTAACAAAAAACGTGGGCGTCCCACGCACACCCAATTTGATGCCATCGGCATAATCTTGGTTGACCCCTACTCGGCTTTCGTTGGCATTCAAACATTTTTGTAAATTAAGAGTATTAAGACCATTGGCCTCAGCCACTTGTGCCACCCGATCTTCATCCATTTTTTCCGGCAAAACGTCCTGGTTGGCAAACAACCAATTATACAAACCCCAAAACGCATTTTGTTGTTTGGCACACCAAGCCATCTGAGAGAGTTGGGTTGCTCCCGGATGGGTTGACTCAACCGGAAAATGACGAACGATCAGTTGTACTTGGTTACCATATTTTTGCATCATTTGGGTAAGAATCGGACTTTCCGCACGACAATTTGGACATTTAAAATCCATAAAAACCACTACTTTAATTTTAGGATGACTGCTTCCCAAAAAAGGCGCTTCCGGACGCTCCAAAAGCGAATAGTCCAGCTGGGCCGAAGGATGAGTATTTTGCACCCGACTAAAACCAGCGTAAGACGAGGCTTCTAACGCCGAAAACGAACCGTTTTTAAGCTTATGTGATACTTGAAAAATTAAGACAGCCATCACCGTGGTCAGCACTCCTGCTACCGTTAAAATAACGAGGATGGTTACCCCCCACCATGTTTTATACCACGACATAGAACAATAAAATGTATACTACCCACTTTAAACTCTTTTATTTTACCCAAAAACCGCCTTTGTAGCAAGACCTAAAAAGCATTTATTTTTGTCTCTTTGTGTTATTTTGTTACTTAAACCGACCTGGCCCAAAACCCCAGCTTTCTGCAGAAATAAACCTCTCCCCAAAACCGTTTGACAAAACAAACATAATCTGTTAGTCTGGGTAGTTAACCCTTATGGCTCTCACTCATTTTCAACAACTCGAACAACTCCTCCAAAACAGCCAATACATTTTGGTGGTATTTGATAGCACCTCAATTATTGGGGACACGGCAGCAAGCGCTCTCACTCTCAAACACTGGCTCGAAAAAAAACAAAAAAAAGTCGACTTGGTTTGCGATGGTTTTATTTTACCAAAAAAACTTAGCTTTCTCGAAGGGTCCGAATGTATCCGCCCTGAACTCGCCCATCTACAAAAATTCATTATCAAGGTTGATGTCAGCAAAGTAGACATGGATACCATCAGCTACGATATAAAAGACGGTTGGCTGTCTGTCTACCTTACCCCTAAACACGGCTCGCTCACCAAAAACAATTTACGTACCGCTCAATCAACTTTTAAATACGACCTGATTATTACGATTGGCGCCAACGATCTTGAAAGTCTGGGCAGTATTTTTCTCAATAATACCGATCTTTTTTACCGCACCCCGATTATCAACATCGATCACCGTGCTACCAATGAGCATTTTGGACAAATGAATCTGGTGGATCTCACAGCTACCTCAGCCGCGGAAATTATCTACCAGGCCCTGCAACAGCTTGACAGCTCCCTCCTCAACGACCAGATGGCCACCGCCCTTCTCACCGGTATGATTGCGGCCACCAAAAGTTTTAAAACACAAAACGTAACCCCTTTTTCCCTTAACATTGCGAGCGAACTCATGAAACTCGGCGGCGATCGCGAAAAAATTATTCGCCACTTATACCAAATGAAATCTCTCCCGACCCTCAAACTCTGGGGTCAGGCGCTGAGCCATCTTATTTTTGATCCAACTATCGGACTTATTTCCACCTCCATTACGCGCGACGACTGTACTCGGTCGGGAGCTACTACCGAAGATATCCATGGCGTGGTTGAAGAACTCATTGCCAATTCACCGGAAGCAAAAATCATTCTTCTGACGTACGAAACCAGTGCCGGTAACGGAACAACAACCACTCAAGCCGTACTTGAAACCGACAAAGAACACAATGCCCTCGAACTTGCCGCCAAATTTGGCGCACGCGGCGACAAACGACAAGCCACGTTTACCATTGCAAACCAACTCCTTGACGAAGCTACCCGCGATATCATTACCGAAATCAAAACCCAACTCCACCAATAACCCTCTCACAAAAAATCCAAGCCCGGGCTTGGATTTTTTTATTATATTCTCAGTATTTACAATCTCAAATAAGTGCTGACCCACTCATCTCACTCGGCCGTTCCACTCCCAGGAGCGCAAGTACCGTGGGGGCTACATCGGCCAGCATGCCAACTGGAGTGAGCAGACTCAAATCTCCATCAGGCGCGTCTCCGCTTGGAGCGGCTTGCCCGGCAAAATCTTTGCCGATAATAATCAGTGGCACCGGGTTGGTAGAATGTTCTTTATCGATAGCTCCGGTTTGTAGATTAATCACTTCTTCAGCATTACCGTGATCAGCTGTCATTACTACTACCCCACCCCGCGCCAGAGTATGTTCTACCAATTCTCCCAATGCCTTGTCGGCAGCTTCACAACCTTTGATAGTTGCTTCCACATTACCGGTGTGCCCCACCATATCTGGATTGGCAAAATTAAGAGCAATAAAATCATACTTGCCGCTTTCAATAGCCTTAACCGCCTCTTTCGCCACCAGGGCCGCCGACATTTCCGGCGCATCGGCATAACTCGATACTCGTGGCGAAGGAATGAGCGCACGATCTTCACCGGGAAACGGATCTTCCAACGTACCGTTTAAAAAAAACGTAATATGCGCATATTTTTCAGTTTCCGCAATATGCATTTGTTTTAAACCGGCTTTACTCACCACTTCGGCCAAACAATTCGTCACCACTATCGCGGGATAAGCCACCACTGCCGGCACATCCTTTTCAAATTCGGTCATGGTCACAAACAATAAATTTTTCATATACTCTCCCCGCTCAAACGCATCAAATACCGGTAAAACAAAGGCTTTAGTGAGTTCACGCGCGCGATCCGGCCGAAAATTAAAAAAAATCACCGCGTCGCCATCACGAATATTTCCAATAGGCTGATTATTTTCTACTACCACGGTGGGCACAAACTCCTCGTCATACACTTTTTTGGCATAGGAATCTTCAATGGCCGACAGTATATTTTGCGTTGTTTCACCCGTTCCCTGCACCATGGCGCGGTAGGATTTTTCAATCCGGTCCCAGCGATTATCGCGGTCCATGGCATAATAACGGCCGGACAAACTGGCGATTTTCCCTACCTTCAACTCGGTCATTTTGGCTACCACATTTTTTACCACCCCCAGGCCAGAATTATAAATCATATCCCGACCATCGAGGATGCCATGTAGCAGCACTTCACTTTCCAAACCCTGCTCTTTACACAACTCCAAGAGCGCCATGAGATGCCCGCCACAAGCATGGACATTACCCGATCCGAGCAACCCCACCAAATGAAGGCGTGACTTATTTTTCTTAACCTGCTGCACCGCCTCAAGAAAAGCTGAGTTTTTAAAAAAATTTCGATTGACTATTTCTTGATCAATACGCGGCAACGACTGATAATAAACGCGCCCGGCCCCGATATTTAAATGCCCGACCTCAGAATTCCCCATTTCGCCGGACATAAGTCCGACTTCATTCCCCGAGGCAAACAGGGTCATGCTGGGGTAGGTTTTCAGATAACTGGTAAAATTGGGTAAACGCGCCCGCGCAATGGCATTTCCGGGTGTGGCCGGGGCTACTCCCCAACCGTCAAAAATAGCGAGTACTACTGGTTTATATGGCATATTACAAGCATTAAAGACAAAAAATCCTCCTCGTTCGGTAGGGTAAAGTATACCTAGTGTGTGCGGGAACAGTCAACCTTACCTAACCTTTTCTTTCCTTGGGCAAAAAATATTGACAGAGCTCTAAAATATATTTTAACCAACATGAAAAATAATTATATCCGAATACTTTATGACTTCATTAATTTTTGACAAAATTTAAACACAGCACCCACACCGGAGAAACAGTATGGGTGCGCAAAGATTCGGATGAACACCGATCTCGTGTAAAAATTTTATTTTTAAGCTCTTTTCTATTCTTTTTCAGCACTCCAGGCTTTTTTTATTTTTTCAATTTCTTCCGTATGGTATTGGACTCCCTGACCATATCTATCGATTTCGCTTTGAATTTTATGCAAAAGACCTACTCTTATATCTTCTGAAGTTTCTCCCCTGCGCTCTCTTGTAACAACAGAAGTCAATATACCCTCAAGCAATTGTTCAAAATATGGGGTTAGCTCTTTACCCGGATCGTTATCTTTCACAGCTGCATGTGCAACCGCGTACCAATTTATGCGAACACCTTCTTCCCGAGGAGCAAGAAACGCTGCTTTTAAAGGCTGAAGAGCAGCCAAAATTTCTTTCGCTTCTTTAAGCCTTGACTCGCAATCTTTCCTCTTTTCGAAATTTGTAATCGAATCTTCTAATACGAGATTCAGTGCTTCCAAAGCCGCTCTTGAAGCTTCGGTCGTCATGGTTTTTGATTGCACCTGTCTATTGATTGCGACGATTTCCTCTTTATACCTATCCATCACTATGAGATCTTGATCAGACAAACGAATTTTTTTTTCAATTTTTCATCATCAGCCACTTGATACCTAAGTTCATTTATTCTTTTTACAATTTCATTCCAGTCATCTTGCAAAGTTGGCCCATTTTTTTCATAGGGATT
Organism: uncultured Gammaproteobacteria bacterium; assembly: GCA_964403325.1. Classification (GTDB taxonomy): domain Bacteria; phylum Patescibacteriota; class Patescibacteriia; order Magasanikbacterales; family GWA2-37-8; genus CAZQNF01. Next base: position 3,843 of record CAYOFO010000014.1, on the reverse strand, counting down.
TTCTTGGATTGGCGCATTACGAATATATAGCAAAAGTTGTACCAACGCACGGCGACCATCATACTCTTCTTGAGTTTTTGCTTCAGGAAAGGGTCTAAATTTTTTTTTCGTCCCCTCAAGCATTTGGTGGCTTATATACCTTGAGTCCCTTATCAAACTCGGCGGGACACACCCCTCCACACCCGCCGCGGCCAACGATGTCGCAAAGACAACTCTTCTAGACATTTCTTTTAGTCCCATATTTTTTTAAATTTCCCTGCGGCAGAGACCACAGGTGAGTTAATAATTTAAATCAAAGATTTAAAGCTACGTATCGGAACTTCAAAACTCATTATTTCAGTAATAATAGCCGTTTTCGATCTATTTGTCGACAGGAATTTTAAAATTTTTATCAACAACTGTAATATCCACACCGTTCTGAATTACAAAAACCCCCTCCAACCATCCGTGCAACTCAAACCAAATCCCCTTCACTTCTGGATGATTTTTATTTAACTTAAACTACGCATCACCAATATTAAAAAAACAAACTCAAAAATGTAGAGCCGATTTTTTTAGGCTTGGCAGAAACGGGATTCATAAGTTCGTCCTCTATCTCCATAAGCCGGTTATACTTCTCCACCCGTTCTGAACGCGACAACGAGCCAGTTTTTATAAAATCCGCATTTACGGCAACAGCCAAATCAGCAATAAAAGTATCCGCGGTTTCACCGCTACGGTGCGAGACACTTACTTTGTATTTATTTTTTTGGGCCAGTTGAATAGTGTCGATAGTTTCGGTGAGCGACCCAATTTGGTTTACTTTAATAAGAATCGCATTGCCGACTTTTTTCTCTATACCTTCTTGCAATCGTGCGCTATTGGTTACAAACAAATCATCCCCCACCAGCGCCACCTTTTTTCCCAATTCTTTGGTGAGGAATTGCCAACTACTCCAATCATCCTCAGCCAAAGCATCCTCAATAGAAACAAGCGGGTATTTAACCAGCCATTTTTTTAACACTTCAATCATTTGCTTGGCTGAGCTCGCTGTTTTTTTGTCTTTAAAAAAATATTTATTTTTGTCGTAAAATTCGGATGAGGCCAAATCTAAACCAAGCGACACCTGCTTGCCTGGCGCATAGCCAGCGGCAGTAATGGCCTGCATAATAAGCTTTAATGCGTCCTCATTACTCTTTAACACCGGTGCAAACCCGCCTTCGTCACCCACAGCTGTAGAAATATTTTTTTTGCTCAAGATACTTTTTAAAGCCTGAAATACTTCCACCCCCATGCGCACTCGTTCTTTGCACAGGGCATGCTTGGGAATAATCATAAACTCTTGTATAGATAACCCATTGTTTGCATGTCGACCACCATTCACTATATTCATGGTCGGTGTGGGCAAATGAAAATCTGGATATTGCAAATCAAATGTCTTGCGAATATACCGGTAAAGAGGAACACCAGCACTCAGAGCGCCCGCGCGTGCTGCGGCAAGTGACACAGCCAAAATTGCATTGGCGCCCAAATTAGCTTTGTTGGAGGTACCATCAAGCGCGAGCATTTTTTCGTCAAGCGCGCGCTGATCCTCCACCCTGTGCCCTTTCAGGCTTTCTGCAATAAGCGTATTCACATTTTTTACTGCCTGCAGCACACCTTTACCCCCGTAGCGTTTTTTATCCCCATCACGTAATTCAAGCGCCTCATGAATACCGGTCGACGCACCAGACGGTACTTCAGCCCGGCCACTCAGACCGTTTTGCAAAATAACTTTCGCTTCCACGGTCGGGTTACCACGCGAGTCAAGAATTTCCCGCGCTACAATAGATGCAATTTTCATAAAGTAAAATTATTAGTCCATTATAACATCTTCCTCGTTTCCTTAAAAATTATTGGTGAGCTTTAGTATATCCTATCCAGGTTTCAGGTATTAGGGGTTGAGTTTGAATTATGTATTAAGTATTGAGGTGAGAGCTTTTAGTTGGGAGCTATGAGGAAACTTTTGTTGTCAATTGTTTTTATGTTTTCATACCTGCTAGCAGGTATACCACTTCGCTCCTCACCATGACAACGAGGGAAAAGTTTAAACCTAACAGCTAAAAGCTCACGCCTAAAAGCTTAAAAATGTATTTTTCTACGTGTATGCTGTACAAAGAGTGCTTGACAGTCTAACGATGGCGTTCTATGGTTAAATATGAAGGAAGGAAAATTATTCTTAAGATACTATGCCTATGAACCAAAATTTATCTCGTCAAAATAGCGTCGCAAGGTAAGAGTCGGCGTAAGACTCTGACCAGCATCGGCCGAATCGACAACACCAGTTCTACCTGCGGCAATAGCCCGAGTAAGGATCATTCCCAAAAAAATAATCCTGCCCGGCATTTATTCTTAAATAATCTCAAATTATATGCAACATTTTAGCCCCCGCCATCATGCTGATGGCTCTACTCCTGCCACACCTCACACCGGACAACATACTACTCAAGTAGATGAAGACATGACCAAAGACGGTCAACCACTTCCTGCCGGACATTTCGCAGGTGATGGTCACGATCGCAGCAACGACGACAAAGCCAGCTCGTAAAAGGCGCAGTTGAATTACTCATCTATAAACTTACTTTTTCTATGTCACACGAAAAATTTAAAAAAGGTTTTGTTCTCGGCGGACTGCTCGCTGCTGCTGCACTTATCGGCCTCGCTGCTGCTACCAAGCAAGGTCAGGAATTAGGCGATGAGCTCAGTGAGGATCTTGAAAAAATGCTCAAAAAACTCCGAAAAAAAATGGAAAAACTCGAAGAAGTCACTAAAGATAAATACGACGAAGTCGTACAAAGCGTGGTCGACGAGTACGCCGAAAAAAAACAGCTCGCTGACGAAACCAAACAAAAATTCCTCAAAGCTTTTGAGCGCAACTGGAATAAAATACAAACAGAATCTGAAGCCGACGAAAGCGATGACCAAGACGAGGAAGACAAAAAAAGTAAATAATCAAACCTCGCAAAAACCACCAACTCAGTGAGTTGGTGGTTTTTTGTTTGCCCGTGCAAACCTGCACTCATTCTTAGTTACCGCTGATTTTGGCAAAGGAGCACCCTTTCAGGTATAATAAATTTTCATTATCCTTAATATGCCCCTTCAACTTTACAACACCCTACAGCGTGCCACCAAAAATTTTGAACCGGCTTCAACTAGAGAAACTACCCTTTATAGTTGTGGCCCAACGGTATATAACCATGTTCATATTGGCAATTTACGCAGTTTTATTATAGCCGACACTCTCTATCGAACGCTTGTTTTTAACAACTACTCGGTAAAATGGGTAATGAATATTACTGATATTGATGACAAAACGATTGTTGGGACTATCAAAAAATATGGACCAAACGCCACCGTTAATGATTTGCAAGAATACACTTCATTTTACCTAGACACCTTTAAAGCTGACCTGGAAGAAATAAACATCCCTCACGGTCAAATTTTTTTTAAAAAGATAACGGATATTATCCCGCAAATTCAAAATTTTATCCTCAAACTTATTGAAAAAGGTTACGCTTACCAGGCCGAAGATGGCAGCGCATATTTCAATATCCAAAAGTACCAGACAGATTTTGGAGATTATGGACAGCTAACCGGCGATAAATTTTTAGAAGGTAAAAAGGTTGGTGCGCGAGTAAAGGTAGATGAGTATGAAAAAGACAATCTCAGTGACTTTGCTTTATGGAAAGCTCATACCCCAAACGACGCCAATATTTACTGGGACCACCCAACACTCGGAAAAGGTCGCCCCGGCTGGCATATTGAATGTTCAGTTGTAAATAACGTAGAATTTGGAAATAACACTACTGACATTCATACCGGCGG
>CAYOFO010000013.1:0-26678 GCA_964403325.1 uncultured Gammaproteobacteria bacterium | reverse complement strand
TAGCAGTACCATCTTCTCCGTATTTTTTAGCCAGCTCAGCAAAATCAGTTCCACTCTTTAGCTGCTTTAAAACATCCTCAGCCCGAGCGCGAACCGTATCTTTGGCTGCCTGGTCAGAGCTTAAGGTATCATTTAATTTGCCCTGTAAAACATCTGGATAAATAACCCGCTTTTCGTAGGTTTTCATATCCCAGCCAAACAATTTTTTGACTTCCTCATCAGCCGCTTCTTTTGTACCAAACTTAGTAATAATTTCCTGACGCAAGGGCTCAACATCATTATCTTCTACTGCAACATCATACTTTTTAGCCGCCTGCTCCAAAAGAACATTATTAGCAAGCCGAATCATTACTTGATCAGAGAGTTGTTCTGGGGTAAATGTAGCACCGGCGGCCTGAGCTTGAGCTGAACTTTGGGCTAAAGTATTAGCCTTAAGATCAGTAACATATTCGGTATAATCAACGTAATCATTATTAATTTTGAAAGCTGGAAGGTGTAAAATTTTTGCAACTGCCAGCGAAAAATTATCTTGAGAATTATACTTATAAACGCGATATGTTCCCGCCCCACCAGCAACAGCCAGTATAAGAAGTACCAAAACTGAAAAACCAATCACAAACGAATAAAGATTTTTATTTTTTCGCATTTCCGGATTATTCATCTGAGAACTAGGTTGCATTTGAGGTTCATTTTGCATGTCCATAAAGTTAATTATTATTGTTGTTTAAAGAAATAATCCCACCATTTTTGCCACGGTTGAGACTCATCTGTTTGTATCATATTTGGTTGAATTTGTCTACTTGAAGTTGGTGAAGAGTTGAATACTACCACCTTTTCACCCGGCTTCACTAAATTGAGTTCAAGACGGGCTTTGCGTTCCACAAAATCAACTGATTTTACGGATTTTAACAATTCTAAAGTTTCAATTTTTCGACCCTCAAGCTGCTGGGTTTCCCGCTTGAGCTGGTCAATTTCCTTGCGAACCATATAATCTTGATAAAACGCTCGAGCGTATGCAAAAATGACCAGGGCGGTAATACCAACCAAGGCCAAAAAAAACCACTGAGAGTAGAAAAAATGTTCCTTATTTCTCTTTTTATCCATACCTTAGTGTTTGATATTCTTTAAACGGTCTTTTAACCAGGCTTCGAGAGACAATAAATCGCTGTGTGATAATTTTCTCAGTCGTTCTTCGAGCTCATCCAGTTCAGTTTCGGTGCTACCCGCTTCTTCTTCTTCTTCTTCTTCTTCTTCTTCTGCCGATGCTATTTCGTCCTCACTCTCCCCTTCCGTTTCTTCATCAGATGATTCTGACCGTGGCGAAAAAGTGCCGGCCGCTTCCCAGATAATCCTTTCGATTTGCTGAGGCTGACGCACATGCATAATTTCAAACTCACCTTTATCATCACGGGGAATTATAAGAATATTTCCAAGATTTAAAAGTGTGTTTAAAACACCTTTTTTAATAATACTAACATCTTCAATATGACCAATCGGCAAAGTGGTAATTTTCTCTGCAAACCAACCAGGTCGATCAATATCAACTAGACGTTCAGACGTAATAACCAGCGCATTGTGCGTGGAGAAAAACCATGATTTTATAAGTAGATTAAGGCTTAAAACCATTCCCGCGACAAAAATAGCCACTCCCCAGCCTGGATGCGATAAAAGCCAGCTGGCAAAAAAAATGGTCGGGAATAAAATAATAGCTGCCAAAATGTAACGCGGCCAGTAAATAAGCGCGTGCGGATAAACGACTTTTATTATTTCTTCCCGTTCGCCTTGGTTAATTTTTTTCTCAAGATTCATATTTTAAAAATGTAATTCGCGCAAAAGCTCTCGCGCCACATTGCGATCATCCCAGGGAATTTTTTTACCATTCGCACCAACAATACAAGGTTCAGTGCCTTTAGCCGTAAAAACTACAGCGTCCCCAGGCTGGGCAAGTTCTAACGCCTTTTTCATACCTAATCGCCGCTCAGTTATTATAAACAAATTTTCGTTATCTGTCTTCCCGGCCTGGCGCGCGCCTTTGGCGAGCATTTCTGCAATTTCTTTAGGATCTTCATCAAAACTATTCACATCACTCACTATTACTGTATCGCATAATTTTCCAGCAATCTCCCCCATGGTAAAACGCTTAGCTTTGTCTCGCCCACCACCATCTGAGCCAATAACCGCAATAACTTTATTGTTTTTACCAACAATAGAACGCAGGGTGGTAAAAAGTGCAGTTAAACTCATGGGTTCGTGCGCATAATCAACCAGCACTTTAAACGACTGGCCTGCATCTATAAACTCCATGCGCCCGGGAATGTTGTAAACTCCAAAAATATGCGCAGAAACCGCACCCAGGTCAATATTCTGGGATTCTGCGGTTAAAATTCCAGCGAGCGCATTATAAACATTAAATTTCCCCGGAACCATTAAATGAAAACATCGCCCATCGTCAAAAGCAAAGTCTGTTCGCATCGGATCATCATTTTCTTCAAAGTGAACTTTAAAATACTCGACAGCCGGGGCAAGTTCAGGATGATCCGAAAAACCGTACGCAAATTTTTTGTCAGCCGGAAAATCCAGGTAGTACGAAGCATTCGCATCATCGGCATTGGCAATAATAACTTTTGGAACTTTTTTACCATCTAAGATTTTATGGGGATACTTACTTAGAGCCGCAAACAACCTACCCTTATCGCGCTTAAGATTTTTAAACCCGCCATGACGCTCGGAATGTTCGGTACCAAGATTGGTAAAAACGGCAATATCATAATGCAAACCATAATGGCGGTGCTGTAAAATTCCTTCGGAAGAAGTTTCGACAACAGCGTATTTGCATCCTATTTTTACCATTTCTTTGAGCATTTTTTGCACTTGCCCACGGCCAAGCATGGTCATTTTCTTGTCATTCAACCACCGTTTGTCGGCAATCTGAAATTCAGCCGTTGACAAAAGACCCACTTTATCACCTTTCGCCTCAAGAGCCGAAGCAATAAATCGGCACGTACTCGATTTGCCTTTGGTTCCGGTAACACCGATTACAATAATCTTACGTCCCGGGCGACCGTAATACCAATACGCAAACCAAGCGAAGAAAAAATGAACCAGGTTTTTTATTTTTTGTGAAAATTTATTCATACTTAATCAGGTGACGCTTATTGAATTTACGTAGCAATAGAAAAAAGCTGTAACCATATCAACCACATAAAACCCAACGCATTACCGATAAACCAACTGACGATTATTATTGAAATAATTTTAAAAAAAATTCTTTTTCTAAAAAGAAAAATTCCCGCGAAGGAAAAAAGCCAAATTCCAATGGAAACAACATATGAAATAATTGATAAATGTATGTGCCGAAACCAATAATTAAACACCCCATAAATACCTATTGGCAATAAAAGAATAAAACCTGGAAGATCAGTAATAAAACTTGACCACAGAGATCTTAGTGAAATATGTCCACAATAGCCTTTAAACAGTCCCGGACAAACCAACACTTCTTTAAATAAAGATATAAATACCAATATTAAAACAAAAAAAATTACCCAGAAATAAATTTTTTGATAGAATTTTAAAGGCATGCCTGTTTGTTTTGTTAGTTCCATATCTAAGGTCTCAAACTTATTTCGTACACAACTTGCTGCAATTTATGGAGTGCTTGTTTTGCTTGGTCAAACTTCTGACGGTTATAACCGGTTAAATCCATATCGACCATTTCCATAATAATCTCTTCGCTCGCGTTGTAGCACATGTGAACCAAATCAAAGTTGCGTTCCGTTGCCGATTTTATGGCGTAGCGTAGGAGTTCGCCTGGTAAATCGGCCAGTCCGCCAATATAAATATCCGAAGGAATGCTTATTTTTTTTATCTCGCCGATTTCTTTTTTTTCTAAAAACGAAATAAAAAGGCACGCTTCCGTATATTCTTCTAAACTCGCGCGAAATGCGCCCTCGTCTAAAAGATCGGGTTCTTTTTTATACTTTGAACTGAGTTTTAACAGCAAACTTTCCGCTTCGTTCATGGCTTTACTTGCGCCATCTTTATCGTCGCGCTGGCGCGCAAATATGGCACGTTTAGCCAAATGCTGGGCATCTCCAGCAGTTTTTATAACTTCTCGCCGTTTTTCCGCGTAACTGAGAAGACTTTGACGGATTTTTTGGAAGTATTTTTTGTTGAGCATAGAAATGAATATAAAACGTTTGTTATTCCAAAAATAAAATCTTAAATGCAAAAATTTTGTTTAAAAACCGCTTTTTATATCCAAAATTTCATTTATCCACTGCGTTTCTCCGCCAAACCCTTGATTTTTATTTTCGTTTAGTATATCATTTACGGAGTCTAAAGTCTATTTCAAATATACTTTGGGTCGGTAGCTCAGCTGGTAGAGCAGATCCCTTTTAAGGATAAGGTCCCGGGTTCGAACCCCGGCCGACCCACGATAAATATTCCTGTTAAAAACAGGAATATTTTTATTAAAAAATACTTTATGATATCATAACGGCAATTAATTTATTCATCTACATTTTATATGTCTATTGAAGGAGGAATAGAGATGCTATCAAGACAAGATCAAATAGCAGCGTTAAACAGGGAACGTTTAAAAACCGTAAGAGAAATAGGTGTGCTAGGTCAATTTCCTCCAAATCCTGAACATATTAACCCGGCAGAAAAAGCGCGCGCTCAAAGACGAGCTGAATTGAAGTACAGAGAAGCTGTTTTACTTCAACAATTAGCTGATTTAGACTTTTATCCCCCTGATTATTCTGAACCCCCTCACCAGGAACCTGTTGAAGCTGCCACTGAAATTACCGCCAAAAAACTTACACCTACCAATGGAAAAAATTTTACTGAATCAAAAGACTCTGGGCGCGTTCGTAAAAGACGTTCCCTGTTTGGAATTCCCCTGCCACAATCTGACCAAATTTCACCATAATTTAAAATACCAGCTTTTAAGCTGGTATTTTTTTACGAAGCAAAACCCGGAAAAAAGTCTGTCTTGATGTTTTTATGTTTTACTTTCATACCTTTCAGCATACTTTCAAAACACTCCACCATTGCAAATGGACCGGAAATGTAAAACATTCTTTCTCGGTAATCATCTACTTCTGTTTCAATAAGTTTTTTATCAACAAAGCCCACTCTTCCCTGCCAAGTCGCAAGTTGAGCGCTGGAACTATCCGAAATAGTATAAATAACCTTAATACCTAAACGCTGTTTCGCCCGATCAAATACATCGGCATAAGCCACATCTTCCGGGGTTTTATTGGAATAAATAAGAACAATATCTCTTTTCTCATTTTTATCGAGTAAATATTGTATCATGCTGCGAAAAGGCGTAATGCCGATGCCGCCGGCGATAAACACGAGTTTTTTAGTTTGGTCTTTTGGCAAAAGAAAATCTCCGGTGGCGTGGGAAACCGTTATGGTATTCCCCACATTCATCGCAGCCAAATTTTTCTTAAAACTGCTTGAATCAGAAAATATTTTGATGCCGATTTGCAGTTCTTTTTCGGTGGGCGAAGAAGAAATCGTAAAATATCTTCTATTTCCACGACCATCTGGATTCTCGTGGGCGAGCGTCCATTCGGCGTATTGCCCGGGCTGAAACTGCAATGGTTTGGTTGATTCAAAAGCAAAATTAAAGGTATTCTGAGCAATTTTTATTTTGGATTTGAGTTTTAAAACCAACTTTTGCTTGGGAGTAACAGCAAAAGAAAAAATATTTCCCAATACCAGCGCCAGCTCCGGTGTAGAAAATACCGGCCCAGCGTGGAACGGTACCGCAAACAATACACCCACCAACCCTCCATACACTACCTGCAATTTTTTGGTTGGCGGAGTGGTTAAGGGTTCGGTTAACATGACTGAAGCAAAAAAGATGACCGGCCAAGAAACCAAGAAGCTAGAAAGAACGCTGACTACAGCCGCATGTTGAAAAACGGACATTACGAGCATACCTAAAATGGCAGTTAGCGTAAAAGCAAAGAAAAGATGAAAACGATGAATTTTGCGCAAAATAAGAAATCCTACTATAAGCACTACCGGGAGCATAACCAGGTTCCCCACCCACCACATCGCCATCCCGCTCCCCGCCACCCCAATAATTACGGCAGCAATAGCAGCAGGATTAAAAATATGTTTTTTGCGGTACACCAAGATATATTTTGATGCCATGGCGATAATACTCGCCACCACCAAAACTCCCGCATCACTCCAATTACCCGGTGGAGAAAGTACAAAAAACAAAATAAGTGCCGTAATCAGCATGGATTCGGAATTGGCAGAAATTTTAAGAACCTTGGCAATAACCTCATTACTTATGAAACAAAAAACCATTAGCAACCCCAAAGATTCCAGTAAAGACAAAAATGGAACTGATAAAAATCCTAGCAAGCTCGCAAGAAGTGCCCACACCACCATAACACCGAGTCCATAGAGCACCAAGCGATACATGGTAATTTTATTTAAAAAAGCATCAATCCATTTCATACCGAATAATTATGAAGTAAACAACTGGGCGGGAAAACCAGGGGATTTTTTAACCGAAAAATCTGAGTAGAGAATAAGATATTCAAACTGAAACTTCGCTTGCAGCCGCTCAGGCTCTACAAAATATAAACATGTCGTAAGCCCATCCGCGAGAATTGTTGTTTCAGCAACGGCCCAAACCGCCAAAATATTTTGGGGTGAGCTCAGAGTTTTTGGATTAATAATATGATGCCATTCGCCCCACTTACGGCGATTGCCCGCTGAGCCGCAAATACTTTGATTCACGATGTTTAGCACGCCAATTACCTGGCTTGTATCAAGGGGATTCTCTAGACCTACCCGCAACGCTGCCTGTGTCTCACTGCGATACAAAATATCACCACCCGCATCCACGCAAAATGATGATATATTTTTTTCTACCAGAAGCTGCCCGATTATATCTACCAAATACCCTTTTCCGGCTGCACCAAAATCCAGCAGAGCTGCTTTTTTAACTTCCAGATTGGGAAAATTATAATCTAAAATTTCTTCCCAAGCTGGAACTAATTGAGGGGATTTTGACTGCAAAGAATACTCTGCATCATACCCAGCTTCAACCAATGTTTGTCCGATAAGTGGCGTAAACGCGCCATCAGTAATTTTGTATAAACTACTATACAAATCCAGCATGACTCGTGCATCAGGCGGCAAAGTGTACCTGCCTAAATTTTTTGACATGGCTGTAACCAACGAGTCATCCCGAAAGCGAGAATAGGCTTGGTCAAAGACGGCAATTCTCTGCTTTACCAGATCAATAATTTCAGAAAAAACAGTCGCCGAAATTTTCTGATTAATATCAATTTGCCAATGAGTGCCAATACCCGAAAAGGTGGCACTCGGCATAACTGATCGCCAGCTTACCTACTAGGAATGAGCCTGAGCTTTAATCTTTTGTACAGCATCATTAAAACCTTCTGGCGTAAGCGAAGAGCCGGAAATTTTTCCTAAACTAAGACTTTCGATACTCTTCCCTACCACAAACTGTTTGTAGTTATCGCTAAACATATTTTGAAAACGAGTCGAAATCGGATTGATAGCTTTTACTTCAACAGACGTATCTACAACCTTGCTATTTTTGAGCGTAAGAGAAACGCCCATTGTGTCATGACCACCTGGAGAATTATACTCACCAACCGCAGTATATGTACCATCTTTATAAGCACTTGCTACCATGGTGGCGCCTGAACCTGATGAAGTGGTGGTAACTGGTGTGCTGGAAACGCTAGGGGTGGACGTAGCGACTGTAGTAGTAACAACGGGATCAACCTGACCGTCATCTGTATCCACGGTTTGACCGGTCTGGTCAGAAGATTGACCTCTGGTGTCGTCATTGTCCTTTATAGCGGGAGTACCACAACCGGCAACATTAATCGCCACAACCATAAACAAAACAGCCAGAAAAATTTTTGACTGTGCGGAATATTTTTTATCCATAGTATTTAAAAAAAATTAATTAAAATTATACTTCAAATTATAGTACTGTCTAACCCTGCTTTTTATTTCAGACTTTTTCCTGCAAAAAATAAGCAACCAATTAAATGAAGGTTTATTATACCTAAAATATACAGCTGCAACAAGTGCTTTCAACATAAAACCTTTTAGCTCAGCGTAAATAGCGCTCTCTCCTAGAAAAACCTATTGCAAAGGATGTTTATCTTTCTTCTTACAAGTTAATCCATTCACCACTCCTACCAGAACATCGGGCGCAGCCAAGGGCAAAAGACCTGATAAAGTATTTCCGAGTGTGGCCGCCATTTCTTTGCTCGCTAGCAAACGGTTCACTAATGCCAAGAGATGAGCGGCATCATCAGATTGTTTGAACAACAAACAGCCATTTCTATTGGCAAAAAAAGCGGCATTTTCTTCCTGATGACTCTGTGGCATAGGAATAATAATGGCTGCTTTTTTGGCATAAGAAAGCTCGCTCAGGGTGGCAAAACCGGCGCGAGCAACCACTATATCGGCCGCAGCATACGCCAAATTCATTTCTGAGTGAAGAAATTGATAAGGATGATACGCTGTAATATGCGCAAAAGAACTGGCTTTTTTATTGGTTTGACCGGTTCCCAAGAGATGAATAATATGGGCGTGCGCCGACAATTCTGGCAAAAAACGAAATACCCACTCATTAATATACTCTGAGCCAGTGCCGCCACCCAAGACTAAAATAGTGCGGCTGGCGGGCACAATACCAAACCAACTTTGCGCCACGGCTTGACTGACGGGTTGTAAATCACGAACCGGATTTCCGATCCATTCAGTTTTGGTTGAAGAAAAATAGGAGCGACTCACCTCAAGAGCTACAGTAATTTTACTCGCCAAGGGTGCCATGAGCCGATTGGCTAAACCGGGCACAACATCTTGTTGATGAATCCAGGTGGGAATGCGCAAAATAAAAGCCGCATAATGAAGCGGAACGCTCACAAATCCCCCAGCCGAAATAAGTAAATCCGGACGCTCTTTTAGCAAAATTATAAATGATTGAAAAAAACCACTAATAATCCGTCCTAAATCCCAAAAATTTTTTAACGAAAAATAGCGTCGTAATTTCCCAGCCGCAATTGAAAAAAAAGGCAGATGATATTGATTTACCACCTGATACTCCGGACCGCCTTTTGTCCCTACCCACCCAAATTCCCAATCGGGGTTTTTGCTCCTAAGGCTTTCCAAAATGGCAATAAGCGGTGTAACCGGCCCCAAAGTTCCGCCGCCCGAAAAAAAAATTTTCATAGCCCCAGAACACAACGAGCTCTAATAATCCTTAAGTTTGGCAATGAGATCAGAATTTTGAATACGCTCTAAAGCCTTATGCTCAATTTGACGAATACGTTCGCGAGTAACACCAAATTCCTGACCAACCTCTTCAAGAGTATGTTGTACACCGTCTACCAATCCAAATCGCATTTCTAAAATTTTTTGCTCGCGTGGTACCAAAGCTTTAATAGCTTCCTGGACATAATCACGCAAAATTTGGAGTCCAGCCGAACGGTCCGGTGAAATATTTTTAACATCCTTAATGAAATCGCTCAGTTGGGCGTCATCTTCATCATCACCGACCGGCACTTCAAGCGAAACCATCTCTTGAGAAATTTTGACAATGTGCTGGACCTTATCAATCTCTTCGCCCATTTCAAAAGCGATTTCTTCGATGGTGGGGTCACGACCTAAATCCTGGAGCAGGCGACGATGAACCTGCTGATAACGATTGATGGTTTCGACCATGTGCACCGGAATACGAATGGTACGCGACTGATCGGCGAGCGCACGAGTAATAGCCTGGCGAATCCACCAAGTGGCATAGGTAGAAAATTTAAAACCTTTACGATAATCAAACTTTTTGACAGCTCGGAATAAACCCAAATTTCCCTCTTGGATAAGATCGAGCAAAGACAAGCTCTTGCCCACAAACTTTTTGGCGTGCGACACCACCAAACGCAGGTTGGCCTCAATAAGGCGGCGTTCAGCAGCTTTATCACCTTTTTCTTTGCGCTTGGCGAGAGCCACTTCTTCTTCACCGGTTAAAAGTGGAATTTTACCAATCTCACGCAAATACATCTGAATCGAATCAGAAGAAATCTGCGCCAGATCAAACGGCACATCCATGTCTGGCTGTTCGCCTTGAATATCTTTTAAAACAGCTCTTTGATCGATTTTTTTACCAAGCAATTGCGCGCTGCTTTCTACGACAGAAACGCCATTTTTATTAAGAATGTCAAGAAAACCTTCGTATAAATCCAGGTAATATTCAGGAAAAGGAAAAACCCGATTGACTTCGGTTTCAATGAGAAAATTTCGATCGCGGCCTTTTTTGACCAAAGCCCAAATAGTTTCACTACTGGGTTCTTCGATCTGCTGTGAGGATAAAGCTACGCCATCTGGGCTGTCTGAATGTAATTTTTTGTACTCATCATCCTCTTTACCCGTTTTCTTTTTGCCATCAAAAGTAGTAGAAATGGTTTTAGGAATTTTCTTTTTTGGCTCAATCTTTATCTTAGATTTAACTGGAGCTGATTTTACTTTTTCTACCGATTTGGCGGCGGGGAGAACTGTCTTTTTCAGATTTTTTTTCGTTGTCATAAACAATTTTATGATAAAGATTGTAATTCGTGGAGCAATTTTTCAACTAAAACAGCATCTTTTTTCTTTTCCGCTAGGGATAAGGCGTCGAGAAGTTCGGTACGCTGTTTTTTGACAGTTAAACGTTGCAGTTCTTTGATAAGCGAACTCACCTCAAAACCAATTTGTTCACTGGTCCAATCGGGATAATCTTTGGCCGCCTGCAAAAGTAAAATCTGAGCGAGTGGATTATCTCGCAAAATAAGCTCAATAAAATCGGCTGTTTGAGAAGTAGTATAGCTGGTTTGAAACGATTCGTAAAGCTCAACTAGTCCAATATCAAAGGCAAACATGTTACGGTTCAACAATTGAGACTGTTTTTTAAACAACTCCGGAAATTTAATAAAAATAGCCCACAACGAACGAGCCAAAGCTGTTTCCCGGCTCACCACCACTTCTTGAGCAGCTGGTGCGGTAGTTGAACGCCCAATCGGTTGCTTACGCGCCAGATTCTTCATCTCTTCTTTCAGTATCTCTACTTCCAAATGAAGCTGACTGGCGAGCAGTTTAAGCCAATAATCACGATCGATAGGTGAAGGTAAACGATTGATTTCCGGAGCCAAACTTTCTACAATCTTCTTTTTACCTTCGTTATCTTGGGGATTAAAATTCTCCCAGGCGTGCGCAAAATACCAACTCATAACATCTTGGGCCTGCTGCACAGCCTCTTGCCAGCGCCCCAAATTGCGACGAATGCACTCATCTGCATCCTTATAACCGGTAGTGCTCAGATCAATTATTTTGACCACAAACCCCTCGCCGAGCGCCAAATCAATCCCCCGCTTGCTGGCATTTTGACCAGCTTGGTCAGCGTCATAAGCAATAAGCAGAGTGGTGGTATAGCGTTTTAAAAGACGTAATTGTTCCAGAGTAAGGGCAGTGCCGGAAGAAGCTACCGTATGCGTCATACCAATTTCGTGGCAAGCAATGACATCCATCTGGCCTTCCACCAAAATAACACAGCCCTGTTTTTTAATACTCGTTTTAGCCTTATCTAAACCATAGAGCAAACGAGATTTATTAAAAATCGGCGATTCAGGAGTGTTGATATATTTACCACCGGAATGCTCGGTTTCTTTCAAAACCCGCCCGGTAAAACCCACAATATACCCATTTTCATTAGCTATCGGAAACATGATCCGGCCACGAAAACGATCGTAGATACCAGTACGACCAGCCGCAGTATCCTCTTTTTTGATAGCCAAACCAGCAGCTATCATATCGGCATGAGCAAAACCTTTTTTCGATAAAAATCTGGTTAACAAATCCCATTTATCCGGGACAAAACCAATTTTCCACTGCACAATGGTTTCGGGTTTTAAGCCTCGCTCCTTAAGATACGTTCGGGCGTCTTGGGTCGTCGGCAATTTAAGAACTTGGTGGTAAAATCGTGCCGCCCAAGTATTAATATCAATGAGGCGATTTTTTTCACCTTTATCGACTTGATTACGAGAGTTTTGCAAAGTAACACCAGCTTTGTCCGCTAAAATCTTAAGCGCTTCAGGAAATTCGACATGCTCAATCTCTTGCACAAAAGAAAAGATATCGCCGCCTTTATTACAGCCAAAACAATGCCAAATCTGGCGTTCTTTGTGCACCATAAACGACGGTGATTTTTCGCCATGAAACGGGCAGCAAGCTTTATAGTTGGCCCCAGTCTTTTTGAGTGGGACATACTCCTGAATGAGCTGCACGATATCAAGCCGATCTTTAATAATTTGTGTGTCATTCATACGGGCTTACTCTAGCATAGGAAGCAAAAAATGCCAATAAATAAGGCGCTCAGAGCCAAAAATCACACTTTTAAAGAGTGATAGCCCCTCCAACAAGATTTCTACCCCCGCCCTCGAGTGCGCAAAGCTCAAACTGCACAAAAAAACAACCCATACTATCATGGGTTGTTTTTTAAAGAGCAAAAATATCTTATTTAAGCAATGAGAATACCATAAACACTCGACAGCCTTGCTTTAATATCCTGTAAGTGATCCTGATCAATCTGAATATGAGGACGTTGTACCAAATCAGCTAATTCAATGGCGGCTTTACGATCTCTTCTCTCTCGAATCCTTTCAGACAAATCGTCTATTCTACGCATCAACCTTTCCTGAACAACCAGCTCTGGCGCAGGAGGTAATTCAGCTGCTTCTTCCTGAAGCCGTAAATCAGACGACATGTTTAATTCAAAACGCTGCTCCATAATTAAAAAGTAAACTATGAATAATTACAAACATCCTACTGGGATTAAAAAATAATGTCAATACTTTACCCAACGACAAATAATGGTTTCCCTACCGTATTTGTCTATCGTTTTTGTCTATTCCCGGCGAAGTGCATCGATAGGATGTAAATTGGCTGCTTTTCTCGCCGGATACAGGCCAAACACCAGACCAATAAGTACAGAGAAGCTGAGCGACAGAACAATAGACGATGGTGGAATCACCAAGACCCATTTTAAACCAAAATAGGTGGCCAAAAAATAGACCAAAGCCGCCAAAATAATACCAAATATAATTCCAATAACACCGCCCATGATGGTAATAACCCCGGCTTCTATAATAAACTGCCACAAAATGTCTTTTCGACGCGCCCCTAAAGCTTTGCGCAACCCAATCTCAAAAGTGCGCTCCACCACCGAAACATACATAATATTCATAATTCCGACTCCACCCACTACCAGCGAAATGGAAACAATGGCGGTAAGCAAAATAGTAATGCCCCCAGCCACCTGACCTACCAATTTTTTGGCATCACTCATGGTGTGAACTTCAAAATCATCTCGCTTGGGGTCGGAAATACCATGGTTTTCCCGTAACAATTCCGTCACCGCCTGTGCTGTTGCCTGGTCACGACTGGCGTCTTTGAGCTTAACCGGAGCTGAAGCATAATAATCCAGGCCCAATAATTTTTTTTGCATGGTTTTGACTGGGAGAATAATAACATTATCCATATCCAAAAACAGGCTTGAACCACGTTCTTTGAGAGCACCCAGCACCTTATAGGGTTTGCCGGCAATATAAATGGTTTTCCCAACTGGATTTTCTCCCGCAAACAGTTTTTCTTCGGCTTTAGAGCCAAGCACAGCTACCTGCGTAAGAGCATCCTCCTCGTCTTGAGTAAAAAAACGCCCAACAGTCAGCTCGACATGTTCCATGATCGGCATAGCCGCCCCGTTGCCCATCAAAATTACTTTTTTTATTTGCCCATTATAACTTACTGCTTCTTGCCCGGTTAGGCTACCATAGGATGTAATAACATTATCGAGCTCAGCTATAGCTGTAATATCTTTTTGCTTTAAAGAAGTCACCACCACACCGAGAGCATTGCCCCCACTCTGGCTGCTAGGTGCTCTCGCCTCAATATACAAAGTGTCGCTTTGATAAGCATCAAGCTGCCCCATAATAAGGCGCTCAATCCCCTTACCCGCAGCCATAACCATAACCACGCTCGCAATACCAATACTCACCGCGAGCAGAGCCAAAATAGAACGCGTGCGTTGACGAAACAATGATTTAAAAGATGAGCGAATATTTTCAATAATCATACAATTTATTCGTAACGTAAAGCTTCAATCGGATCAAGGCGACTGGCTTTTTTGGCCGGTAAAATACCAAAAATAATCCCAATAAGCACAGAAATGCCAATACCCAGAGCCATAGACGGCCAAGTCACCGCAAACACCCAGGTTTGGCCAATAGCCAAAATAACCCGATAAATCCCATAGGATAAAGCAATGCCGATAGTGAGGCCAATTACTCCTCCAGTGAGGGTAATCATAATAGTTTCAACCAAAAACTGTACTGTAATATCAATACTCCGAGCACCCAAAGCTTTGCGTAAACCAATCTCTTTGATACGCTCTTCTACTGATGCGAGCATAATATTCATAATACCGATTCCGCCCACGAGGAGCGAAATAGCTGCCATGGCTGCCAAGAAAAAAGTTATGGCTGTAGTAATAGTACCCAAAATTTCCAGTCCCTGCGCCGTTGAGCGCACCGAAAAATCATCATTGTTGGGATTGTCGATACGATGGCGTTCCCGCAATATATTTCCCGTCATTTCCATTACGGTATTAACCTGACTCGCTTGCGTTACTTTGATACGAATATAATTGACATAATTGATGCCAAGTAAAATTTTTTGTGCCGCCGTAATAGGTACAAAAACCTGATTATCCTGATTTTGAAAACCGCTTGACCCACGCTCTTTCATAACGCCGATAATCCGAAACGGTGTTTGTTTAATCCGAATGGTTTTACTGATCGGGTCAGTATCGGGAAACAAATCACGCGCCACTTGGGCGCCAATGACGACGACCCGAGCCGCACCCCCTTCTTCTTCCGGAGAAAAAAATACCCCGCTCGCCACAGTCGCGTCTTCTACATTTATATAATCGGCATTAACTCCCACAAAACTCACATCACTCTTGCGTTCTTCCACGTTAATAGTGTCGCCCCCACGCACATAAGCGGTCACAGCTCCAACGGACGGCAAACCACTGTTTTTTAAAGCAATCGCATCAGCGTTGGTAAGAGTAGTTACGACAATACCCAACACCGCGGCTGGCGGACCATTGTCATCGGATTTGCCTGGCAAAACAGCCACTAAATTTGACCCGGAGCTCGTAATTTGGCCAAAAATCAGACTTTTAGCCCCTTCGCCCACTGACATAATAATTATAACAGCCGCTACCCCAATAATAATCCCCAGCATCGTCAAAAACGAACGCATTTTACTGCGCCGAATGACTCGAAAACTATTTATGATATTTTGCCAAAGATTCATAATGAGAATGACGAATTATGAAGAAAGAATTAAGGTTTGAGGGATAAGCTATGAGCTGAGAGCTTTGAGGTATTGAGTTTGAATTTATGAATAACGAATTATGAATTAAGTATTTGGTATTAAGTATTGAGGTGTAAGCTTTTAGCTGGGAGCTATAAGAAAACTTTACCATCAATTGTTTTTATGTTTGCTAGCAGGCAGGTCATTTCGCTCCTCGCAATGACAATGAGCCAAAAAATTTTAAACCCAACAGCTGAAAGCTCACACCTAAAAGCTTAAAAAACGTATTTTTCTACCTGTATTTTGTATGCTGTTCAAAGATGCCTACTTGATAAGAGCTTCTTTATCAGCAGCGATTTCACGCTGAAGAACCATCTCATCTTGAGCAATAAGACCATCTTTAATATGCAAAATACGACGAGCATGACGAGCTGTTGATTGTTCGTGAGTCACCAAGATAATAGTGTGCCCCAAATCATTAAGATTCTGCAAAATTTTCATTACTTCAATACCGGATTTGGAATCCAAATTACCAGTCGGTTCATCGGCAAAAATAACTTCAGGGTTGTTGACCAAAGCACGGGCAATAGCGACACGTTGGCGCTCACCGCCGGAAAGTTGATTGGGACTAAAATCAAGACGATGGGTTAAATGAACTGATTCCAAAAGTTTTTTGGCCCGCGCTTCCCATTCGCTTTTTGGTACCGAACTATACATGAGCGGTAACATAACATTTTCGAGCACACTCGCGCGAGGTAAAAGATGAAAAGCCTGAAAGACGAAACCGATTTTTTGGTTGCGCAGCTGCGAAAGCTCATCTGGAGCGAGATTACTGCTATCTGAACCATTTAAAAGATACTGACCGCGTGTCAGGGTGTCGAGGAAACCCAAAATATGCATGAGAGTCGATTTACCAGATCCGCTGGGGCCCATAATGGCCACAAACTCACCCTTTTCAATAGAAAAATTCAGTCCATGCAAAATCTCAAACGGCACGCCGCCGCTTTCATATTCTTTAACCAAATTTTTTACTTGAATGAGTGACATAGCTAAACTATCGAACTCTATTTTTGCGCACTGGTACCAGTCACCACCTGGTCACCTTCGCTCACACCTGTCAAAACTTCTACTACCCCACCATCGCCTTTTAAGCCCAAAGTAATTTGAGTCATTACTTTGGTATTATTTTCTAAGACTTCCACATACTTGCTACCATCTTCATTGGTTTTAACGGCGCGCAATGGAATATGAAGAATTTTTTTACGCGAATCAGTACTGATAGTTACATTAACTGTCATACCAGGTTTGATTTTTTCTTTGTTTTTATTGTCGTCAATGGAAATACTGATCTGATAATACACCACACCCTGAATCTCCGTAGATTTAGGATCAGCGGCGATTACTTTACCGGTAAATTTGACATCACTCCCAAGGGCATCAACCGTAAATTCTACCGGATCGTTCCCTTTTAATTTCACAACATCTGTTTCGGGTAAATCGAGTTTAATCTCATAGCGTGGAGAAAGAAGATTGATGACCGCATTAGCAGAAGATACCAATTCCCCTGTTTTACTGCCGATGTTGGTAACAATACCGTCTATTGGAGCACGCATAATGGCTTTATCACGACTGGCCACGGCGGCGGCAAGCGCTGCCCGGTAAGCGGCGACATCAACTTCACGCGGCGGATTCACTTTGGTTTGCAAATTGGAAACCGCCTGATTATACATAGCCTCTTTTATTTTAATATTATTGGCCCCAGTATTTTTAGCCTGATCCAAATCATGGACAGCTCGATCAAGGACTATACTCAAATTTTGATAGCTATTTTTGGCGTTGCTAATAGCCTGTTCATTGGCAATAAGGGTACTATACTGAGCGCTCAAGCTAGCACGAGTACTTTCTATGATAGTTTTTCGGGCATCCAATTCGGCCTGAGGAAAATCTGCCACCGGGGTTGTAGCGCCAAGCACAGCCGAAACATCTGCCAATAACTGAGCCACGGTGGTATTAACTTCTTCAACATTTTTTATACCTATGTCAATATTGCTTTGGCCTGAGGTACGATTTAACAAAGCCAATACGGGTTTAACCTTTTGCACAGCAATTTTGGCATTCTGATAACTGTTTTTGGCTCGAGACAGAGAATTAATATCTTTTTGCGCCAAATACTTTTCAAAAATATCGTTGGCAAAAGTATTATCAATACCGAGAATATTATCAGCCTGAGTCAGGGCATCATCAAACTTGGAAGGTGCTCCCTGCAAAGCCGTGAGTGCTGTTTCATACGTCTGTACCACAATCTGGCTATTATCGCCCCCTTGAGCTAATTTCAAATTATTAAGGGCAGTTAAAAATGCGCTCTGCGACTGGTTAACACTGGCATCGCGATCTAATTTGGCCTGATCAAGGGCAGCTTTGGCCTGATCAACAGCTGCCGTATAATAATTTTTGTCCTGACTCGTAGCGGGAGCAAGTTTTTGATTTAAGTTGGCGGCAGCTTGACTCACCGCAGCATTAAGCTCACTCAAGCGTAAGGTTGCTAAAACCTGTCCGGCTTTAACATTGTCACCTTCTTTGACATTCACTGCCGCGAGCGTACCAGGGATTTCAAAACGCAATGAAAGATCGTTAACAGATTCTACTTTTCCAACTGCTGAAACAGTTTGAGCAATATCACTTTTTTCTACAGTTGCCGTTTCGTAAGCAATTGGATTTTTAGGTTTAGTGACAACTTTATATACAATCCCGACCCCAACCACAACCAGCACCGCCAAAATATAAAACTTTTTGCTTGTAAAAAAGGCTTTTTTCATAAAAATGTTAATGATGAACAATTATTTTTATCACATTTAGACGATTTTGTAAAGGGGTTGAAGACACAAAATATTGACAATACCCATTTTAACTGCTATTTCATGTGTTTTAAGGAGGGAGCGATGAACCTGCTGGCGAGCCCGCTCTGGGCGGCGCTACTGGCGTCGCTCGGAGCTCACGCTCTGGTGGGAAGAGCCCTTTGCTCACCCCACCAGAGGACCCCCTACAGCCGAGGCGAGCGGCTCGTAGGGTGGGGCGTGATCACATTCACGCTCCTGGTCTTCTGGCTCTGCTGCTTGGTAGCAGAGCCCAGCCCACCAGTGCGGTGGCTGGTGGGAGGGCTTGCCCTTCTACCCAACCTCCTGGCGTTTATCGCCCTAGGGGAGGAGCCGCCGTCAAGCGACAACCCGCCGCCCTCGGGTTAGTCGCCCTGCGCCCCGTCTGTTTATCAGGCGGGGCTCATTCATTTATATACTATAAACTTTTTTCCCAATCTTGAACATTTTCTAAAAAAGCATCTTTGCGAAAGAGAAAATAAGCCTTAACGGCTTCGTACTCATTGGGAATAATACCATCGAGAATCGCTTCTTCAAGAGCGGTTTTAATCTTTCCAATCGTTGGACCAGGCTTGAGGCCACAAATACTCATGATTTCCTCACCACGCACCGGCGATTGGAACGCGCGGAGCTTGTCTTTTTCTATAACTTCCGCAACCCGCTGTTCTAATATATCATAATTTTTGAGTCGGCGTTCTTTTTTATACGGATTACCGGTGGTAATATCGCCGCGACCCAAAATAAGCAGATCATGAATTTCGTCCCCAAATTCGACAATCAGACGCCGCACAGCCGAGTCAGTAATACCATCATCCATAAGAGAGATTGGCTGCAAATGCCAACGTACAAGATGCGCGATGTATTTGGTCAGATCGTTTGAAAACTTGAATCGTTTGCCGAGCGCATACACCATCTTTTTGCCCACATGTTCGTGCGCATGAAACGTCCAACCAATTTTGGGAACAAAACGCTTGGTGGCCGGTTTACCAATATCGTGGAGTAAACCAGCTAATCGCAACCAGAGTTTATCCGAGCGCTCAGCGATATTATCTACAACTTTAAAACTATGGGTTAAATTATTTTTATGACTGTGGCCATAAACATCTTCCACACCATCGAGCGCGGAAATTTCCGGTAAAATAATATCCATTATTTGAGAAATATACATGAGCTGCAATCCAACCGATGGCACCGGGCAGGATAAAAGCTTAAACAATTCTTCCTGAATACGCTCATACGAAATAATCTTGAGCCGTTCGCGATTGCGCACAATGGCTTCAAAACAGACTGGATCAATAGCAAAATTGAGCTGGGTCGCAAACCGGATGGCTCGCAGCATACGCAGCGGATCATCACTAAACGTAATATCCGGGTCAAGCGGAGTTTTCAGTATTTTTTCTTGCAAATCTTTCTCGCCCCCAAAAGGATCAATCACCAAAGATTTTATGGCATCAAAAGTTAATTCCTTAAGAACTGCCAAATCTTTTACCGCGACAGCCATAGCATTCACCGTAAAATCCCGACGTTTGAGATCTTCGGCAAGAGTTGTTTGCGAAACTACCGGTTTACGAGAATTCTCCTCATACTTTTCACTGCGCGCTCCCGCAAATTCGAGCTGTAAAACCGGTTCTTCATTCCCATCTTTTACTATGTAACGCGCCGTGTCAAAGTCCGGGAATTCAATCAGACTCCCTTGTTTTTCCAGGGTTTCATCAAACAATTTTGCGAAAGCGAGACCTGATCCTTCCACCACAAAATCTATATCCTGCTTAAAACTGCGGTTCATGAGGATATCACGCACAAAGCCACCCACCGCATATACAGGGAGAGCATTCTTTTCTGAAACATCAGCAACTTTTTGGATAATCGGGAAAATGAGTTCGTTCACAATAAAACAGTTACGGTAAATAGGTAGGGCTAGGATAAAAGAATGTTAACGTATCGTCAAGCAAAAACCCGCTTTGTGTTGAAAAAAATATTCTATATGATAGGATATGTTCATTATAACGGGCTATAGCGCAGTTGGCTAGCGCGTATGCATGGGGTGCATAAGGTCGTGGGTTCAAGTCCCACTAGCCCGACACAACACTGTGTATGAAAGAAATACATCGTTATTCCCCCATCACAACCGAAATGGCTACTGAAGCTCGAAAAGCATTCGAGGCTTACAAGGCATTTTTACAACTACAACCACCTCTGAATCAACGCATCAGGAGAACGATGGGCTCAACAACATATGAAGGATTTATAAAAATATTTGAAGGTCGCTCTATCTACAGCCGCTGGCAAGAAATAAAAGAAAAAGATCTAAAAACAAAACAAGTTGTTCGTTTACTGGCCAGAGATGCTGGGAACGGCGACCTAGCACCCAAAACTCCGAGCGCCCAAAGATACCTAATACACTCTATAACCAATGATTGCATGGTTAACATTCAGGAATTAGATAATTCTAATATTCCAGGAGCCAAAAAAACGGTGAACCCACACGAAATTCTACCCACTGATGAAATTATAAATGTTGCAGAAGTAAAAAAACAAATAGCATCTTCCCTCCAAAAACCAAAAGAAAGAAAATTTGCCGAGCGTCTCGCGGCTGGCCGGGAACGTATAAGAAGGCAAGATGAGGAACGGCAACTCAAAGCTCTGTCTGAGCCGCACAGTTTTTTATCAGGAGGTCAGCCTGATACAGCTCTGCCCACGAGGCTAGCGGACCAGACCCTGGGCTCCCCGTTTGAACCCTCCCTCCAAACCAGTGGTGCCAATGAGGTCAGCACCACGGAGGTCAAACCCAGCCAGATCCACCTCCCGCAGGTCCGCCCCTTTGAGGGGTAGCCGCTTGAGGGGGGGGCGAGCGAGAAACCGATAAACCATCCACCCCATCTCTCCAGAGGTATCTTCAGCGCCCACAGAACCGTCTTACCCGCGTACCACAAAATCGGTACAACCGGAACGGTCGCAACCATTTGAGCACACTCTTCTTTCTTCCGCCGCACCCCCATCTACGACCGTCCGAAAAGGACGGCCTGCTTAGACTCTTCTCTGTAGGGAGCAATTTCTGTCATCATACCCTCTCTCCTCTCATTTTTGCACCAATGAGCGTTCGCTGTGCCTGCAAACAAGAACCATTATATAATAACAAAAAGCTTTTTTGATAAAATTCCAGTAACCAAACTTTTCCCGTTCAAATAGTCGTTGAAGCTATATCCCTGCGATACCAAACAGCTTACCCACCCCAAATGTGACCGCCATGGCAAGCATCCCCCCTCCTACCACGCGCAAGGTAGCTACTGTTTTGCGCGATCCTCCAGCTGTAGCACTGAGCACGCCGGTAACTATGAGGGCTACCAATACTCCCAAAAATGTTACCGGGATACGAACAGCTGAGGGCGCAAAAATAACCATGGTCAATGGGATGAGCGCCCCACAAAAAAACGCTGCAGCTGAAGCGCCAGCCGCATGCCAGGGATCAGCCAGATCATTTGGGTCAATACCCAGCTCAGCATCGAGATGCGCTGCAAACGCGCCGTGGGCGGTTAACTCACGCGCCACGAGCTGTGCCGTCTCTTCTTTGAGACCTTTAGCCGCGTAAATAGCTGCCAACTCTTCGAGCTCAAGTTCTGGACTCTCCACGAGCTCACGGCATTCTTTTTCGATGAGTGCTTTTTCCGTATCACGCTGTGTGCTTACCGAAACATACTCACCCACTCCCATCGAGAGAGCGCCTGCTACCATACCCGCTACTCCGGCCATAATAATCACGCCAGCTGAATTGGACGCGCCAGCTATTCCCACCACCAGCGAAGCAGTGGATACAATTCCATCGTTGGCTCCGAGCACTGCCGCTCGTAGCCAGCTGAGTTTTTTACCGGATTTTTCCGCATGTGGTTCAGCGTGAAAAGATGAATGACGCATAGAAGATAAAGAATCATTAACAAACAATAACTTGTGGCTAGCAAAAACTAGCCAATAAGGCTATAGACAGTATATAAAATTTTTCTTCTTTGAGCAAAGAAATCTGTTTTGACGCCGGCCAACTACTTCGTTCCCTTGACAAAATTAGCGACAACAACTATTCTCAAAAATATACGTTATTATGCCTTTAGATACCCCCACTTCTTGGACAAATATTTTTGCCACTTGGCAAGCTAACGAAGGACAAAGTCCAGATTGGCAAAATTTAGCTCACACAAAAGGCTGGAACAACTGGGAAGAATGGCGTCGTTTCAGCATGTCGCTGATTGGAGCGGAAAATCGAACATGGACAGATCGTGTTATTGCCAATCCATGGGAAGAGCTGCCTGCGATGCTCGTTGGACCATTTCCAGGTTGGCAAAAATTCGCACCAAATGACAGAAAAAATAAACTTACTTTTAGGGAATTTTTTGAGATAGATGAAGCCTGCCAGTTTTTTAGCACACACCCCGGAATACAAAAAATACAAAAAAAATTCCCAGACAACACTCAGCTTATTGGCATACGCCGAGAAGACACCGGGCAGATTGTATGCCTCGAAGGCCATCATCGGGCTGCGGCTGTCGCGTTAGCGGAAAAACAAGGCAGGACTATTGACTTTGGCACGGTTCACATTGCTCTTAGCACACTCGGAGCAAACGAAACCTACCTTCTGGATGAAATGCTGAAACGAGGATCGGGAAAAGAAAAATAAATGCATAAAAAACAAGCTTTTGAAGAGCTTGTTTTTTAATTATGAAAAATATTCTTTTATTTTTAAACCTATTTTTTAACACTAATTCTCTGCAGTAATTTTCTCTTAAATCTATATTCATTAATTCGATTACTAAAAATTACCGTGAGGCCAGCCACAATTGATTCGGTCGAACCAATAGCAGCAAGTACAAATCCATTACTCATAAGTCCGGTTACCGCACCAATTATACCCATAATCGGCGCCATGGACGCGCCTAAAATAAGACCCAGACGCGCCGGATTGGTGAAATCTTGCAATAAAGCGGTACGAGTAAGCTGGGTAGCATCAATACTAGCCTTTTTCTCTTGAACAAGTTTTACAATATTTTTTCGATACAAAAAGAGGGACTGAATCGCTGTAGTAAGGGAGAGTGCTACTGCCGAAAAGCCAAACACTACGCCAGCCAGAACTATATGACCTGCATGGAGCAAAGTTTCCACATGCAAAGCACCATAGGTGGCAAGAGCAAATACTGGAATAAGAATAATGGAACGTTTGGCCAGCTCACGCCAACTAAACCCTGAACCGCGCAGAGCAGTGAGCTCCGCCGCTTCCCCCAACAAATCATCAGCTGACGCCGCAAATAATTTACCAATACCGGCAGCATATTTTTCCAAGGCATGAGCCACCGGACCGATAAAAAGCAGAGCTTTAATAATAGATTGCGCGATTTCGGTGCGTTCGGTAGCATTATCCGCAATAACCCGGTAAACAGCATAGTCTACAGCCAGCGGATAAATAATTTCTGAAAGTTCGGTCATGAGACGCTGTTCTTCCGGCTTAATGCCAATATTTTCCTCATCAATGAGGACCAGACGCTTAAAACGCAGCCGGTCGCGCAAAATGGTTTCGACACTTTTATCCAGATCTTCGCCGTGCGCTTGGGCTTTGGCATAATCAGCGGAAGTAAAAATTGGAAAATGCTTGTCTTTTAAAAGTTTGGGAAGCCAAGTAATAATGTAATTTTCCTGCGAATGAGTACTAATCGTATGTACCGCTTTTAAAATATTTTCTGGAGTATGTAAAACACTGCGCACGCCAATCGCTTTGCCTTCAGCCAGAATTTTACGAATTTTTTCTTTGTACTCGGGAGCAACGGCAAACATATACCGTAATTCGACTGGCAAATACTTTTCGTAGTCACATTCTTCAGGCAAAGAAATTACATCCATTTTATAAGACCCAATCAGCGAATCGTTTTTTTTCTTAAAACTTTCAAAAAATTTCATAGTTTACATTTCAATTAAGGTGTTATCACCAAGAATAAGACGTTCAAATTTACCCTGCTGATGCGGAATAATAGTAGTATTTTTACCGATAATACTATCTTTTATTTCAATATCGCTCTCTAAACGACAATTATCAAAAATAAGAGAATTTTCCACTCGAGCATTTTTGATAATGGAACCAGCAGCAATGGTAGTGTATGGACCAATCACGCAATTTTCGAGATAACAATTCTCACCAATAATCGTTGGGCCAGTCAGGCGGACATTTTTACCGATAACAGTATTTTTACCAATCGCGAGTTTACCGATTTGGTGCGTATCGGCGAGGCAGGCGCACTCAAGGATAAATGCTTGTTTAGGCAGCTCTTCCATGAGCAGCTGATTCGCGAGAATAAGATCAGTCGGTTTACCGGTATCTTTCCACCAACCGGTAATTTCTTGGTAACCAACATTATAACCGTTTTTAAGGTAGTAGGAATGAATGCTTGAAATTTCGTATTCGCCACGCGCGGATTTTTCGATTTTATCGTAGGCAGTAAAAAAACTTTTGTTGTAAAGATAAATTCCCGTAACCGCAAAATCGCTCGGCGGCTGAGACGGTTTTTCGTAAATATCTACGAGTTTTCCCTCGGCGTTAAATTCCGGCACACCAAACCGTTCCGGATCCGGTACTTTGGAAAGGGCAAGCAAACAATCTAAATTTTCATTTTCAAACCTCTCAAACAATGGTTTAATACTGCCGAGAATTATATTATCGGACAGATAAAACATAAATGGATCTTCGCCAATAAATTTCTCGGCACATTTTACCACGTGTGCGATTCCCTGCGGACCACCGGGTTGTTCAAAAAATACAATCTTTATACCCCAGCGACTACCGTTCCCCACCTCTTTTTGCAGCTGGTCTTCACCCGGATTGGTATTGATAAAAATCTCTTCGACACCAGCTTCGACAGCTTTTTCGATAGCATGAAAAATCATGGGTTTTCCAGCCAGCGGAATAAGGTGTTTGTTGATGGTCGTGGTAATGGGGCGAAGCCGAGTCGCTCGTCCCCCGCCGGTCAGAATAGCTTTTTTAATTGGCATATGCGAAGAAAATAGTCTCATTTAGACTACCAAAAAACTACTCTTTTTACAACCCAACCATAAGCTTTAAGAATAGGGTTAGCAACAAATCGAAGCATGGGATTATCAATACTTTTATCATCAAACCGAACCACTCGTGTGGACATATTGAAAATTACACGGTCAGAAATGGTCCGTTGTTTTTGGATGATTCGCCTTTTTTGCAGCCAAAGTTTCCAATTTTTCGCTTTAAGCCAATAACCATACGCCCCGATTTTTTCTTTCAACCAACCTTTAGCACAAGCAAAAACCACAAGACCGATTTCGAAAAAAATATTTATAGGCAGAAGTAGAATAAGTGTTGGCCAAGTATAATACATCAGTAATAGTGCGTAACGATTACGTTCCATAAAATAGTACTTATTCGGATTGCGAGAAAAAGCGTATTCATGATAAAAAACCGCCTCTTTGACCAACACTACTTTGTACCCAACACTACGCAAGCGCAAAGAATACTCCAGATCCTCGTGATACATAAAAAAATCCTCATCCCAGACACCATAGTGTTTTAATAGATCACTTCGTAGTATAACAGAGGCTCCACTTGCGTACCCAATTTCACTTATGGCTGGTATATTTTCTATTACCGCTACCGGAGCACGATAATCGCCGCCATACCCAAATCCCAAGTAATGAAACCTGTTACCCAAATTATTAAGGAGTTCGGTTTCTGGATACAACCGCATAAGGGACTGTGCCACCCCAATCTTTGGATCATTCTCAAGAGATTTAACCAGTGTTTCAAGAGTGTTTGGAGTAACAAATCCATCTTGATTATGAAGATAAATATATTTAAAATCTCGCTCGAGCGCCCAATGTATACCGATATTATTGCCCTTAGCAAAACCACCATTTTTTTCTTGGGGGAGAAATACAAGACGAACTCCCAATTTTTCCGCGAGTGGCAGAATTTCGCTGAAAATATATTTTTGCGCGCCACCAAACTCAGGATGCGGGTGATCGACGATAACAAAAACAAAATCTTCTTTGGGATAACCGGAGGTCGCCACCGCTTCGAGAGCTCGCGCCAAATACGCCTGAGGATGAAAACTGAGATATACGACCGCGAGCTTGGGAAATTTAGGCATAATATTTAAAAGTTTTCCGCCAGGTCCACATGTACTTTAACCAGCTCATTAAATGAATACGAGCTAACCTATTGGTAAAAAGCGGCTTAATAATTCCCGGCACTTGGGCGCTGCTGCGATTATGTTTATGTTTGATAACAATGTCATGCACATAATACACTGGAAATCCTTGCTCCCACATCCGCTTGCACCAATCGGCGTCCTCCAGGTACATAAAATATTTTTC
>CAYOFO010000012.1:2600-26736 GCA_964403325.1 uncultured Gammaproteobacteria bacterium | reverse complement strand
ATTCGCGAAAAATATCTTTTAAAGATGATCGAAAGCAAAACCGGCGTTTTATTTACCAGCAAAAATATTCCTACCGCCAAAGAAATTTGCACTGCTCAGCTTTTACAACTGGTAGAAAAAATTACCACCGCCAAAACCGACAACACAGACCTCAGTGAATACATGCCTCTCATTGAGGAAAAACTTTCAACTCTGAGTCGCAGCGAACTTATTCATCATCTGGTAAGCGTAGAACTGGGACGATTTGTTAATTTTTACAAAAATCTTCCGGATATTCATACCCCAACCGTAAAAGAAGTAGAAGTTACTCCTTATAAAAATAAACTCTTTCAAGAACGACCGTATTCTCCGGAAAACATGGCTCGCCTCAAGATAAACATCGGTCGGCGCAGCGGATTTTCCATACCCAAACTTTTTGACCTGGTAAATTCGGTGCGCAGTATTAAAGGTATCCAGATCGGAACGATCACCCTAGAAAATGAACAGACTATTTTTGAAGTCGACAGCAGCCACACCCCTACCTTTATAAACTGCTTAAGCGGCAAAATTCTGAGCGGCATTACCCTACGCGTTGAGCTCTCGGGCACAAACACTCCCACACCCACTCCAGCGCCAACCCACCAACGAATTCTTACCCCAAGATCCTTTGCCCAAGAACCAAATACAACACAACCCAGAACAAAAAAATTCTCCAAGAGAAAATAATAATTATACTCTAGCTAAAATATTTTTATGGGTAATTTTACATCGTTTGGCAAGAAAAAATTTGCGGATAATACTCGCACAAACTCTCAAACACAGAAGTATTCAGCCACCTGCACCCAATGCGGACAACACTGCCAAATCCCGTTTAAACCAACCGAAGGCAGACCCGTCTATTGCAGCAACTGTTTTGCCCTGCAACAAAACGATGATTCGCAAACAGATACCAAAAAATCTTTCAAATCAGATTTTTCCAGCCACAAACCAAAATTTCAAGCCGAGTGCCATAAATGCGGAAAAAACTGCGAAGTCCCTTTTCGACCCCTCCCCGGCAAAAAAGTCTTTTGTTCCGAGTGTTTTGACAAAGATATTAATGCCGGAGTTAAAAATATTGGCCAAATAAACGATCAGTTTGTTGCGCTAAACGAGAAGTTAGATAAAATTTTAGAAATTTTAAAAGCAAAGAATACCTAACGGTTAGCGCAGATCAAAATATTCTACTTACAAACAAAAAACTACTCTGATTTAAGAGTAGTTTTTTTATGTAAACTTACTTTACATTTTTGCGCTGTAAAGTTTGTGCTAAATCAGCTAACGCTTGTTTAAGCTGAGGAAATGCGTTTATTTGCTCCGCAGTCAACGATTCTACCCAAGCTTTAGTTTGCACAACATACCCAACCGCTTCCCGCACCGTACGCTCCGCTCTAAGACTTTCTGTTTCAGCCAGTTCCTCTTTATCCTCTCGTGCCAGCAAAGACGCTATTGCTTCACGCACACCAGGTTTTTTCAACATCTGTTTTACCTCTTCCACTCTTTCGTCTGACAGCGACAAAAAGTGTACGGCCCGATCTCCCAAATGACCACCCACACTAGCTTTATCGAACTCATGAGCCGCCTTTAAATCGCGAATTGTTTCATGGCCGTATACAGACAACACACCACCCTCAAAACCAAGACGAGATTCTCCCATAAAATATTAATTAATAAGAATTATCTAATAATCCTAGGTTCTTTCACAGTTAATGTCAAGAAAAATGAGGATATTTTATACCAACTTTAAACAACATTAATCAAACCAACCCTCTTAAGCCTGCCCAAAGGAATGAACTGAAGCTAAAACTGTGCTATACTCTAAAGACGCTTAAACCATTGATCCCCTTTGATGAACGTATGAAAAAAAATCGTTTTTGGCAAAAAACAATTCTCATCTTTACTGCCGCTCAATTCCTTTTTTTTCCGCTCTTATCGCTCGCGGCCGATGTTTTTAATCCCCAATTCATTATTTCTGACGCCGAACTCCAAGACCACACCAGCTGGACCAAAAGTGATATCCAATCTTTTTTAGACAGCAAGGGCAGTTATTTGCACCAATACCAGACCGTCGACAGCTCAGGCACTCTAAAAACAGCGAGCGATATTATCTACAATGTTGCCCAAGCTTACCAAATTAACCCCAAGTACATTCTCGTAACTTTGCAAAAAGAGCAAAGCTTAATTACCGATGATACTCCAACTCAAAAACAACTCGACTGGGCGGCCGGCTATGGCGTCTGCGATAGCTGTTCCATGAACGACCCAAAAATAGCCAAATATAAAGGTTTTGCCAACCAAGTAGAAAACTCAGCGGCCATTATGCGCTACTACTATAATAATAGCGACAAAGGCTACATAAAGAAGAAAGATTCGCCGGTATTTATCGATAACCAGCAAATCACGCCACAAAGCTGGGCCACGGCTTTTTTATACACCTATACCCCGCATTTACACGGCAATGAAAATTTTTGGCGCATTTGGAATACGTGGTTTGACCAAAATTATCCGGATGGTTCCCTCGTACAAGCACCTAACTCGAGCGATGTCTGGTTGCTGCAGAATGGTAAAAAACGACGGTTTAAAAATATGGCTACCCTCATTACCCGCGCTGACCCAAAAATGATCATCTCCATCCCAGCCGGCGAACTCAGTAATTATGACACCGGTGCAGAAATTGCTTTTCCCAACTATTCACTGCTGCGCGCCAGCAATGTTACCTACCTGCTTGACTATGACACACTCCGACCTTTTGCCTCCGAAGAGGTGGTACGCAAACTCGGATACAATCCCCAAGAAATTACCGACGTGAGCGATACAGATATCGTTAGTTATAATCGCGGCAAAACCATTGATGCTACCACCTATGCGCCACAAGGTGTCATTTACCAAATCACCAACGCAGGTAACGCGTATTACCTCATCAAAGACAATACCCTTTACCCACTCCTTGATCCCAAAGTAGTTGCTACCAACTTTAAAAATTTACCTATCGAAAAACACCTGGCTCAAGATTTAGCCCAGTTTAGCTACGGCACAGCGCCCATTACCTTCGCCGACGGCGCACTCCTAAAAAACGAAGATAGTACCGCTATTTACGTTATGGAAAAAGGTAAAAAACGCAAAATCGCCGACGAGACTACTTTCGAAGCTCTCGGGTATAATACCGCCAACATTAGAGCTATTAGCCCGATTGCTTTTTTAAGCATCCCGACCGGTGAACCTATTTATGTCAACAGCAGCCTGGTCTCCTCCCAAAATAAATACCTGGGTGATATCACGAGTCCGGTAAATAATATTTTTCAAAGCAACCTACCGAGCTACCTGGTGGCCGAATACCCCAGCGGCCGCATTCTGGCCGGAAAAAATATCGATAAAAAACTGCCCATGGCCTCTCTTACCAAATTGCTTGTAGCCTTTGAAATTCTTAAAGATGATTTTTCACCGGCAAAAATGAGTACTTATAGCCCGAAAAAATTTGTTTCCGCGGGCAAAACATTGGACTTTAAAGATACAGAAAAAGTAAAAAATATCGATATTCTCAACACATTGTTAGTGAGTTCGGAAAACAACGTAGCCCGCTTTGCCTCGAGCATCAACCAATCCAGCGAAGCCGCCTTGATTACGCAAATTTCTAACCGCCTCAACCAATGGGGGGCGGACAATACCCGTGTTCAAGAAATCACGGGCCTCAGCGAAAAAAATATTTCCACCCCACGCGATCTGCTCAAAATATTTACCAAGGTACTGGAAGACAAAACTATTCACCAATCCCTGGGACGCAGCTCCTACACCTTTAACACCACTCTTGGCACAAAAACCCTCCGCCATACTGCCCAAAATACCAACCAACTGATGCGCCTTAACCAGAATAATTATAGTATTATCGCAAGCAAAACCGGTTTTACTGATGAAGCCGGTGCGGTTTTGGTAATGCTGGTTGAAGCCAAAAACAGCAAAAAACAATACACCATCATTACCATGGGTGACCAAAATTATGCCCATCGTTTTGATGAACCGGATCGTTTGGCCCAAAGCATTGTCGCAACACCTCTTACTCTTAGTCAAAAATAACCTATGTCTCTTGTCATGGCGGCCATTACGCCGCACACACCCCTTCTCATTCCTTCCATCGGCAAAGAAGCCCTGCTTAAGCTTGAAAAAACCGTTCTTGCTCTCAAAAAAATAGAGGCGGATTTGTATTTAACCCGACCTGACATCCTCCTTATTTTTGCTCCTCACGCCGAACAGATTGCCAACAACTTTACTCTGCAACAGGCCCACTCTTTTCAATCCAACCTCAAAGAATTTGGTGATCTCGCCACCCACACCCAATACAAGGGGGAAATTCCTTTAGCCACTACCATCGCCGAAGCGGCCCAAAAAAATAATTTTCCCACCAGGTTGATCCATACACCTACTATACATTACGGTGTTGTAACCCCGCTACTCTATTTGGCCGCACATCTGCCTAAAATAACCATTTTACCCATTGGTTTTTGTGAAGAAGACTATAAGCAGCATCTTGATTTCGGACAATTCCTCCAAGAACAAATCATGATCACTAATAAACGAGTGGCGGTGATTGCTTCAATCGATCTTTCCCACGCCCTTACCACCAGCTCCCCAGCCGGTTTTCAGCCGGCAGGTCAAAAATTTGACGAAAAATTGCAACAACTGCTTGCTTCCAAAAATACTACCGGGATGATTCAGCTTGACCCAACCCTGGTTCAGATGGCGGCCGAGTGCGGTTTTAAAAATATCCTCTTGCTTATGGGAGTGTTGCGCGGCCACCAATACCACTACCAACACGATGCTTATGAATCTCCCTTTGGCGTTGGCTATTTAACCGCGCATTTTACTTTCTAAATATGTGGGTCAAAGTTATTCCGGCGGTACGTCTTCCTCGGCATTTAAACGAACTTGATTATGCTGTACCCGCCCACCTTGCACCAGACTTGCGCCCGCACCAGCTCGTAAAAATTCCACTGCGAAACAAAACTCATTTTGGCATCGTGAGCACTGTCTTCCCGGACGAACCAGCCAAACCACTTAAACCAATTACCGACATTATACACCCCGAACCAGCCCTGCTGAGCGCACAACTTCATTTCCTTGAGCATACTGCTGATTTGTACCATGTTTCTCTAGGATTTTTACTGAAAACAGCGCTCTTTTCGCTGCAAAAAAGAAAGCTGGAACGCTTTCAAAAAACCTCTCTTCCCAGCCTGGTCACACCAACCACCATCGCGCCATGTACCTCTGAAATTACACAAGCCGAGCAGCTGGCCGCTTATTTTGCCAATACCCTGTCCTTATCGCACCAGCATCTTATTATTGTGCCGGAAATTTCTGAAATCGAAGCCATTATTGCTTTATTGCCAAAAAAATTTTCCGACCAAATCGTTATTGTTCACAGCGATATAAAACCTACCATCGCCTTTCAAAATTGGCTCGATATCCGCTCCAATCAAAAATCCATTATCATCGGCACGCGTTTAGCCTTTTTTGCCCCTTTTGCCAACCTCGCTCATATTTTTCTGTGGCGCGAAAGCTCTGAGGAACACAAAAATACTGACATGGCGCCCCGTTTTCATAATCGTGACGCCGCCCTTTTGCTCGCCCATTACTGGGGCAGTGAGCTGCATCTTTTGTCGGCCAGTCTATCGGTTGAAAGTTATTTTTGGCAACATAAAAAAATATTTACACCCGCGGCATTATTTAACACTCCCAAAACCATCGACTACGAAATTGCCAACATGAATACCGAACGCCGTCTGGGCAATCATCTTTTTTCTCAAGCCACCCTGGACGCACTCCACCACTCCTCACGCCATACTTTTTTATTTGTCTACCAGCGTGGCTCCGGCAAAAATACCCTCTGTTCAGACTGCGGACAATTATTTCGCTGTCCGGTTTGTTCTCTCCCCATCACTTGGTATAAAACATCCAACAAATTACTGTGTCACCACTGCGCGTATTCTCAACCCATGATTGAAACATGTCCCAAATGCCACAGCATCAACCTCAAAACCTATGGGCTCGGTAGCGAAAGTATAACCCAAGCCGTTCAACAATTGTTTCCTCAGAGCGAGCGCACCATTGAATCGCTAGATTCATTATCAAGCGCACCAAAAAAAAACACCCACCTGCCACACCCCCTCATCAGCATCGGCACCCAAGCGGCCTGGTCCAAAGTAGACTGGTCCACTCTAGATACTATGGTTTTTGTTGACGCTGACACACCGCTCTTTATTCCCGACTACCAATCAGCCGAACGAGTCTGGCACCAAATTCATGACGCCCACTATCGCCTGCACCCCACCGCCCGCCTTATTATTCAAACCGCTCACCCCGACCACAGTGTATTTCGGCATTTTTTTAAACCTCAGCTATTTTATCAGACCGAACTCAAACAACGATATGAATTGCGCTATCCGCCCTACAGCTTTCTCATCAAAATTTTTGCCAAATTTATGAGTCTTGAAGCCGCTGATCTCGAAAGCCAAAAAATTTACGAGCAGCTCATTCGCTTGACGAAAAACGACAAAAACATTACCATTATCCCTACTCAAGAGAAAAAAAATAGCACGGGTATCTGGAAAATTATTACCATCAAAATCGCTCATCCAAGCCCCCTTCCACCCCGCATCACCTACCTCAATTTTCTTCCCAGCAACTGGAAAGTCGACCCTCATCCCAATAGTTTATTACGTGTATGATCTACGACATAGTTTTTGAACCTAACCCGATTTTGCACAAAGTCAGCGAGCAAGTAGATTTATCAACCCTCACTTCTCCGGCGATGAAACGATTTGTAAAAGATATGGAAGAAACGATGTATGCCAAAGATGGAGTAGGTCTCGCGGCGCCACAAATTGGCCAGTCCATCCAATGGTGCGTTATTGCCAAAGAATACAATGAACTGAACAAAAAAAGCTGTCTTACCCTTATCAATCCCACCTGGACCAAACTTTCCACCCACCAAGCCTGGGACCAAGAAGGTTGCCTCTCTGTCCCAAAAGTGTATGGCGACGTAAAACGCTACACAAATATTAAAGTTTCGGCTTATAATGAAAAAGGAGAAAAACTGGAATTTACCGCCAAAGATTTTTTTGCCCGAATTATTCAGCACGAAGCTGATCATCTCAACGGCATTTTGTTTATCGAAAAAGCCAAAAAAATGTACCGAGTCGAATAACACTTTCCGGTGTAAGTAGCGTTACATTTACTTCCAAAACAACCCGTCGAACTTTCAAAATGAAAGCAATATCTGCTATTTTCTTTTTAATTTCAGAAACCCTTCCTTATTGAACTCTATGAATCTTCAATCATTACCGACGCTGGTTTTTTTCGGCACGCACGACTTCGCGGCATACATCCTCGAAAAAATCATCCTTTCCAAGGAATATAACATTATAAATGTTGTCACCCAACCCGGGAAACCAGTTGGCCGAAATCAGGAAACCTTGCCTTCACCCGTAAAAAAAATCGCGGAACAATACAATATTCCGGCACTTGAACCAGCCACCCTTAAAAATTACACCGATCTCCCCCAAACCGATCTTTTTATCGTTTGCCAGTATGGCAAAATTATCCCACAAGCGATTCTCGATATTCCAACCCACGGCGCCATCAATATCCACACTTCTCTGCTCCCCAAATACCGCGGTGCGTCACCCATCCAAGCGGCCCTTATACAGGGCGAAACTGAGACTGGCGCAACCATCATGCTCATGGATGCTCTGCTCGACCACGGTCCTATTCTCACGCAGGAAAAAATAGCGATTGCTCCAGATGACACCTATGAAACTCTGAGCCATAAAATGGCCCCCCTGGCCGCGAGCACCTTACTCAAAACCCTTCCCAGATTTTTAAACAAAACAATTCTTCCACAAGAGCAAACTCATAACAAGGCTACAGCTTGTAAAATTTTAGACCGCGATGATGGCCGAGTTGATTTTACCAAAACCAGCCAAGAAATATACAACCTATATCGCGGCACCTATCCTTGGCCCGGTATCTGGACCCTTTGGCAAGGCAAAAGACTCAAACTTTTAAAAATACAACCTGCTGATTTTACCCTGCTACCCGGCTTGGTCGAAGTAAAAAACAACCAACTTTTTATCGGAACCGCGACTACCACACTCGAAATACTCGAGCTCCAACTCGAAGGCAAGAAAGCTATGGACACAAAAACTTTCTTAAACGGTTACAATTCAATTAATAACAAAATTTTACCAAGCTAAGTTTAAATCGGGGTCTGGGGAAAGAGCTGCCTGAGCGCAGCGAGTTCTCTTTCCCCAGCAGTTTTTGCATACTTTTTGCTGTCAAAAAGTATAAATAAACCCTATGAGCAAACCAAAAATCATCATTCTCCACGATTATTTTCTCTACAAAGGTGGCGGCGAACGTCTTGTTATAAGCCTCGCCAAAGGCTTAAACTGCCCCATTGTCACTGCTTTTACCGCCCAAGACGCTTTTGACCCACGTGATCATGGCATAGAAACCATTGATCTCTTTAAAGAAACCATTTTTTCGCATATTCCCGGGTTTCGCTACGCGCAAGTTCAGCTCGCTTTTCTTTTTAAAACTCGCAAAATTCTCAAAAATTACGATATAGTTATCCATAGTGCCGACACGCTCACCGCTCTTTTGAGTGCTCAAGACAAAGTTAACATTGCCTACCTACACACGCCACCGCGGCATCTGTACGATCGCTATGAAGACACTGTTAAATCCTACAGACTTCTTAAAAAACTTATCTTTATTCCCTTTGCCGCATTTAACCGCTGGAAATTTTCCACCCTTTCCAAAAGGTTCAACCTTATTTTAACCAATTCTAAAAACGTCCAGGAGCGGATTAAAAAATACCTTCATCTCAACTCAACCGTTGTTTACCCGCCCTGTGATACTCTGCCCTTTAAAAACCTCGGCTACGGTGATTATTTCTTTTCTTGGGCCAGGCTTTACCCTATTAAACGTGTCGATAAAATCGTAGAGGCTTTCCAAAAAATGCCGGACAAAAAATTGGTCATCGCTTCCGGCGGCTCAGAACTCGAAAAAATAAAAACCATGGCTCAAAATTACCCCAATATTCAAGTGGTAGGTTGGATAACTGATGACCAGCTGCTAGATCTTCTGGGAAAATGCTTGGCGTCGATTTATATTCCCATCCGCGAAGATTTTGGCATGAGCCCGGTTGAATCGATGACCGCCGGCAAACCCGTAATCGGTGTCGCCGAAGGCGGCATGCTCGAAGTAATTGAAGACAGTAAAAACGGAATGCTCCTACCCCCAAATTTTACCACTCAAGATATTATTATCGCCGTGCAAAAAATGACTCTAGAAAAAGCCAAAAGCATGGAACAAAGCTGCTATAAAACGGCTGCCAGGTTTACCGAAGAAAAATTTGTTACAGGAATAAAAAAAGAAATGAATAAAATTTCTAATTTTGTAGAATAAAATCTACTTTATCTTTCGGCGAGTACTCCTCAAAATAATCACGATCATTTGGCATCCACAGCTCATCCCACAAATGATCATGATCAACTTTACATTCTTCACGGTCACGACGCTTCCCACGCTCAACTGCAGTTTCAAGTCCTACATCAACCCAAACCGAACAATCAAAATACGGCATTAAATTTGGTCGAATCAGCCCAATTCCTTCCACAATAATAAATCGTTGTAGAGAAACTTTTTTATTTTTAGCAACAATATTCTTCTGCCAGTCGTATAAACCATATTCTATCTCAATTTTTCCTTGTTGTATGGGTTTTAGGACTTGCTCAAACAGTCGATTATAATCAAAACCTTCCCAATCACTGGATCGTTTGGACAGCCGATTTATTATAAAATCATCCAGGCGGATAACGGTTGCATCTCCTAAAAGTTGCGACAATTTCTCGGCAATCGTACTTTTTCCTGATCCACCAAATCCAGATAAAGCAATAATAAACGAGGGTTTATACCGCCCTCGTACTTTTATGTCTTTGGCAATCTCTAAAATATGCATAATTATAACAAAAGCTAACTTATACAGAAAATTAATTTACCTCATTTTTTCGAAAATTCTATATCCTCTCTTCCAATAGTCACTTCGTTTCATCGTAATGCCAAAGTATAAATTTGTTAAACATAAATAAACGTAGTTTTTCCAAGCACGATCTTTAAAATTTTTATCTTTAGGTTGATAATATTTAATCAACAAGTCAACAAAATCCTCACCATATTCCCAAAGTTTTCCAACATCTTCAGCTGGATCAGCAATTTGCACATCCCCAAAATCAATAATACCGGAAAATTTGCCTTTTCTTAGATCAAAAATTATATGATCAATCGTTAGATCATGATGCGTTACTACTGAACGGAATTTAATCCTAGCATTCTTCAGGTTACGCAAGATTCTTTTAATCCATAGACCCTCCTCTTCGGAAAGATGCTCCAAAACCAGACTCATATGTAAATTATGCCATTTAATCGCATCTTGTGATGACCAACCATAACCAACTCCACATTTTTTTGCCAACCCCAAAGGAAACGAATGTAGATCTTTAAGAAATTGCACAATTTTGCGAGCTAATGTATTTTTTTGAGCTTGAGTTAGTTTCTTATAGTTTTCTGGAGTTAAAGCTTCCCCCGGAATAAATTTATACCCAAAGAAAGACTTGTCGCTTGGAATGTAATAAGGGTTCGGAATTTTTACTTTCGTTCTTTTGTTTAAGAGAGGAAGAAATTTTAATTCTTTTTGCAATTGATCGTCAGATTCTTGATTCGCTTTTGGAAAAGAAAAAACCCATTTTTTATCGACAACCAAAACATCATCATTCCAACCTTGCGTAATTAGTCGTGAATTCTTTATTTTTATCTTTGGAAATTGGTTTTGAATTTTTTGAAGAAAATTTTTATCATTCATAATTAAAAAATGGTTTGATATGTTACTCCTTCCTTCCAATCTGGATTGTCGATCTTGCCCAAGCCACACTTTTCATAGAGCTTTTGGGCTGGAATATTCTCAAATTCAGTTTCGGTCATAACACCCTTTAATCCTTCTTCCTTAGCAAAATTAATAGATTTTTGTAAAAGCCTACTTGCTATTCCTTGCTTTTGAAAACTTGGATGAATAAATAATTCTTTGATGGTCAGAAAATTAGGAAACAGATCTTCGTCACAGGCAATA
The DNA here is from genome assembly GCA_964403325.1 of uncultured Gammaproteobacteria bacterium. GTDB lineage: Bacteria > Patescibacteriota > Patescibacteriia > Magasanikbacterales > GWA2-37-8 > CAZQNF01. The sequence continues at coordinate 15,542 of CAYOFO010000012.1, read as the reverse complement.
TACCCAACAAATTTATCATCTGATATTAAGGCAATCAACTGAAACGCATGCTTATGGCGAAGAGCCAGCTTAAGTGAAGCAAGATATTTTTTGGAAAAAGCAAAGGTTAAATTTTTATATATAGCAGACTGAATCTTTAGAATATCTAACGCTTTTTCATCTTTTATCCTCAGAAACGACACCATAATTATAATCTTTTAAAAACTTCATATTTAGTAATTTTTATCAGTTTTATTAGTTGGATGGTTTAATGTATCGACGACGAACAAAGCTGATGAGCGGTACCGAAATATGTAACAAAAAACAATTCATCGGATAAATAATTTCTGCCCAGACTCCATGCCATCGCAACACCACCACACAACCAGTTGCAAAATAAGAAAAAGTCCACAAACACCACGGCAGAGCGCGCTCGCTATCCGGATAGTGCCACAATGTTCTCCACAAAGGAATAAATCCGATAAAAATTGCTATTTGCACAATGATATTGGCCGATACGGCTGATAGTGATAGGCCCCACACTGCGGCAGCGATGAGACCAATTATTAACGCAACCCAATCTATGGTGTCTATTTTTTGAAATTTCTTAATGACTAAAGCTACAATAAAAGTTCCTATACATAAAAACGTGTTAATAATAGGAATAATACTTTTCCAAAAATCTTGGGATGTTAAAAAATAACTGCCGGCGCTCATTATAGCTAACGCCGTCCAAATGGCCCAAGTAGCCCCGTTGGGTTTAATTTTTCCCTGTAATAGGCCCCAATTATAATACAAGAATCCCAATAAATAGCTCAGCCCGCTCAATAAACTGATACCTACCGATAGTTTTTCCATATATTCAGCCCGTCAAAATAAAATATCTCAAGCACTCCCCCGTAGAGAGAAAGATTATTTTTTATACAGCAATCTTTTTACCAACCCACTCTCCACCACCCAACTCACCAGCCAAAGGAGTGCAATATCCATATACAATTCCTGCCGCATAAAATAGTTGGTGTAAATACTCATTATTATCATGAAGCTCATGTAAGCGAACAGAATTGAGGACATGAGGCCAGGTCGCTTAACCGCAAATACATACGTCACTGCCAAAAAAAATCCCCAGCCTAGAGCCGCAAAAAATACGCCCAGCCAACCAAAATCCGCAAAATACCCAAATAAAAATGTTGCCGTGGTCCACCATGGCACAAATATTTGACCCCAAGGAACTTTTACACCAGCAGGTGCGGCGTGAAATATTTTTAAGAAAGGATTAAAGACCGAAAAACTATACTTTCCATGATAAAAATTACTCGAACTATAGTAAGTAGTCGCGTTTGAAAGTGCCTGTAAGTTGAAAGTTGGCACCAAATAAAGCGGCGTCAAAAAACTTAAGTACTTCGGCAAATTAAGTTTGGCAATGGTAGACAAATACGCAAACGTATCGCCTTGTTTATTGTCATAATAGTCGCGATACGTAATATACTGGCGAAAGGCCGGAATAGCGACCGAGCTGGTGAGCACTACCACGGCAGCAATGAGGGAAGATGCAATAATTTGCTTTAATTTAATGACCCTTATATTCAAAATAAGATAACCAAAATAGCAAATCAGCGTTACGAACACTATGTGGATTCGCGAAGTGTAGGCGAGCAGAATAAGGAGTCCGATCAAGCTGTTAGTAATAATAAATATTTTTTCTTTGCGGGTTTTGATTTGTGGTAAAAAGAGGTAAATAATGCCAAGTGGAATGTAAATTCTCGGCAAAAGCGAAGTATATTCCCAAAGTCCAAAAATATCACGATTAATAATAAAACGCAGTTTGTCGGGCACAGATGATAAAATAGGAAGGGTGCCAAAACGATGAAAAATATAAATATTCGTAATAATACTCACCAAGCTCATGGCTATAAGTAATATAAAGAAAATCTTTTTGTTAATCATAATTTGAGAAATTTTTTCCGGAATTTTTATTTCAACCAAAATAAAAAATAACTGGTACGACAAATATAAAAGTCCAAGAAATAGAATCAGAAACCACCAAAACTCGACTGTCCACGGCCCTTCAAGCTGGCTTAGGCGCAGCTGTGCAATACCAATCGCCATGGTCCACAGACTTAAAAATAGATAGATCGGAACAAATTTTCGCTTCCCAAAAAAGTATTTTAAAGCAAAAAACCCAGACAAGAGAACAAAAAGAATAAGAAGAATCATAATTTTATAAAGATAACCTTGTTAGGATAATAAAAAAATACCTTTTTGTCTATCAAACACTCGTTGATAAAATCAATAAATTTTGCTAAAATGACGCTAGTTTTAAACCTCTATGAAAAAATACCTGACCATCATCCAAATCATGTGGCAACGAACGTTGGTATACCGATTCACTGTTTTCGCTTACCGAATCGGAGAAATGCTTGAAGTACTCGTACTCATCTTGATGTGGTCAGCTATCTATCACGGACAAACACTTGTTAGCGGCTATACCCTGCCAGAAATGATAACCTATATCTTGGTTGGAAACCTCATCAACGTGATGACTCGTAATTTTATCGCCGATACCATTCCCAAGGATATTAAAGACGGCAGCTTATCACTCTACCTCATTCGGCCGATGAGTTATTTTCGTTTTATTATTTGCCGAGAATTAGGTCGGCTTTCTTTAGCCTTTTTCCTATCGGTTATTTCTCAGTTTATACTCCTTTTGTTTTTCCTGCATAAGATTATTATCAACACTCAACCCCTCGTTATCCTCGAAGCACTTATTATGGTCGCCTGCGCTTTTTGTACGGAAATGCTTTTAAGCTACTTGGTGAGCTTGGTGACTTTCTGGACTGACGAAGTGGCTGGATTATTTGCCACCATTGATCGCCTGCGAAAATTTGTTTCCGGAGGATATTTTCCCTTAAGTTTGCTGCCAACCCTCTTCGTGCAAGTATGTTACATGTTACCATTTGCTTATTCATTCTTCGTCCCAACCCAGCTGTATCTCGGAAAAATATCACTATTTGATGGTCTAAAGGGTTTGGGGGTGCAAGTAATTTGGATCATTCTACTCTATTGTATAATTAAACTGGTGTGGAAAAAGGGTCTGCGCAAGTACGAAGGTGTCGGAATTTAGTTTTAAAGCACGCCCTCTTTAACCAAAGGAGAGGTGCGGGGTGGTTTAAAAACTGTATAAAATTTCATGAAAAAATATCTTCAAGTGAGTAAAAATTTTCTTATCAGTACCCTCACCTATCGGGCAGAACTATTTTTGTGGGTTTTTGTTGATGTGGCCCGTTTTTTGGTCTACCCCTTCATTTGGCTCGCTGTATATGCGAGCGGCGGCGCTATCGACGGTTATTCACCAACCAGTCTTATCACCTATTATATTATAGTCGCCATTATCAATATTTTAGCCTTCTCACGCGTCGGATACGATATGCGCAGACAAATTATGAACGGAAGCTTAAGCCAATACTTGATAAAACCTATAAATTACCTGGTTCAAGAAACGCTGGGAGAATTAAGCTACAAATTCGGCAAAATCATTATCACGTTGTTTGCAGCAATAATAGCTGCTATTTTTTTCCCAAAATATCTCCCACTTCCAGGATTCACAAACCTGTGCGCTTTTCTTTTTGCGCTCATTCTAACTTTTGCCATTTCTCATGGTTTTCAACTCCTCATTGGCCTTACCACCTTTTGGTTGGGAGAAAATGAAGGTATCGGGCAATTTCAAGGCATGCTGGAAAATGTTTTTGCGGGTGAAATTGCTCCACTCACTTTTTTTCCCGGCACGCTCCAGAGTCTGGCGTTTTTTCTGCCCTTTCAATACCTCACTTACTTTCCGGCACAAATTTATCTTGGGACTTTGAAGAGTTCCGAAATACTGCACGGTTTTGGTGCGAGCATACTCTGGATTGCCGTGCTCTACACAGCGGTGGTGCTGGTCTGGAAAAGAGGCATTAAACGCTATGACGGCTCAAGCATGTAAATATGAGCAAATATTTTAAAATTTATAAAGTCTTCATAAAAAATGCCATTTCTTACGAAGCGCAATATCGGGCCAACACCTGGTTTAAGCTCCTTTTAAGCCTACTTTGGACAGCGATCACGTTTTTGACCATAGAAATTATTTTTAACCAGACCCCGAGCATAGCTGGCTGGAGTAAAGCTGAAATCTACCTACTGAGCACCGTCTGGCTCATCGCGAGTGAAATTTTCACCGCACTTTTTTCGATGGGGTTATGGAATATTTCCAGCCTCATTACCAGTGGAGATCTGGATATTTATCTGACCAAGCCAGTTTCTACCTTATTTCTGGTCAGCTGCAAGCAGTTTATTGTTCGTGGAGTCTACCGTCTTATTATCAAATTAGGTATTTTGGTTTGGGTATTATATACATTTCACATGTCTCTTTCTTTAAAAGAAAGCCTGATCGCCATCTCACTCCTCCTGTGTAGCGTAATTATAAATTATGCTTTTACGCTTATTCCCAATACTTTTAGCTTTTGGCTGACCAAAATTACCAATGTGAATGAAGTGATGGGAGAAATAGCCGATTTTGGGCGTTTTCCCCTTTCTATTTGGCCAAAAGCGGCCAGAGTTATTTTCTTAACTATTCTGCCGGTCGGTTTTATGGCCTATGTTCCGGTAGCAGCTTTTCTGGGGCGATGGCCTTGGTACGCCGTACTTTACACTTTTATCTTTACTGCGCTTTTGTTCTTCGTATCCGTAAAATTCTGGAATTACGCGATCAAGAGATACTCGAGCGCCTCGAGTTAAAAATTTATACTCTATATTTAACATTTTCTTTATGAACATTATTGAAGTAAACAACGTATCTAAAATATACGAATACTACAAAAAACCAGCCGGGCTTTTAAACTCGCTTAAAAGCTTATTTCATCGCGAAAAGCTTTTTACCACAGCCGTGAAAGATGTCCATTTTACCATTCAGGAAGGTGAATTTGTCGGGTTTCTTGGGCCCAATGGCGCCGGAAAAACCACTACCCTCAAAATCCTGTCCGGTATCATTCACCCCACCAACGGCAGCGCGACCGTGCTCGGCTTTACACCCGCCAAACGCCAGGCCGAATTTCAAAAACAATTTTCACTCGTGATGGGTCAGAAAAACCAGCTCTGGTGGGACTTGCCGGCCATGGAAAGTTTCATCCTCAATAAAGAAATCTATGAAATTTCTGACCGTGAATTTAAAACCAATTTAGATGAGTTGACGCAAGTACTCGAGATTGGCGATATTTTGGATATTCCGGTGCGCAAACTTTCGCTTGGTCAGCGCATGAAATGCGAACTGGCCGCCGCCCTACTCCACTCACCAAAAGTTTTATTTTTGGACGAGCCAACCATCGGGCTTGATGTCGTTTCGCAAAAAAATATCCGCGAATTCCTCAAAAAATATAACAAAGAGAAAAAAACGACCATCATTCTCACCTCACACTACATGGAAGACGTAGAAGCGCTATGTGAACGCGTGGTTATTGTTAACCACGGCACTCTTCTCTATGACGGTGGCCTAAAAGATTTGGTGGAGACCTACGTCAACGAGAAGATTTTAGAGGTTACGTTCACCGAGCCGGTGAGCAAAACCGTTTTAGAAAATTATGGCACAATTCGTGAATACTCACCTGAACGCGTTGTTATTTCCGTACCAAAATCGCAAACCAAAACCCAGGCGGTTAAAATCCTGAGTGAGTTGCCGGTCGATGATATACTCATTAACGAAGTGCCGATTGATGATGTAATACGAAAAATTTTTAGTGAGAAAAAATAGAGCAACGGTTATTTATATTCCTATATATTCTCCGGGGGCAAAAAATCTACATCAAAAACGTATTTTTTTGGATTATTCCTATCCATATATACCGTTATCTGTTTTCGCTCACCCAAAACTTTAGGCAAATCGCTCACCCAAATATTATGACTGATAAATTCGGTGGGTACCGCGCTTACCGGATGCGTGCCGGTGGCATAGATTTTATAGGGAGATCGCCCGTTTACTCTAAATGTTCTATTGTAAAAAATTTTCGTTACCGTGGCAGGAATTTCATAACCATGGCTTTTAAGGAAAACTAACCGGTTTTTTCGAGCATACACCAAGTACCAAGACATAAACCCCAGCGCTAACAGTACTATGCCTGAACCCCCAAAAACAAATGGAAACAGGTATAGTTCCGTAAACGAGTTAATCCGGGCAATTTCCGGCTGCTCTGGGCGATAAAAAATTTCCACTTTTTTACCAATGCTTGGTTTAACACTTGTTGAAAGCGACGACGTATAGGTAATGCTCTGCCCGGTACGCGCCGTAAATCGCACTACTGCTTGGTACATGTCCGAGCCTTTTTTGGTTCGCACATACTTGGCATCAGCAATTTCTCCGATAGCTTTTTCTGCTCCCGCAATCACCCGCCATTCCTGGTAACCCATAAATAAACCAACACCTAAAAACACCAGGCCTAAAAACAATAGAATAAATTTACCTTTTTTCATAAGAAATATTAGAAATAATAATTATTTTATTGTATTAAGACGTTTTAACCATAGCTGTAAATTTTTTTCAGCGGTTATGGTGAGCGGAAGTTTCAATGCTTCGTCTAGCGTAGCCCAGCGCAGCTCACTGCATTTTTTCGGTTCCATAATTTTCGGTTCACCTTCAATTATTCGACAAATAAACGTTGTGGTTACCCAATGTTGATGTTCGGCGGGAATAATATGGTCAAGGGTTTCAAGCGATCCCAAAATTTCGATTTTTACATCAACCTCCTCATAAACTTCACGAACAATTGCCGCTTCACGAGTTTCACCCCATTCTACCATTCCACCCGGAATATTCCATTTGCCCGCTTCGTTACGCACCTGTTCCCCGCGTTTAAACAAAAATATGCGCTGCTCTGCATCCAGTATAAAAGCGCCAACCCCAACACCAATATAATCAACTCCTGGCTTCATATTTTTTAGAAAAGTAATTTATGCTTTCTTAAGACAATCTCTCGAGCAGCTTCATATTTTTTTACTGCCCGCATCTTAAAAGGCAGTTGGTAAACAAAACTGGGCAACCACGAACTCATCCCTTTTTTATTGACCACCATATTTTTTAATACTTCCGGGATAAACACCCCGATTTTTCCATTTTCGACCAGGGTCAGCCAAATATCCCAATCTTGAAAACGTTTCAACGACTCGTCAAATCCGGGAAAATCTGCGCGACAGATAAGTGCGCCCGTATCAATATAGTTATATTTTTTGAGATCTTCAGCATTAAATACTTGCGATTTCATGGTTTTCCAACCGAGTTTATATTGCCCATAAACAAAACTCGCTTCGGGATGATTTTGCAAAGCTTGGTACATTTTCTCTATCATCTCTGGCTCTGCCAGCGTATCCGCATCCCAAAAAATAACATACTCGCCTTTTGATTCTTTAAAACCATTGTTTCTCGCCGTTGGCGCTCCGCTATTTTTTTGGTGAATAATTTGCAAAGATACTGAACTTGCCTGCGCCAATCTTAAAAGCTCATTTTCCAAATCTTTAAAATTATCAGCACTCCCATCATTCACCATAATAATTTCTATAGGACGGTATGTTTGATGTAAAGCAGTTTTTAAGCTCCTAACAATAACATTGGCCTGATTGTAAACGGGAATAATGATGCTAATCAATTTTTCCATACATTTACATGCTAAGCTTCTTAATCTGTTCAACCCAATTAAACTCTTTTATTACTCGAGCTTGCCCAGCCTCACCCAATTCTCGGGCATATTCCTTATCTTCCAACAGCTCAATGATCGTTGAAACCACATTATTTTCATTATACGTATCAACCATGAGTCCAGTTTCAAGATCTTTCACCGCCTCACTCACACCGCCCGCTCGACCGGCTACCACCGGCAACCCCGAAGCTGCTGCCTCCAGAAAAACTGTCCCCCAGCCTTCTTCAGCGGCCTCATCTTTGTGGGTAAGCATAACAAATACATCGGCCAAGCGATAGAGCTTTGGCAACTCCGCGTGCGCCACACTGCCCAAAAAACGAATAATATTCTGCAAACCGTTTTTTTGAATGAGTTTAATAATTTCTTCGCGCTTGGGTCCATCGCCCACAATTATCCAGGCTAAGTTTGGTATTTTCTCCAAAATTTTGGGTAAAAAACCAATCAAAATCGGATACCCTTTCCCGTCCGCGAGCCGCGCTACCGTAATAATGACGCGCTTGCCGGTAAGGGCGAGCTCGGCCTTCAGCTTCAATACCTCTTCTTGGGTAAATTGATTTTCCACAAAAAAATCACTCGGGCAGGGATAAACAGTCCGAATTTTGGTTTGGTTGATAGTTGGAATAATACTTACCAGCTTGCTCTGCAAAAATTCACTATTTACCACCAAAGTTTCCGCTGCATCACAAACCCATTTCAGTTTTTTCATTTTTTTACTCCCCCGCACCAAGTCTGTGCCATGTAAAAAAACCGTAAATGGAATCTTATACAGCTTTTTTATAACCATCGCCACATAACCCACCGGTAATACCTGGTGGACATGAATCGCTTCTATTCGCTCTTTTTTTACAATCTTTCTTACCTGCCAGATCATACGTAGCCAGCGTGGCCAGAAAAAAGCAAAATATGGCGTATGACGATAGGTTTTAAAACTATTTTTTGTGTCAATTTCAGCACCACCTTTCGCTTTTGGCGCATAGAGCACTATTTGCTCGCTTGGCACATGCTGCACAAAATTGGCCACATATGAAGCAATGCCGCCAATCTGTGGTGGAAAATCGAGAGTAATAATAAGTGTTTTTTTCATATTATATTTTAGAAGTCCGGTGAAGAATCCGATTTTTTACATCCATTATTTCTGTTTTTTTAAAAATTCGCAACCAGAAAAGCCCGATCGCAAATACTATGGCACCAATTACAATCGATATATAAAAATTTATTCTTTGCGCTACCGCAAAAACAATCACCCCCATAATAGCACTGTTCAAGAAAATAAACAGAAAATTACGTGCTAAAACAGCGTGCTCAACAACAATCTGCTTTTGCACAAAATAATACCCCAGCGCAAACAAGATAAAATTACTTACCAAATACGCAACAGCCGCACCTTGAATACTCATTATTGGCAATAAAATAAGATTAAGAATAATATTAATTACTAAAACCGTAAAAATAATACTGGTTTGCGTTTTTTGTTTATTTGTACCATTCAAAACCGCCCCATTGATAACGCTCAAAAAGCTAAAAATCGCCCCGGAGAGCAAAATCTGCAGCGGTACAATCGAAGGCAAATAGCTTATGCCGTACCAATGAATAATAATCGGACGAGCGAGCACGATAATTCCGACCATAATTGGCACTAAAATAACCAACAAATACTTAAAAGCTTTTTGGTAAAGCGCAGTAATTTTTAACGGATCTTTCAGAAATAAACCACTGATGGCCGGATAAATACTGGCGGAAAAAGCCGCAGGAATAAACTGAAACGCAAACGCGATTTTATACGGCACGCTCCACCAGCCCAATTCTTGTTTACTGAGCATATGGAGCATGATGAGCGAATCAGCATACGAATACAACCGCCCACTCAAGCTCGCGAGCGCAAACGGCCAAGCAAGCGACAAGAGACTTAAAGAAAATGCTTTATCAAAAACAAATGTAAGCTTAAGCTGATAATTTTTCCTCACAAAAAAAGCCGCGTAGCCAACATTAAGAAAGCTGGGAATGGCATAGGCAATAATGAGCCAATACAAGGGCGCTTGCACAAAAACAGCGATACTGCCGATAACCAAAGTTATCGCTTGTGACAAAATAATTCCCAAGGATTCATAAAAAAGATTTTTATGAGCCCGAAAAATGCTATAAAAAGCGCTTTGCAAATTGTCAAAAAACATCGTTATACCCGAAAGCAAAATAAGCTCCGGACGAATGGTTCCGGGGTAATGAATTATCGTCACCAGAAACAAAATCATTCCGTACGCCAAAAGTCCAAATATAGTTTTATAGAACAAAACCGTGGAAAAATACGCCTGTGAATTTTCCGGATATTTCGCCGCTTCACGTGTTAAAATCGGCCCGAGTCCAAAATCTGCGAGCGTTGTAAAAATACTGGTAAAAACTATGGCGGCAAAATATTCCCCGGTATTGGCGATACCAATGGTTCGGGCAATAAAAGTAAAATAGGCAAAAGAAATGATCTTTTGCCCAATGGAAGCGATAGTTAAAAACGAGGTATTTTGTGCTGTGTTATAGGCCATAACACAGCTAGTATAGCTTTTTCTCAACCTTAAAACAAGCTTAGGTGCGAAATACTTAACTCGCCGACTGTTGCTCTAAAAACCCAGAGTTAACTGAAGGTAAACTTTGGGCTGCCTCATTAAGCAATTCCTGTAAAGTTACGCCTATTTTTTGATGATGAAAACGACTCACACCATTTACAGCTCTTTCTACCAAATTAAACGAGGCTTGATCAAGCCCAAGAATTTTTTTCATCAATTCCTCCGGAAAAAATTTTATAGCAGCATACGTTTTTTCACTTAAAACGAGCTGACGCAACATTTCCCTTGTTGGTAAAGAGGAAATATATTTTATTTGTTCAGGATTTATGGCTTTGATTTTATTTATAAATTCAATGGGAATCAATAATATTTCCTCCCATTCTTCCCTCGAAAAAATGCCTGATCTAAAAACCTCAACGAACAACGCCGTCAACTCTCTCTTGGTTTTCTCTTTTAACTCACCGGCCTCTATTCTGGCACGAAAACGTTGCAGCCCAATTTGACGAGTTTCTTTATCAAACAAAAAACCGCTTAGCTCCGCTTTTTGTTTCCAAATTTCAAATACAGCTTTTACCGCTGGAATCTCGAGCAGCTTATCATCACTCAAATCGGTAAGTTGAGGCTTTTCCAAACTTTCTTTCCATGCTGCATTAAGATTTTCAGCCAAACAAGCACCCAAAAGAGACATACAATTGTATCTATTAAGATAAACTCAATAAATTTACTCCTCAATTTATAAAATGTCAATTATTTTTTACACAAATTAAAATTTCCCTATTCCCTCCAATTAAGCAGCTGAAAAAAATAAAAAAACCGCTCTTTTGGAGCAAGTTTTTTGGTATCATTTGGGTGCAAAGGGGTAACGAATCAAATATTTATAATCTTCGCAACAACCGACTGTAAATATTCTCTCTGGGACCTATAAAAATTATCCAGACTGTTTTCTCGATTGGAATAATCTCATAAATAACCCGAAAGGCCGTTGCTTTTACATGAACAGGAAACTTATAAAACTGTTTCAATTCACCATGCAAACGCTCGCCACCATAAAGATTTTCTGCAAGTTCAGAACTTATACTATTAAAAATGTTTTTGGCCACTCGCTTATCCAACTTTTTTAAATCTTTGACCACACTCTTGTGATATACAAGAGAGAACATATTTTTTAAGACAAAGATTTAACTAATGCGCTGTGGGAAATAGCTTTTTTTCTTCCATCACGCGCCCGACGCACAACTTGCGTTTTAGTATCTGCATCCAACAAATCTTCAAGTTCTTCTATCTGTTTGGAGTTTAAGTGAGATAAAACTCTGGCGATTTGTTCGAGCTGTATAGGGAGAGAAATGGTTTTAACAGACTGCATAGAGTTTGAAAGATGTAAATAACATTAACAAAAAAAGCTCTTTTGTCAAAAACAAAAAACCGCTCTTTTGGAGCAAGTTTTTTTATTATGATTTAGTATCAAAAAGTTGAAATCGATTGAATATTAGCACCATTCAACTATAAGGTCTTTTACTCTTTTCATTCCCTTGTCGCGAGTTACAAGAGGAATATTATAATAAAGAGCTGTCGCCGCAATTACCGCATCCGGAGTTTTTAAACGATAAAGCTGTCTGAGTCGTGCTGCTGAGCGAGCAATCGAGGAATCCAAAGGGATAATAATCAAGCCATTTAACCATTGATTAATAGTGAATATCTGAATTTCATTAATTCCGGGAAATCCCAAAAGTTCTACTTCGGTAATAGTAGCAACGGCTAAATCTTCTTAGGATCGCAAGCTATCAATTAACGACACTGTTCGCTTATCATTCTGTAGATAATAAATTACGGCATTAGTATCAAGCAGTATCATAGCCATTCTGCTCGCATCTTGCCTTGATGACCAAGTCCAGTCGGTTTTTTAGGTAAAATACCCTTCACTGACTGCCAAAGATCAGAATTTTTCCTGGTTTGGTTAGCTAAAGCAGGTATTTTAGAAATAGCTGAAGTTTTTTTGAGAGAAATTTTGGTAATTTGCTTCATATAAAAATATAATACCTAAGAAGAATCCTTTTTGTCAAAAACAAAAAACCACTCTTTTGGAGTGGTTTTTTGGTATCATTTGGGCCCAAGAAAACTTGGAAACATATGAAGTAGGTGCCCGGGTCATGTATATGAACATGACCCGGGCCAAACTTACCGCGCGGAGGCATCGACTGGAGAACGCTCAAATAAGAGCGCGCTCCGATCAGACCTACCGCGTGGCGCTAGTTTACCTACTCTCCCTTTGCCCCGGGAGCAGGGTGGCCGCGTTAGCAGCCGAGGACGGCGGGGGTGAACGCGAGGTTGCCCTCGGCGTTCGTGTAGGGGTACGACTTGTACACCCCCAACGCCGTCTTGTCCACGCCGTTCACGATGACCCGGCAGGTGCTCATGGCGGGAGCCCCGGCGTCCCCATACCACGGCATGACCGGGTTGATCGCCTGGGCGACCCGCGACTTGATCTCGACGCCCCACTGGCACGCCTCGACCCGGGAGAGGGTCAGCCGGTACGGGGTGTCCCCCCACTGATCCTGCCCCTTGGTGGTCGGGAACATAGGATCGGCGGACATGACGTGGGCCTGCGCGAGCTGGCTGCACGTGACCTCGATCACGAAGGTCGGGGCCGGCGGGACGACCGGGCACGCGCTGCAGCTTCCACCGCAGTCGAT
>CAYOFO010000012.1:0-2500 GCA_964403325.1 uncultured Gammaproteobacteria bacterium | reverse complement strand
CAGTCGATGCCGGTCTCCGTGCCGTTCTTGACGCCGTCCTGGCAGGTCGGGGCCGGCGGGACGACCGGGCACGCGCTGCAGCTTCCACCGCAGTCGATGCCGGTCTCCGTGCCGTTCTTGACGCCGTCCTGGCAGGTCGGGGCCGCCCCACCGTCAGTGCCACCGTCGGTGGACGGCGGCACCTCCACCATCCCGCAGCCCGTCGCGTAGACGAGGCCTGCGATGAGGATGGCGCGAGCGGAGGTCGAGAGGAATGCAAAGGTCATGGCGATCTCCAGTGTTCTGAGGTACCCGGTAATGTCCCGGGCGGTACGCATCGGCGGATCTGCCGCTGCGTGCTTGCAAGCAGATACTATTGGGTAAATAGTAGCTTGTTGCAAAACACGCAACGTTTTTTTGGTAAACTAGCTAAATTGTAAGGAACTGTATAGACTTTTGAGGGTCTAAGAAGAAGCTGTAATTGCTTATTTCCTCTTCTTAAACTCTCTAGCGTAACGAATTAGTATACCATGTTTTTCTACTTTTGTCAAGTGTCCCACGATCATGTTTTCTGTCCAGTTCTCTAATATAATCAATTAGTATAGCACTTTTTTACCTTTTTGTCAATAGTTCAATACCCCTACTTTTTTTACCAGATCTTGGCAGGAAATATTCCTGCCCATATCTAGTAGGCGGGAGAGTGGACTAATCGTCCATCTCCCGCCCGAGCGCAAGCGCCAGGTGTGCCACGAAGAACTTTCGTCCTCCGCAGCCCACCATGAAGCACTCACGCGATCCGACTACCACACCCGCCACTCCAGCTGCGTGCCCACCAGCGGGGTGGGCACCACCTCCCGCGGGTTCTTGGGGAAGTAAGCGGCGGCGATGCCGCCATACCCACCCAGCCAGAGCTTGCCCACCAACCGGACGTTCATCGAACCCTGGATGCCACCACCAAACCCCTCGCTGCCGCTGCCAGTGCCCTGGCTGAAGCCGGTGAGCCCCAGCCCGAGGTCGAGCCGCTGACCGATGCTGAGCACCGCGCCGAAGCTACCCTGAATGAAAGCGACGCGCGCGTTGTTCTGGAGGTGATTCACGCCGACGAGTCCAGTCGCCTGGATGGACCAACGGTCAGAGAACCGCCAACCGATCCGGACGCTACCGCCAGGGGCGACGGCATCCGCGCCGTGGTGGGCATCCTCGAAGAGGTATGCCACACCACCACCGATCCCGAAGATCAGGTGGCGCCGGTCCGCGGCGGCCTTGGCGGCGGCGGCCTTGGCGGCGGCCTCGTCAGCCTTCTTGCCGGCGTCGTCGGCCGCCTTCTTGGCCGCCTCATCGACGGGGCCCTTGTCACCCTTGGGACCAACGGGACCGACCGGGCCCTGGGGGCCGGCGGGGCCCGGGTCGCCCTTGTCACCCTGGGGACCGGGGTCGCCCTTGGGGCCGGGCTTGCCGTCGGCCTTGTCCTCGGCCTTGGGCTTGTCGGCCTCGGGCTTGTCCTCGGCCTTGGGCTCGGGCTTGACCTTGGTCTCGGGCTCGGGCTTGACCTTGGTCTCGGGCTCGGGCTTGACCCGCCGCAAGTGAGGCCGCTTGGCGGCCTTCTTCTTGTCGGCCTTGGGCTTGTCGGCCTTGGGCTTGTCGGCCTTGGTGCCGGCCACCACCTTATCGGGGGGGCACTTGCAGCGCTTGGCCTCGGCGGGCGACAAACCCAAAGCGAGAGTGAGAGCGAGAGAGAAAAGAGTCGCAGAAGTCTTGGTCATGGTCGTTGTCCTTCGATGATACCCGGTCATGTCCCGGGCGATCTTGGCACGCAGACGACAGGATTGTCGTTGCGTGTTGCAAGCAGATACTATTGAGTAAATAGTAGCTTGTTGCAAAACACGCAACGTTCAGTCGCTTATTGTTGTAGTCGGAATATATTGTAAAGAGCTACGGATTTTATCCGTCAGAAGGTGATATTTGGCATAGAGCCTATCCCCTACTGACCACAAAATCTTTTTAAGAATAACGAATTATGAATGAAGAATTATGGATCTTGGTAGTTTATTTTCATATCTGCCAGTAAACGGATCCTTGCGCTTTCATATTCTTTATCGCAACAACCAAGTGTACCACTTTTTTACCTTTTTGTCAATATTCTTTGACGCACTTGTAAACTTTTAGATGCTAGTCCCCTGTATCCAGTAGTTAGTATTAAGGATACCTTGAAATTTTTTTCGACTTCTCGGGCATTTTCATGTTAACAAATAAGTATAGCGCATTTTTGACATTTTGTCAATACCCCCAGTCTCTGTGGCTAAAATATCCCATTTTTCACCCTATGACCTCTCAAAAAACATTTACCCCCAAATCCCGCACTTTCCACCGCCCTACTGCGTCCCGACAAATAAACTGGCTCAAAAGTTTATATATTAGCCTAATTGGCGAAGACAAAAAAAGCTTACAAACAAAAAAGACCGTTAGCAAGATATGCTAACGGTCTACAAGGATAGAGATTAACGTTTGCTCCACTGTGGTG
>CAYOFO010000011.1:0-27191 GCA_964403325.1 uncultured Gammaproteobacteria bacterium | reverse complement strand
CCTGCGGAAGTTATTGACGCCATAAATATAGTAGAACTTTTAGTAAAAAATGTACCGTATGTTAACGATGATGGAAAAAATTTTAATACTCTTACCAAAGAGACTGGGCAAGTTGTTAATCTTTTAGACAAAATAAACCCTAAATTCGCTGAAGGTTTTGCTTTAAGACAACTTGGAGTGTTAATAAGTGGAATAAAATTTAGTTATGCTTACGAAATGATAAACGGTAGTTTTTCTTCGGATCCGAACCAAGGATTTGAGCAAATTGGAGCAAGCATTAATGCTCTTGAGCAGAGATTGCGAGGCAGACAGGATTGCCTGTCAACTTTTTTAGTTGTTAAAAAAATGTTAGAAGCAAGACGTAAAAATTTTGCTTTGCATTTACAAGAAAAATCTTTGCAAAGAAAAATAAGTGATTATATAAAAAAACATAACTTTACTAAGTCGGCAACTGATTTTGAAAGGGCTACGAAGACGGATTCGGGTTATAGAAAATTAAGAAAAGAACGAGAAGATTTGCAAAAAATAATGAGTGATAATACTTCTGGTGAACCATCTGATGATGAGTTGGTGGCTATGCGAGATGGTCTTAATGAAATGGCAGACAAAATTTTTGATTCGCTTGATTGAAGTTTTAATTTTTAATCATTTGAATTACTCCGGGGGCTATGCCCCGGAGTAATTCAAAGTTAAATATCTTATGGGAATACCTAAATTTGTTAGAGAAGGTGTGCTTGGAGCGCTGTTTTTATCTGCAGCTGATTGTGCTGCTCCTCCTCAAGAAAAAGACGGGGGTGAGGTTGTTTCTGCGGCAGTCATAGAAAGTTCGGATGTACCAATGCAACAGCGGGAAGATAGAAAAAATCGTTTGGGAAATTTGGCGGATGGTGAAGCGGATCGAATACAGAAAACAAAAGAGATTTTACAATTGGAATATAAATATCCAGATGGACCGGCGGTTTTGCGATATGTGCAAGGCAAGGCGGCCGAGTTTTTAGCGGCGCATGAGAAAGGTCGTACAGCGGTAAAGAACCATGCCCGGATAGGCGAAGACAAATTTCAAGATGAAAATACCAGAGCTTCTAATGAGCGATTTGCAGTCAAAGAGGCTTTGACGTTGGTAGCCTGTATGCACAATTGGCAGCAAAGTGCGGAAGCGCCACAGATTGCCGCCTTGTTGGTCGATATGATTCCTTTTGTTGTTATGAAGCATTTTGGCCTAATCGGCGAAGTGCCGGACATGGACCGTTTATTTGAGACGGCGGTGTTTAATGGGCAAAAGGTTGTGATGGATAGGGATGTATTTTTTTCTGATGATGTTCCCACGTTAGATCTTAATGACCCAGAATTAGCTCATATAAAAATTACCTGTATTCTTGATCAAACCCTTAAGAAAGGCAAACCTATTCCGGAATGGGTGCAAAATGTGTTGGCACGGGCCATACGATCTAAAGGTGTAACGGTAGAAGATTTGGGAAATTTGTTTGTGGACTACCCCCAGCTGCCATATCTCGCCAAGACCCTCCCGGGGATGAGTCAATCGGCAGATAAAAGAAAAATTGAGCAGGCGTATAAGCTTTTGTTGCGACAGAAAAAATAAATTAAGGATGGGTTTTGAAAAATGAATAGTCCCAAAACCCCGAAACAGATTTTAGCTGAGTGTAAAATGAAAAAAGCTGGAGAAATCTAGCTTTTTTTGGTAAAATAGTTAAGATTATTTAAAGTAAAATATATGTCTTTAGATTCTTCAGGAGAATGTAAAAAACAAATTCCTCCAGAAAAGGAAATAGAAAAGAATGTTGGCTTAAAAAGATTCGTTAAAGTCGTAGGATTGGTGGGAGGCCTGGCAACAGCAGGTTTTGCGGTGAAAGAAGCCTTCCGTGCTCCTCAAAATTCTACTGTTGAAAGTACTGGTGCGGAGCAACCAAAACCGGTGATACAAAAAGCGCAAGCTCGCACCGATGCCATTGGTGAAAATAATCTCAAACAAGTTAAAAAGGTTGAACCGCAACCAAGAAAAGACGATCAGTATAAATCTTATGAAGAAAGAGAGGAAGAGCGGTATCAAAATGATGTTTTGCAAAAGGAAAGGACTCTTGCTGAGGTTGATCCTGAGTTACACGCTTGGTTTAGCGAAAAATTTCCTGAGTTTAGTATAGCGGTAGAAAGTGTGGGGGAGGGAGGGCAGCTTGCTCGAGAGGAAGATGGTACGATAAAACTAGATGTGTATAAGGTGGGCAAAAATGGAAAAAGAATTCTTTTTGGACAATTAACAAGAGTGGCAGATGGTTTTATTTTAGGAGCGGCAGCACTGGGTTTTGATACCGATGTCGCTGTTTCTTCTTGGGAAGAATTACTAAATGAAATGATAAAGAAAATACGCGTAAGTAATGAATTTGAAAGATTGTGGCCTGACGGTTCTGAATATTCAGAGGAGTTAAACAAGAAAAAAAAAGCTGATTTTTTATCGTTTCTTAGGGAAAATGGTGTTATTTCCGCATTAGAAGATTGGGGTACAACAAGCGGATAGTCAATTTTATTTTACAAGAGCGGCGCTAAACCGCTCTTTTTGCTTGTCAAAGCAAGTAGTTTTTGCTAGGATTAAACAATAATTTTACCTCTATGATCCTTTCCGATCGCGATATTAAAAAAGCCTTAGAAAACAAAGAAATTACCATTGATCCGTTTGATGAGAAGTATCTGAAAGCCGCTTCGATTGATTTGCATCTTGATAACAAATTTTTGGTGTTTGATACTAAAAATAACTATGTGATTGACCCGAAAAAGCCTCTCGACAACTTAATGGTTCCGGTAGAAATTACCCAAGATAAGCCATTTATTTTGCATCCTGGGGAATTTGCGCTGGGATTGATTTACGAGAAAACCGGGGTCTCTGACACAATGGTGGGGCGGCTTGAAGGAAAAAGTTCGGTGGGCCGAATGGGGCTTCTCATTCATGTAACGGCTGGGTTTCTTGATCCGGGCAATTGCCTCAAAATGACCCTGGAGCTCCACAATGTGGCGAATATGCCAATGATGCTCTACTACAAAATGCCCATCGCCCAGATGGCCTTTGAGCGGATTTCTTCGCCATGTCTCAAGCCATATTCGCAGGATAGCGGGAGTAAGTATATCGGCGATGATAAACCGGTGGCGAGCCAGATGTGGAAAAATTTTTTGTAGATGTATGACTAAAAAAATTATTATTGGTTTCGTTGGTCTCATGGCGAGCGGTAAGGGCGAGGCAGCGCAGTATTTGCAGGAAAAGTATGGGGCCGTGAGTTTTCGTTTTTCGAGCATGCTGCGCGACGCGCTCAAACGTTTTCATGTGCCGGAAACTCGGGATAATTTGGTAAAAATGTCTGAACTGATACGAGCGAGCTTTGGTGAGAATATTCTCGCCAAAACCATGGCTGAGGATATAAAAATGAGTCCGCAGAGTATGATAGTGGTGGATGGTATTCGCCGCATCGCTGACATTGAATTTTTGCGACTCTTACCGGAATTTGTGATGGTGGCGGTGGTGGCTGATCCGCGTATTCGTTACGAACGATTGACACAGCGCCAAGAAAATAGCGATGACCAAACCAAAACGTATGAACAGTTTTTGCTGGATCAGGAAAAATCCACCGAAGTGACTATTCCGCCGGTGATGCGTTTGGCGCAGCGCGAGGTAACAAATAATGATAGCCGAGAGGAATTTTATCTTCAGTTGGATGAGCTCGTGGCCAGGCTTAAATAAATATTGGTAGAGAGTTTTTTATTGTTTTGATTATTGCTGTATGTTGGAAGCCTTAGGAAATTTTTTTAGCCAGCCTCTCTTTCGCAAGGAGGTTCGACAACCTGCTGAGACGCAGGGTGATTTTAAGATTGATGGCTGGGAGTATGGTAGTCGAGAAAACGTTAAGCAGCTTTGTGAACGAGTGGAAAAGCGCACGAGTTATTCGGCTAAAAAGTTGCTTGAGGCTTTTGATAAAGGTGGTGGTAAGGCGTTAGGTTTACTTTTTTGTGAACTGATCGCCAAACGTTGTCAGGATGTGAAAGTGGAGGTTCCACGATGGAAAATATTGACCGCCCAAGAAGTAGCCCGATTACCTCGAGAGGAGGAGGTGTTGTTGGCAGAAATGAACAAACTTGGTTTTGAATACCCAATACTGCGCAGTTCAGACCAGGAAGAAGATTGGTTGAGTGCTGCAGCGGGAACGCACGCCTCGCATGTTTTACGTAAGCGTCCGGGCCCGGTAGATTTACCATCGATACCGCATATTGTACAACACGCTTACAATGGGTATGGAGTGGTGATCGATGTAGTGCAAAGTCCGCTTTTAGGAGGCAAAACGGTGGTTAAGGTGAGTTCAGGACGGCGGGAAAAAGATTCGCGATTTCGTTTTACTTCTGCCACCAATGACCCGGAAGCAACGGCAGTGGTTTTAGATCCCATGAATGGGAGTGTTGTTTTAGAACAACAGTCGTTTGGTCATGTTACTGCCTTGGATGATCAAAATATTAAATTTGGTGCTTTAGCATCTAATATTCGCGCAGCTGCCGCAGCTATCGGTATAGATTTTGGTATACAGTTTGAGTTTATTGTTGATTCAAACAATAAAAATAAAATATGGTTGGTGCAAATCCGTCCTTCCCCAGAAAAAATTCAACCACTAAAGGGGGATGCGCGAGTCGGGGGTAAACAAAATGGTTTAGAAAACCCCGAAGCTGCATCAGAACTTTTGTTTCGTACCAATATCGTAAATGGCCCCTTTGATCTGAAGCAGGGTGTAAAAACAGTTCATTTATCCAGTAGTACAAATAGTCCGTCAGCTCAAGATTTGTATCGTTTACGGGTACCGGGTTTTGCTGAAGTAGAAGCTGCTCGTAACGGTCAAAAAAGGATGATTTCTTTTTATCCAAAAGTAAGAGGGGAGTTTTTGGGGCCGGACACGGCAGCTCGTACTTTTTTGGCAGATTATTCTCTGGGGACTGAAGGGGTTATTGTCAAAGGACCAATTTGGCCAAGTACCACCCATACCGGTGCTGTGGATATAGCGATGAATGGTTCGCATCGTGAGACACTCCAAAGACAGAAAACGCAAGCATACTTACAACCGCGTCTTGCGATGATGAGTGTTACCGAAGATCAGGCGGCCTTATTAGGAAGTAAATTGAGCGAAAATCCACAAGCTGTTTTGCATTTGGTTTCAGATGGAATAGTAGGCGAAGTACGCTTGCTTACTTCGCAAGAATAGCCGTCTATTTTATGGAAATGTTGACCCAACCTTTAGTACGGGAAAGCGAAATGCAGGTGCGGGTGGAAATGCCGGTATGGCAGTATGGTTCATTGGAAGAGTTGCCACACTTCATGAGTATATTGAGGCGTGAGAATAACATTGAGCCAGCATATTTGGAACACGTGTTAGAACATGGTGGAGGTAAAGCTCTGGGTTTGGAAGTGTGCCATCATATAGCCGATCACTCCGAGTTTCCTTTAATTGTTCCCAGGTGGTTGTCGGTGAGTACAGAAGAAGCAAAGAATTTTGCTTGTGGCAGGCCGATGGAAAAATTTATTTTAAGGGATACAAAAATTCGCAGCTCTGCACGCAATGAAGATTGGGTAGACGCGAGTGCTGGCAGACTCACATCGTATAACGGAGCAGATTATTCCGGTAAACGAATGATGAAATCAACCTTGGGTTTTCCCGATGTGCCTTTTGTGTTGCAAGAGCAGGTGCATGGTTTTGGTTTGGTGGTAGATGTATCGCATAGTGAGAACTTGGGTGATACGGCAATTCGTATTGCGTCTGGTCGGCGAGATGAAGGTGGTAAATTTTCTTCGGCTACGAGTGATGTGGGGGCAACGGTGGCCGTGTATGATCGCTCGGGCACCATGCTTACTGCGGCGGTGGGGGAATGGGAAACTTTGTTTACGGACAAATATAAATTTCCATTCGCCAAACTGGTGCCGAGTTTGGTAAAGGCGCTTCAAGCCACAGGTGTTTATTTTGGGGTTCAACTTGAGTTGGTGGTAGACCCCACAACTTTGCAGGCTCATTTGGTACAAGTACGGCCGACTCCGGACAACGGCAAACGTCAGGTGAAAAATATGAGTGACGCAGAAAAAACTCCGGGTCAGTTGGTAAAAAGAATACTATCACCTTTGGTAAGTGCTAGTTTTGACCAGGTTTGGCCAGTTGGGCGAGCCAGTGATTCGGTTCAGCAGCCTTTCCCCATGTCGGGCTTTCCTGACTTGGAAGCAGTGGTGCGTAGCCCAGGCGTAGTCCAACTAATGGATAAAAGACTTTCATTGAGTTTTAGCGCTTTGTTGCAGGCTGTAAAAAATAATGGAGCTCGGGCGTTTGTCATGCAAGATATGATTTTGCCCAATACTACTCACGCGATAGGGGGCAGCATGAATGCGTATGATCTGGCAGCAATGGCTTTTTTATGTCAGCATATTCCCATGGTAGCCTTGGACAAAATAGAGTATCAGGCTCTGACAGCTGTATTAAACGAAATGCCCCAGGCGCAGTTGCGATTACGTTCGGATGGAATTGTTGGTATAATTGAGGTATATAAAAGTTAGGGTTGTTCAATAAAACACTGTTTACTATTTTTTATGCAAGTAACCATAAAACGAATCGATAAAACTTTACCTTTGCCGGAGTATCATACGGTTGGAGCGGTGGCCTTTGATATTTTGGCACGAGAAACTACGGTGGTAGATCCGCAAAGTATTGGTCGCGTTCCCGGCAATGTGGTGGTCAAAGTGCCGGCCGGATATATGCTGCTCGTCAAAGATCGATCGAGCACGGCGCGCAAGAAAGGTCTCTTGTGTACAGTCGGATTTATCGACCAGGATTATTGCGGCGATAACGACGAGCTTCTTTTACAATATTACAATTTTACGCAGTTGCCGGTTACCATTGAGCGCGGCGAACGCTTGGCGCAGGCCGCGTTTGTGGCCATTGAAAAGGCCGAGTGGCAGGAAGTAGACAGTATGGGGGGAAGTGATAGGGGTGGTTTTGGCAGTACAGGCAATTAATAGTGTTTTTTACATAAAATAATATGGGATTTTTTGATTTATTTCGTTCTAAATCATCGTTTGAAGCGCAGCCAGCTCCAGTTCAGGCTCAGCCACAACGAACGGAATGTCTAAAGGGGCCCGAAGCCATGGGGCGCGAGGAAAAAGTAGAACGTTTGCTGAGAATTTTCGCTGACTTTCCTTTGGAGCCCGAAACACGTCAGGTAAAGTCTCGGGATTTTTGTAGTGAATATCGTGTGACCTGGGAAGATATTGTTTGGTATCGGAATCATGTTCTTGATGGAGAACACAGGTTTACAGGACGTACTAGTAATGATCCGGCAGCGTTTTATGCTTTATTTGGTATGCAGCCACCCAGTGAAATACAGTCTGCAGCTCAGTCCCAAGCGGCGTCGTTAAAGGCTCCGGTCAGAGTAGTGCTGCCTGTTCCTGGGCCACAACGAACAATGGTTGAAACACCTTTAGCGCCGTCGCAGAAAGTTTTATCTGCTACAGCAGCACCGCAAGAAAGCAGAAAAACTTTTGATGTTCGTTCGATTGCCGTAGAAGTTATTCGGGCGTATGCGCAGATGAATCCCCATGATACACCTATCCGGAACAGCGAGCAGTTTGCAGCGCTCATGATTGCTTTTGCTAGGTGGTTTCAGAGTCAGGGTGGAGATCCTCAGTTAGTTTTATCAATTGTTCGTCAGTTGATAAATCCGATAGCTTCAACTAATTTAGGCCTCTCCGCGGATCAACTTAGGCAAGTGGCTGGAATGGAAAAATTTGCACCACATCTTTTTGCCTTAGTCTCGAATCGAGACCACAGTATTAAAGGTTTATTTGTTGAATAATTTTTACATATGCTTCTTAGTGAGGAGGAAAAAAATATTTTGAGTAACTATGTTACTGATGTTGGGGGGGATATTTTTGCCATCAAAAATTTGCCCGGCGTGGTGGGAGCTGTGTACGCGCGCTATAGCCGTGCCAAAACCGGTTTTCAAGAAACCTTGCTGCGCGAATTTGTGCAAGCCGGCATGCTCAACGAAAAAAAAGCCGATGAGCTGATTGAGCGAGTATTGGTCGCCTATGGTGATGATTCGGTAGGCGAGCTCGAAGGCGCCCATGTTTCGTTTGAGAATATTTCCGTACTGGCCACCAAAGAAATAGAAGACCGACGTATCGGCGGTTCGCCCATTGAAAAATCCACGCGCTATGTTTTTTTTGACGAAAAAGACGTTGAAGGAAATTATAAGTATGTACGCGATGCCAAAATTATGGCTTCGCCCTTGGCCAGCGAATATGTGCAAACCATGGATTTTGTTTTTGATACCTATAAGGAACTCATTGAACCCATGCAGCAATTTTATGCCGAGCTTTTTCCTGTCGACAAAGCCGAGTATGATGTGCTTGGCACCGGGAACAAACAAAAATTAGCCGACTTAACTGACGAAAAAGATCAAAAAGCTTTTCGCACCACGCACAAGATTGATCTCAAAACCAAAGCTTGTGATACTTTGCGCTGTCTGCTGCCACTCGCCACCAAAACTAATGTTGGTTTGTATGGCAATGGTCGGTTTTTTCAGACACTCATTTCCCATTTGGTGTCTACTCCGTATCCGGAAGTGGTGGCCATTGGAGAAAAAACCACTCAAGAGTTGAGCAAGCTCATTCCTCAGTATGTGCGCCGCGCTAAAGCCAAAGATTATACCATTGGGGTGGATAAAAAAATGCGAGCATTGGCGGTGGAATTATTTTCGGGTATTGAGGTGGAAAAAAATGTGGCGCCTGCTCAGCTGGTACCGTTTGATCGAGCGGTGCGCGAGGAGTTTTTAATCGCTCATATGTTGTACGGCTACACGCTCCATTCGTTTGAGCAGATTTATGAGTTGGTAAAAACTTTAGACAAAACAGTTCGAGATAATGTTAAATCAACGTACATTGGTGCGCGCGAAACACGTCGAGACCGGCCCGGCCGGGCGCTCGAAGCCGGGTATCGCTATACGTTTGATTTGTGCGCGGATTTTGGTACGTATAAAGATTTAATGCGCCACCGTATGACCACGCAGCTGCGCCAGTGTTTTACTCCGTATTTGGGCATGATCGTGCCCGTCGATTTGGAAGACGCAGGCCTGAAAGAAAAAGTTTTGGCTTGCCACGATAAAGTTTTAGCACTCTATCAAAAAATAGAATCTGAACTGGGAGAAGTAGCCAGCTATGTAGTTTTACACGGTCACCGCGTGCGCTGGATTATGGGTATGAACGATCGCGAAGCTATGCATTTGCTTGAACTGCGGACCACTAAACAAGGCCATCCGCAATATCGTAAATTGTGTCAGCAAATGCATGCGGAAATAAAAAAAGCTGATCCGTGGCGAGCGAGCATCATGAATTTTGTGGATCAAAATAGTTATGACAGCGCCCGCGGCGATAGTGAGGCTCGTCAACGCGTAAAAGAGAAAATGCTCGAAGAAAAATTTCATTCATAATTGAGATATATTTATTCTATATGTCAGGATTTCAATTGAAGGATCCAGAAGCAATAAAGCTTTACGAGGATTTAAAAAAAGCTGATCCAGAAATGGGCCGGCCAGAAAATGAGCGGAAGGCCGGGCTGGTGAAAATTACCATGGATTTTGTACAACTTCAGCGTCAAATTCAGCGAGATCAATTAAGGTTTGAAGATTTTAGCTGTCTTTCTGGGTTCAAACCGCGTTATGAAGCGCTTAGTGCTAATGAGCCATTTGTCTGTTCAACAACCAAGCAATTTGGGGAAACAACTGTTTTGGCTGATTTACAAGCCTTGAGCCAAAAAATTGTTGATTATAATACTTATCCGGCCACTTTGAGTGCGGGAGAGCAATTAGTGGGTTCCATACAGCTTTGGCATCCGAAGTGTAGAGTGCTCGAGTATATGGGGGCCATAGATTTGGTAAAGACCGAGAATGGGAGTTTGGCCCTGGTGGTATCGGAAAATCCGCAGTGGATACAAGCTGTGCAAGAACAGGTGGAAGCAGAAGAATATGCCCAAGACTTTATAAACGAGTTGAAAGGGCAGGTGGCCGCCATTGCCCAAGCACTGCAAGTAGAGGTGGTGAGGCAAAACATAAAACGACCGGTTTTTGTGGTGCCGCAATAGTCGCGTCTTGTCTTATGAAAAGTTTACTTATCGCAATAGACGGAATAGACGGAAGTGGAAAGGGAACACAAATTGAATTATTAGCGCAGCGTTTTGCTCAAGAAGGGTATGAAGTTGAGACGTTTAGCTTTCCTCAATACGGTGAAAAAAGCGCGGGATTAGTTGAAGAGTATTTGAACGGAAAATATGGGACTGCGGAGGAAGTGGGCCCATATGCTGGGTCAATTTTTTTTGCGGTTGATCGTTATGCTGCTTCGTTTAAAATTCGCACGGCACTTAATGCGGGTAAAATTATACTTTTGAATCGTTATGTTTCGGCAAACATGGGGCACCAGGGCGGAAAAATTAAAGACGCCGAAGAAAGAAAAAAATTCTTTGCCTGGGACGATAATTTGGAGTATGAAATTTTTAAGTTACCTCGACCAAATTTAAGTATTATCTTGCATGTTGGCGCCGTGTCGGCACAAAAATTGGTGGATCAAAAAGAGAAGCGCGATTATATTGAAAATGATAAAAAACGTGATATTCACGAAGATGACATCGAGCATCTGCAAAATGCCGAGAAAGTTTTTTTAGAAATGGCGGAAATGTTTACTGATTTTACCTTGGTAAATTGCATAGAAAATAATGAAATGTTGAGTAGAGAAAAGGTTCATGCCAAAATTTGGGATATAATTTTAAAAAAATTGGCTTCATAAATTATTTTCTTGTCAACAAATGATGAAATTGCTATAGTACAGAAAATTCACTTAATTTGTTACATAAAATTTTATCTTTTTAATGTATGCTTCTTAGCGCTACTGATCTTATAAAGCAATCCTGGCAATTGTGGAAAATGCATTGGCGCGTATTTGTTCCGTATATTTTAGCAACTTTTTTACCGTATTTAGTTTTGTCATTATTTGTTTTGATTGCCATTATTATCGTGGCTGTCACCACGTCTTTAGCGCAGCAGAACGGTGGTATTTTGACCCTTATTTCCACACTTATTATTTTGGCGTTGGTGGTAGCTTCGCTCGTGTTTAGTTTTTGGTCACATTTGGCCCTTATGAAAGCCGTGCGTGATTTGTATCTGGGTAGTGTTACGCCCAAGTTTGGTGAAAATTTGAAATTGACCAGTCGTTTTATTGGCCCAAGTATCGTGGTCGCGTTTGTCACAGCTGTTCTTATTTTTGTGGGTGCTTTATTGTTTATTATTATTATTCCGGGAGTGGTGGTGGCCATTTGGCTGGCCTTTGCTACCCAAGCCGTGGTGTTTGATAATCAAACCAGCTGGGGTGCGCTACGCGCCAGTAAAAGTTTGGTGACCGGTCGTTGGTGGGAGGTGGCCTGGCGCTTGGCTGTACCGGTGATTGCTTTTGGTAGTGTATTGGTAGTGGTTATGCTTATTATCAGCTATGCTTTTCCCGGAGATCAAAATTTGGTCAATTCCTATCGGGTGAATGGCAGTGTCAACATGTTTGATGTTATTACTTTTGTGGTGGAGCAGGTGCTCAACAATGCAGTTTTGGCGATAGCCGCCCCGCTTTTGCTTATTCCTAGCATTATCCTTTATAAGGATCTTAAAGAAAAACCTTTGGCCGCGAGCCCGCTTGATACAGTTCAGAAATAATGTAAATTCAAATAGCCGCCTGTATAAGGCGGTTTTTTTGTTGCCAACCAACCAAAGAAAATGGTATTATGGCCGCATTAAGCTTTTAATATATGGAAAAATACACGGTAATTATCGGTCTTGAAGTGCATGTGGAACTCAAAACCAAGAGTAAAATGTTTTGCAGCTGTCCCAATGATCCGCATTTTTCGCTTCCCAATTCTACTATTTGCCCTATTTGTCTTGCCCACCCCGGGACTTTGCCGGTTCCCAACCGGACAGCCATTGAGTGGACGGTTAAAATCGCCCGGGCACTCAATTGTCATATTCAGGAGCGTAGTCAATTTGATCGCAAGCATTATTTTTATCCGGATTTACCTAAGGGGTACCAGATTTCCCAGGATCATTTTCCCATTGGTGACAATGGTTTTATGCTGCTCGAGCATCTCGAGAAAAATCATCGTTTAAACGCGAAAATTGGCGTGGCACGGGTTCATTTGGAAGAAGATACAGCCAAGCTATCGCACGGCGCCAATAACGAAACCGTGATTGATTTTAACCGTGCCGGTGTGCCTCTGGTAGAGATAGTGTCTGAGCCGGATGTGCAAAGCGCGCTCGAAGCCAAAACCTATTGTCAGGAATTGCAGAATATTTTGCGCTATTTGGGGGTGAGTGATGCGGATATGGAAAAAGGACAGATGCGCTGCGAAGCCAATGTTTCGGTGCAGTCAAGCGGCCAATTTCGCATTGAAGCCGGGCAAGTGGTGCCAGCGCCAGATTATACACTCAACAATAAAGTGGAAGTAAAAAATATCAATTCTTTTCGCGCTGTGGAAAAAGCCATTGAGTTTGAGATCAAACGTCAGACGGAACTCTTGGAGCAAGGGAAAAGTTGGCCGCAAGAAACACGCGGCTGGGATGATCCGAGCAGTTCCACGGTGAGTCAGCGTATCAAAGAAAATTCGGCGGATTATCGGTATTTTCCAGAGCCAGATATTCCACCATTTGAACCACTTATTTTAACCGAACATTTGGCTTTGCCGGAGTTACCAATGGCCAAACGTAATCGTTTTCATGAGGAATATGGTTTTTCTTATGCTGATGCGGATTGGCTCACCACCGATCAAACCTGGGCCGCTTATGCGGAAGAGGTGATGAGCGAGCTGGTGGAATGGCTTCATAGTTTGGAGAACGAATCAACGGCTGCCGAAACTCGTATACAAAAAAGCCATGAACTGGCCAAGCTGGCCGGTGGCTGGCTCACCAGCAAGTTGGTGGGAATTCTGGCCGAAAAAAAACGTGTCATTAAAGATTTGCATCTGTCGCCAGAAAATTTTGCTGAGCTTATTGCTCTTATTTATACACAAAAAGTAAATTCCACCAATGCGCAGAAAATTTTGCTCGCGATGGTGGAGTCTGATGTTGACATGGATCCAACGCATATTATGGAAGATAAAGGCTATGGCCAGATCAAAGACGAGGGCAAGCTTGCCGAGGTGGTAAACCAGACTATAGTCAATTACCCGTCCCAAGTGGCGCAGTTTAAAGCCGGCAAAGAGCCGATTATTAAATTTTTGCTCGGCATGGTGATGAAAGCGACCGAGGGCAGTGCTGATCCACAGGTGGCGGAAAAAATGTTGCGCGAGAAAATGAAATAATTTATAAATAAACCCAAGTTTTTCATTATTAAATATGTCAGAAGAAAAATACCCAGACTTATCACCGGCACAGCAGCGAGAAAAACAAGTATTGCAGCAAGGGTATGAAAAACTGCAGCGGTTGCAGGAAACATATCATTCCGAAAGCCGATTTTATTCCGCAGCCCAGCAAATGCAAATAGAAAATTTGCTGGATCAAACCAGTCGCGATTTATCTTTTTTGGGTGCATCAGCCAGTCTGGGAAACTTTGCTTCGGTGCAACAACGCTTTGAAAAGAGTTTATCGGACGTAGAAAAACTAATTTTACAACATCCGGAAATTTTAGTGGGGCACAGACAAATGACCGAGGATGGTCAAGCACCGTCAATAGATGATGTAACAAAGACTGGGGGAGGTGGGGAGAAAAAAGTTGTATCAGAACCTGCTGGTCAAAAAGAATTGTTGGATGTTTTAGAATCGCGTATTCCTACTCTCAAGGAAGCTGTTGGTGAGCAGAGAGGTATGGGATACTTTAGTCTCACAGTACCCTTGTCAATGGATGTTCAAAGAATATTAACCGGTGATGATGGGTTTAAAATAGACGATGTCATAGCACGCTCGGTGAGAGAGTTTGTGCCATTGGAAGATAAAAATATTAAAATAATGATCGTTGCTGAGGATATGGGTGACCCGAATGCATGGAGAACCATGAAGGATGTACATGGTGGTATTAAATGGGGTATGACACAGTATTGTTTACGGTTTTTTACGCCTGATGAAGCTTTGGCAGCAACATTCGCCTTGCGAAATCAAAAGTTACCTTGCAAGGCAAGTTTTGTCGAGTTCCCGTTAGATCGACAGTTATCAGGCAATCCAGATAAAGGGATGTGGCTTGGTGATTATGGTGATAGCTTGTTTTTAAAACAAAAAGATGCAAAATTTTCAAAATTAGAATCATCACCAAGGTTGGAAAATGGTTATGTTAAAAAGGGGATATGTTATGTTTTTGTTGTGATGACGGATAAAGAATTAGAAGCTAAATAAAAACAAAGGGAAAGAGAGTAAAGATTTTAGTGTATTTTTTGGATTAATTTACTGACTTGAAAATGTTTTTGGAAAGTTAAATAAGTTATTTTTGATATGATGGAAATAAGAAATGGTTTAGTGTTTGATGCCGCAGTTAACTCGAGGCGAGAACTTTTGCCTGTAACGCTTTTTCAAAGTCCGGAAGTGGTACGTTTGCTGCAAAATTTACCAGCTGGAGAAGTGGTGGCCGTGACACACCAGCATTTGGGTGAGGGTACTTTAGTGTTGCGTCAGGACGATCAGGGGTTTGTAGTAAAAGCCCGATTTGGCAATGCACTCAAAATTATTGATGCTGATTTACTGAGAGCTATGCAGCTTGATCTGGTCAAGTCTGGCTCCAGCGCTCGAGATTTTTTTGCTAGGGTGAATACTGTGCCTGCTCGAACGTCCCCAAATGTACCGGTCGATACAGGCGCTGATTATAGAGAAGCTACAGCATTTGATCGGGCAGTTCAGGCTGCTATGGCCGGTTATGCGCAGAGTTATGAGGCGAGAGGGGGGGAAGAGCAAAATCTTGTTTTAAGACTCGTTGATAATTTAGAGAATATTGCCAAAGATAAAATCTTATCACCTGTTAATGCCAACGAGGATGGTTTTATTGTTCCTTGTACTTTTGTGCAAAGAGGAGTAATTTTTGGCCTCTTGCAAGCAAAATTTGGAGAGCCGGTATACACACCAGCAGGAATGTGTTTTAGCGGCAATCAATTGGCTGTAGTGTTGCGCCGGGCTTTGAAACAAGCTGGCCAAGAAAGTACTATTTCAGCTTTAGAAGATGGTGATAGTGTGGGAAAAAAAATTGGTCCGTTTGCGGTGGTACTGCCACTTAATAATCTGACCGAAGTGCAAATTTATAGTTATAACGGCTGCCAAAGATTGGTGAGAAAATAAAAAAAACAGCCGGCTGATCAGCCGGCTGTTTTTTTATGGGGTAATTATTTTTTGGCGGCCATTTCACTGTTGACAAATTTTTGCACATCAGCCACCGTGGTCATAAATTGGGCGGGGAAGATAATGGTGGAATTTTTTTCTACAGATATTTCAGCCATGGTCTGTAAATTACGCAGTTGCAGAGCGATAGGGTGGGCAGCCATCACATCAGCTGTATCGGCCAATTTTTGGGCAGATAAAAATTCACCTTCAGCAGCAATAATTTTAGATCGTTTTTCGCGTTCGGCTTCGGCTTGTTTGGCCATGGCGCGCTGCATGCTTTCTGGGAGTTCGATATCTTTCATTTCAACTACGGAAACGAGTATACCCCAGGCGGCGGTGTGTGCTTCAAGCACAGCAGTAATTTCTCTGTTGATGGTTTCGCGTTCGCTTAAAATTTCATCGAGCTGAAATTTACCGACGATGTTGCGCAGTGAAGTTTGAGCAATTTGGTTAATGGCGTTCATTACGTTTTCAATACCCACAATGCTTTTGACCACGTCCACAACTTTGTAATAAGCTACCGCCGAAACATCCACCGACACATTATCTTTGGTGATAATTTTTTGTTTTGGAATTGGTAGAGTAATGGTGCGCAGATCAACTTTGCGCAGCTGGTCAACCACCGGGATGATAACGTTTAAGCCGGGTTGTTTTAAGCCCACGATTTTTCCAAAACGAAATACAACGCCGGTTTCATACTGCTTTACGATGCGCAGTCCGAGCGCCAGAATGATTAAAACCACGATTACTACAAAAAATAGTCCGTCCATATGTTTGCTTGGTTATATTAAAATTTATTGAATAATTTTAAGGGTTTCGCGTAACACTTGTTCACTGGTTTTGCCGTCAGTTTTAATCTGCTTGAGGGCGCTACGAATCGAGTTTTCGCTATAACCCAGGGTAGTGAGGGCGTCAAAGACATCGCGAGTGAGGCTCTTTTCTGGTTTACTTTCTACCATATTTGGTCCGGGTTGTCGAGGGCTGAGTGAAAGTTTGGATTTGAGCTCCAAAATGAGGCGAGCGGCGGTTTTTTTGCCAATGCCACTGACCTTGGTGAGAAAATCTTCATCACCATTCATAATAGCATTCGTTATGTCATCCGCTTCGCCAAGCGATAGCAGGTTAAGCGCAGTTTTTGGTCCGACCCCACTTACCGAGATAAAATGTCGAAACAGCGCCCCTTCTTCTTCGGAGCCAAAACCAAACAGTTCGAGCACATCTTCACGTACTACGAGGTGGGTGGCCAAAGTAACTTCGGAATTGAGATGGGATTTTTCGATAGCTTGTGGACTGGCCCAAATTTTGTAGCCAACCCCGCCGGCTGTCAGGATAGTAAGTTCGCCGTTAAAGTTGGCGAGCACTTGGCCACGGATGAGGGAGATCATATTATTTATTTCGGCTGACCCGGATGAGCCCGCCGCAGGGGATAATTTCAATACCTTGTTTTTCCAGTTCGTCGAGGTATAAATTCATGCCAAGCGAGTCTGAGCTCATGTGTCCGGCGATCACGACGTTCATGTATTCTTCGCTGGCTTTATTCATAGCGTCATCTTTCATGTGCATGCTGACGATAGTGCTGTAGCCGATTTTGGAAAATTCTTTATATATTTTGCTCGAAGGATTGGTACCACCGGTCATTTCGACCAGTATTTTGCCGACATGGTGTTTGGGATTGCCGGCAAAAATTTTTGGTCCGGCGCCACGCCGTTTGGCTTCCTGGTACTCCGGGAGTTCGAGCAAGCAGTCGAGTATGTCGCGTAAAGTTTCCGGGCCTTGGGTTTTGAGATAATCGGACAAAAAGGCATCCACCAGGTTATCGGTAATAGTATGAGTGCTCATGAAGTTGATACCGAGCAGAGCGGCTACGTCAACGGT
This sequence comes from uncultured Gammaproteobacteria bacterium, assembly GCA_964403325.1. Taxonomy (GTDB): domain Bacteria; phylum Patescibacteriota; class Patescibacteriia; order Magasanikbacterales; family GWA2-37-8; genus CAZQNF01. The sequence goes on along the minus strand of CAYOFO010000011.1, from coordinate 9,914 downwards.
TTGGTGGTGGTTGATGGGGTGAACGCTGCGTCCAATTTCTTTGATGCGTTCTTCCATGAATTTTTCGGCAATATGTACCGGCAAGCCAAAACTTTCGTAGATGCCAATCGACATTTCCATGACTTCGTGCAGATTCGATAGGGCGTTACCGGTGGGGTGGTGCGAAATTACCAGGTCTATTTTTTGGTTTCTTTCGCTAAGCTGGCTCGCGAGGAGAATTTCTCCGGCTCCAATATCAATACCGGACAAAACGCGCTGTACCGTAGTTTTTTGGTCGTTGGTATGGATACAGCTGTCGGGGTAGGGATTGGTCAGTTTGTCGGTGTTAAAATATTTTTTGTCTTTTTCTTTCAGGTCTTCGTATTCTTTTTTGAGCTGGGTCAAGTATTTTTTGACACCTTTTTCTCCACGCGGATCGGCCTCTATAGCCAGTTTTACCCCTAAGTCGAAGATTTGTTGGACGTTCATAGTTTTTGAATTTAAAAATCAGTCTAGAAGCTAACTATAAAGGATTTGGCGTCACCTGTCAAAAGTTATTTTTTCTCTATAATTAGCAAAAAAATGCCTAAATTTGTTGACAACAAGGCCGGGATGGGTTAGTATCTACATTATTAGTATGAATAAACCTTCTGCGGAAGAAGACTCGGTTAGACCATTTTTAACTTAAATTTGCTTTTAAGCCTATTTTATTAATAGGTTTTTATTTTTTTATGGATCATGATGTTTTAAAAAATAAGATTGTCTTGGTGGTTAACACCTATTCATCCAAAAGAAAGTTTGTGCTGCAACGGTTAAAAAAAATGGGGTTAAAAATTATTTGTTTGAATAAAGAAAAAAACTGGGCTAATGATTATGTTGATGCCTGGATTTTGGCCGATACGTTTAACCACACTGAGTCTATTGCGGCAGTAAAAAATTTTTTAAAACTCCATCCAGAAATGAAGCCGGACGGGGTTATTACCTATTTGGAAGATGATGTTCTTTTGACGTCTAAAATTTGTGATACGTTTGGTTATGTCGGCATTCCTTTAGCGGTAGCCAACAAAGCCCGCAATAAATATTTGTTTCGTGAGTTTTGTGCCCAGCATAATTTGCCCACTCCCAAGCACCAAATTATTGAAGCCAAAAAAGATTTGGACAAAGCTTTAAAGTATTTAAAATTTCCTTTGGTGATTAAGCCGGTGTATGGCTCGAGTAGTGCTTTCGTGGTTAAAGTAAAAGATAAACAGGATTTACTCGAAACGTACCAGTATATTCGCCAGACTATTTCGCCCCTTACAGAATCAGCTTTAACAGAAGGAATGAATTTGCTTCTCGAAGAGTATATTGATGGCGATGAAGTGGATATAGATATTTTACTCCAGAACGGTAAAGTGAAATTTTATTCTATTGCCGATAATTATCGCACCACCGAACCATTTTTTGTGGAAACCTTGCGAGCGCTGCCATCGAGTTTGCCCGCAGATGATCAGGATCAACTGATTCGTGTGGCCGAGGAGGTGCTGGAGCGTTTGGGTGTGTTGAACGGTTGTATTCACTTTGAAGCCAAAATGACTAAGCATGGCCCAGTGCCGCTCGAAGCGAATTTGCGTTTGGGGGGAGATGAGGTCTATGAATCGACCAAAGGCGTGTGGGGTGTGGATTTGGTGGAAAATTTGGCTAAAATTGCTTGCGGCGTCCATATTAAACCAGAAAAATCCGCTGAGCCCAAAAAGTATATTTTGAGTCAAACACTGCATGCCGATCAATCGGGCGTGGTGGCCAATGTTAATATTGACGAGAAATTAAAACGTCAGCGGTACGTGGAAGAATTTTATTTTGGCAAGCAGGTGGGTGATCCGATCTTAGTACCACCGGATGGGTATGAATATTTGGGTTGGCTTAGTGTATCGGGCGACAATTTGCTTGATGCGCAGGATAATCTCAAAGAAGCATTGAGCTTTATAAATTATCAGGTAGCCGAGTTTGATGAGGAGTCATTTTTGGGTAAAACTTTGCGAAAAAATAAATTTTCGGCAGCTGTCTTCAATAAGAACTTGCTTATTCAGGCAGCTAAAATCGAAAAAGTTAAAAAAGTTTCTTTGCGCGACCAGCGCAGTCTGCATATTGCTTTGGTGGGAAATTTTTATAGTAATATTGAAAATTTGGAAAACAGTGATTTTAGTTCGCCGGTCAGAAATATTCGGGAAAATTTGGTGCGCTGTGGTTATGAAGTGAGTTTTTTTAATGCCAGTAATTTGTCCGAAGCGCTCCGGGATATTCAGAAGAACGACATTGATGTTATTTTTAATGCCTGCGAAGAATGGGTGGGTGATCCGGGTCCAACCCGCTCGCAAATTACGGCAGCTCTCGAAAGTTTGCATTTGCCGATTACCGGCTCTGAAGCGCTCAATTTGGGAATCTGTCAAAATAAGATTTTGATGAAAAAAATCTTACATTTTCACAATATTCCAACTCCGGATTGGGACTATGCTTACGAGCTCAGTGACAGTATTAAAGAGGATTTACGCTATCCGCTCATCGTGAAGCCAGGTATTGGCGATAATTCATTTGGTATTACCAATGATTCGGTGGTGCGAGATAAAAAAGAGTTGGAACGCCAGGTAAAAAAAGTTATTACCCAGCTCAAAAAACCGGCTTTGGTGGAAGAGTACATTGCCGGCGAAGAGTACGAAGTCTCGGTTTTGGGGAACAGCCGCGAGGATTTTCGAGTGTTGCCGTTGGCGCGTTCGGTGTTTAAAAAAACAACCAAAGGAGAATGGCCAATTTGTTCGTACGAAGCGAAATGGCTGAGTGGTAGCAAAAAACCGGGTGTGCAGGTAGAAACTCCGGTACGTAAAATCAATAAAAAATTAGAATCCCTTCTCACGGAGATTGCGCTCGACACCTATACGGTGCTGCATTGCCAGGATTATGGACGTGTGGAAATTCGGGTGGATGAAGACGATAATCCGTATGTGCTGGAGCTTGATCCAAACCCGAGTCTGGTGGAAGGCAGTGGGTTTATTAAGTCCGCTCAGCTGATTGATCTGAGTTATTCCGATCTGCTGGAGGATATTATTCGGATGACGATAAATAGATTTAAATCATAATATGAATAATTTTCAGGGAATAAATTTTAAAATCGTCAAAGACATCAATCAAGCCAAAGAGCTCTGGAACCAGCTATCCCCAAACGAAACTATCTATGACAGCTGGGATTTTCGGTATTGTTTCTATAAATATTTTAACTACGAACTATTTTTTTATGTCGGGTATGTGGGTGATGAGGTAGTGGGATTGTTGCCGCTTGAGCTGAATTCAGACAGTGGGTGTTTGGAGTTTTTTGGAACTTATTACATGGAAACAAATCGGGTATTCATAAAGTTTGGGTTTGAATATTTGGTTTCAAATTTTTTTTCGCAGGTAGATAGAAAGGCGTCTTTGGAGTACATGAGAGAACCGGATGAAGTTGGTGCACAATTTCAAATTCAAGATTACAAATATATTCTAGAGTTAAATAAATTTTCATCGTTTAATGACTATTTTGAAAAGGAATTTAGTGCCAAGTCACGGTCTAGCTTAAAAAAGAAAATTTTTCAAATTGAGGGTGGTAATGAGGTGCTTGTGTTACCGGCGTCACCAGAAGAAATTGAAATTTTATTTGATTATAGTATTAAAACTTTTCAATCAAAAAACGATCAATCTTCTTTTGAATTCCTTTTTCGTAAGGAGATTTTTCGAGACCTCCTCAATCTTGGTTTTGAAACGCAGCTCTTAAAGTTTATCATTAACGGAAAAAATCAGGCGGTTTCGATTTCGTTCTTATATAATGGTTCGTATGTTTTTTTAAACACTGGGGCCAATATTCCAGAAATTCCCAACTTAGGAACTTATGTTTATCTAAAAAATATTGAACAAGCCTTTAGTTTAAAGGCGAATTATTTTGATGCTGGAGTCGGATCTTATAATTGGAAAGAGCGGTTTCACCTTACCAAAATTCCTCAGTATAAATTTGAGAAGTAGTTTTTATGTCGAATTTTACTGTTAAAATCGTCAAAGACATCAATCAAGCCAAAGAGCTCTGGAACCAGCTATCCCCAAACGAAACTATCTATGACAGCTGGGATTTTCGGTATTGTTTCTATAAATATTTTAACTACGAACTATTTTTTTATGTCGGGTATGTCGACGGTCGTCCTATAGGAATGCTCCCGCTACAATGGAATACTGTCCAGAATCATCTCGAGCAATTCGGAGGAAGTTTCATGTATGATGCGCGAATTTTTATTGAAGAAGGTTTTCAGAAGTTTATTCCATTTTTTTATGATCAGATTGATCGGCCTGCTAAAATAGTAGATATATCAGGTGAGGATGATTTTACCATAAGTTTGCCCTTTTCTGATTACAAGTATATTCTGAATTTGACCGAAATAAATACTGTTGAAATGTACTTAGAGAAGTTGCTTGTCTCTAAGTATCGCACAAATATTAGACGAAGGATTAAGATTATTAAAAATGAGAATTTTACTATTAAGCATAATGATGTGAATGACTTGAGTATGCTTGTTGATTTAAATTTAAAATCTTTTTCTGATTCTAGTTTTCAAAAACCGTTCCGTAGAGAAATATTTTATGATTTGGTTAGAGGTTCTTTTGGGACTCAGTTATTGAGTTTTGTTTATAACGATGAGATTATGGGAGTTTCTTTGAGCTTTAGTTTTAAAAAAACATATTATTATATTAATTTGGGGATAGACAAGAAGGCCTCACCGCATTTATGGACTTTTATTACCCTCTCTAATATAGAGAATGCTATTGGTTTGGGTGATAAGGTTTTTGACGCTGGAGTGGGAAATTTTGATTGGAAGGAACATTGGGGTTGTGAAAAAATCCCGCAATATAAATTTGAGAAAAATGAGACTAATTATTTTGAGATCTAAGCTGTTCTAAAAAGTCTGCTACTGGTTGCCACTGAGTTTTGCTGCGAATTTGTTCTACGTACTCCCCAACTTCTTGGGGAGTACCTTTTAAATACTTCTGCGTCACTTCATCCGCCAATTCGGAAATCGCTTGTATCCCAGCTAAGTGGTCAACAACACGATAGGTAGCTCCTTCTTTTACCAGTATTCCTTTCTCAAAGAGTTGGGTCAAAAATGCAATGCCGTCGTAAAAATATCGTTCGCCACTACTGCCTATTTCGCTCGACCTGTTTTTTAGGTAATTACAAATATCGGCCATCTTGGTCATAAACTGTTTTTTGAGATCAATCGGGGGTTGCAAACCTTTTTGAGAGTACTCCCAAATAAGTTTTAGATCGTATGTGTCAGCTTTTAATTCTTCTAAAACAGCGGATTCGTTCGACTCTCCCACCCTGTCTCGTATGCTCAAGTCTTCGTTGGGTGCGATCGAGTGCCCAATTTCGTGTAGAGAAGTGCTGAGAATGTAAGCAGATTTAAAATCTTGCTCACTGGGAGCGTCGACAAACATTTGTTGAAGAAGTGGGTGGGCGGCAGAAGTGGCTACGTCAATAATAGCGTTGGTGTGAATAACAATTTTTTCGCGGCCTTGTTCGCCTTGGGTCATCCAATAGACATTTGGACCAAAAGCAAAGGGCTGAAAGTTCACTAGCACAGGGGGAATGGTTTGATCTTTATCTAAATACGGTCGTTGCTCGTTGAGCAGGGTTTGAGCGATGGCTCGAAATTGCTCTAAAGTTTTTTCCAGCTCGATAGACTCTCTGGTGCGAAAACCAACACGTAGTTCTACGTCAACCTTGTTGGCTTCGGCGGCAATGGCCGCACTTGCTTGGGGGATAAGCATGATGGGGCATCCATTTTTGGCGAGCTCAGACATTTGGCGCATTAAGCTTTGCCATTCTTCATACAGTTTGGTGGGTTCAAGTGTGGTGGAGGTATATACCTCAGCCATACGGCGCATATAGTCTGGAAGGCCGGTATATTTTTTATCCAACTTACCGGTCCCCAAAAGATTATCAGTTTTATCGGCCAACTTTTTTAATTGAAGAGCAATTTTTTCCCATTCAAAAGGAAATACTTCGCTATATGATTTAATGACCACTTTCTTTTCCCCGTGTGCCACAGGTGCTGACATTTCATAAAGATACTCGACACCCAGAGTGCCGGATTGGCTAAAAGAGGTGGCGGTTTTACCATTGGGAGCATCGGATAATTCAATTTGTTTTACGTAGGCTTGGTCTATAAATTTGCCTAAAGTCGCTCCTACTTCGATTAGGATTTCTACTTCTTCTACACTTTCCACGCCTAATTTTTGCAGATTCTCAGCTGTGTGGTTGGTTTTAAATTCTTGTAACCAGTGGCGTATGAGTGCAATAGACGCGAGTTGTCGTTCGGAAGAAATAAGTACCAGCTCGCGCCAGGCTTTGGGCAAAATGGTTCGTAGATTTTCCAGTACACCAAATTGATGGATGCGAATCTTTTGTTCCAGTTGATCGGGGTTTTCGAGGAGAGCAAGCAAGTTGGCATCGCCTGATTTTTTTCGGAGTTGGGCAGCCCATTCTACGCATTTTTTGGCAATAATAGGCTGTATGCGGCTCTGCCATTCCTGGGTAACAGTGTTTTTGGCTTGCTCAAAAATATTTTCGACACTTGTAAAATTATCAGGTAGTTTGGGCCAGCCTTCTTGTTTGGTGACGTTAGAGAGTATGCCTCTTATTTCTCGAGCAGAAAGAATATAATCCGGTACATCTGGATGGCTGTGTAAAACATCCAATCGGTTGGTTGAGTCGATGTGTAACTCTCGTCCATCCGGTAATATTTTTTGCTCATTTTCCATATAAACAAGTAAAAAATATTAATTTTTTTCTATTTCAATCCGCATTGTTTCGTTGCTAATACTGATTTCAGCGCCACTGAGGGATTCTTTAAGTAGTAAGGCTTGAGCAAGTGTTCCCTTGGTAATTTCCGCTTTAAACCGTTCGCAAGTTTGGCGTAGTGCAGGCGAAGCAAAAAAAGAAATCGTGATAGTGTCTTCAATGGTTAGTCCCTGATCCTTGCGCAGCTGGTTGATGGCGCGGATAATATCGCGCACAGTGCCTTCGTGGCGCAACTCTTCAGTAAGGGTGGTATTAAGCCAGACGGTTAGGCCACCTTCGGTTTTGGCTACCCAGCCCGGTTCTTCCACGGCTTCGGCACAATCAACTTTTTTAACATTAAGCTCATCCGCGATAATAGTCAGCAGCTCATGTGGCAAGCGTTCGTTGCTGATGCGCAGCTCAAGGAGTGGCTGGCGCACTTTAACTTTTTGCTCAGCGCGCAGTGACAAACCAAGCTCAACAATTTTTCGGGCTAGGGCCATTTCGTCGAGCATTTTTTCTTCTTCATGGGTTTGATCGGTTACTTCCGGCCAGTTAGTCAAATGAACACTCTGCGCAAAGTGCGAGTCATTTTTATCGACTAGTTCCAAATAGATTTTTTCGGCAATAAATGGAGTGAAGGGAGCGAGGAGTTTTGAGGTTTCAATAAGAACGTGTTTTAAGGTATGCAGGGTTGCTTGTTTTTGTTCGGGGTTTTCACCTTTTACTCGTTCGCGGCTGCGGCGGACATACCACTGCGACAGTTCGCTCACAAAATCAAGAATGGGTCGTGCGGCTTCGGCGAGTTGGTATTCTTCCATTTTTTGCGTTACTTGGCGTGTAGTAGCTTCGAGTTTGGCGATAATCCAGCGATCGAGGACAGATTTAGAATGCGTAGATTCTGCTGTAGCCTCTGAAGTTTTTTCTTCGGCAAACATGGTGTAAAACTCGAGTACGTTAGAAAGTGTATTAATAAGTTTGCCGTACATTTCTTTTACACCATCTTCGGAAAAGTTTAAACTCTCGGCGTGCATCACCGGCGAATTCAAAATATAATAACGCAACGCATCAGCGCCATATTTTTGCACCAACATGTTTGGATCAGGATAATTCTGGAGTTTTTTACTCATTTTTTTACCATCTTCAGCGAGCACAATGCCATTGACGATAACATTTTTAAAGGCGATGCTATCAAACAGGGAAGTTGATAAAACATGCAGATAGTAAAACCAAGCACGAGTCTGGTCTTGGCCTTCGGCAATAAATTGGGCGGGGAAACTGTTTTCAAACTTAGCTTTGTTTTCAAAAGGGTAATGCGCTTGAGCATAAGGCATGGAACCGGAATCAAACCAGGTATCGAGTACATCGGGCACGCGGCACATCACTCCGCCACAGGCCGTGCAAGGGAAGGTAATCAGGTCGACAATATGTTTATGGAGATCGTCAACTTTTTGACTGCTCAAGTGTTCGAGATCGGCGACTGAACCAAAGACGATGGTCTGGTTGCAGGAAGCTTTATTGTCGCACTTCCAGATCGGCATAACACTGGCCCAAAAACGCTGGCGACTAATGGACCAATCGCGCGCGCCTTCCAGCCATTTACCAAAACGACCTTCTTTAATATGCTCGGGCGACCAATGGATTTCCTGAGCCAATTCGAGCGATTTTTCTTTGACAGCAGTAACTTTTACAAACCAGCTACTCGTAGCATAATTAATCAGCGCTGTATCACAGCGCCAGCAGTGCGGGTAGCTGTGAACAATATTTTTTTTCGCGAAGAATAAATTTTTTTCTTGAAGGTATTTGGTGATGGCAATATCTGTTGCCAAGCGAATTTTATCATCCTCGCAGCGCGGCTTGACTTCTAACCCGGCGAAATCAGTAACTTCGGGTTTAAATCGTCCGTCCATGCCCACATGTTGCACGAGAGGAATATTTTCCCGCTTGCCGATTTTAAAGTCGTCGTCACCAAAGGCGGGGGCAATGTGAACTACGCCCGTTCCGTCTTCGGTAGTGACGAAATCAGCCGCTACGACACGGAAAGCTCCGGGTGTGGCTTGGTAGTATGGAAAAAGCGGGATGTAGGCAGCTCCAGCCAGGAGTGTGCCGGGAATATCAGTAATAACTGAATATTGTTTGCCTTCGAGCGCCTGTGTAACCAAGTCTTTGCCGATAATGTATGTGCCAGCATCATTTTCGACGGTGCATACGGTATACATCATGTCTGGATTTACAGCGAGAAGTACATTACCAGGAAGTGTCCAAGGGGTAGTGGTCCAGGCAACAAGATAAACTTTTTGCTCATTTATAAATTTACGGTCAAGTTCATTGGGAACTTGTTGTAAAATTTCTGGCGAGTAGCTGGTAAGTTCAAATTTTACATAGAGCGAAATATCTTTTACGTCCTTGTAGCCTTCACTCACTTCCTGTTGGGAAAGAGTGGTTTCGCAGCGCGGGCAAATATACATAGAACGGTAGTCTTCGTATACCAGATTTTTATCCCAGAGCTGCTTAAATACCCACCAGACTGATTCCATATAGTCTTTATCCATGGTGCGGTAGGCGTTGTCCATGTCTACCCAACGACCCAGACGATTGATGGTTTTTTTCCATTCATCAACATAGCCCAGCACTTTTGATCGGCAGAGTTCGTTAAATTTAGACACACCCAGAGCTTCAATTTCTTTTTTGGTTTTGGTACCAAGCTCTTTTTCCACAATATTTTCGATGGGCAGGCCGTGGCAATCCCAACCCCAGCGGCGCTCTACCCGGTAACCACGCATCGTAAAATAGCGTGGCACAGCATCTTTCATGAGTGAGGAGGGGAAATGGCCATAGTGTGGCAGACCGGTGGCAAATGGTGGACCGTCATAAAAAACGTAGGGCTTACTTTCCGGTCGTCCAGATACGGATTTTTCAAATGTTTTATTTTCTTCCCAAAATTTGAGAATTTTTTGTTCTTCTTCGTTGGCGTTGTAGAGCATAAAATAAAAAAACACCTAAATTACAGGTGTTAAGAGTCGATTGTAATCGACGGTACCATCTTAACTTTTACTTTATTACAGCGCTAACGGGCTTACCCGAAGGAGTCTAGTCTCCG
>CAYOFO010000010.1:0-29567 GCA_964403325.1 uncultured Gammaproteobacteria bacterium | reverse complement strand
GTTTTAGAAATTCCCGCCGATGATTTATTCAAACAATTATCGTCCGAAAAATACAACTCTTTTGACCTGCGCATTTTCGCTTTTTATGCTTTTGCCAAAGAAAAAGGATTGGTATAAAAATAAATTTACAGCTAAGTAATAACCTTTTAGAAATATACTTACCAGTTTATTCTAAAGTTTAGAAAATCTAAAAAACCTAACTTACAATTTTAACCACCTGGGCATATACTTCGTCTTCTGGCATATTCTCGGTATTTATAACATGCGCCTGTGGACGATTTTCTTTTAATACATTCATTTTTTCCCAAAAAATTTCACATTTTTCTGGCGTGAGTAACCCGCCTTCAACCCACCCTCGCTCATTAGCCCGTTTCATGACTACTTCCTTGGGTGCCCAAAGAATAATCTCGAATACGTCCGCACTATATGTCTTTGCCGCTTCATAATAAAAATTCAGAATGCTCTGACCAAAAGTCATTTTATCAACGATAACATCACGATTAGATTCTAAACAGCTTTTTACAATCGCTTTTGCAATAGCGAGGTTCATGGTGCGACTTTCCTCGGCATATTCTCGATAATGACTTATAAAACGTCTTTGGGCATCAACTTCTAAAAGAAAGGAAAGGGGCATGTCGGCGTGCAATCGTAACGATACAGTACTTTTTCCAACGCCGCAGGGGCCATTTATCAGTATCAATTTCATAAAACAAAAATTGTATAATATAAGTCGAGCAAAGCAATATTAAAACCTAATTAAAACTCTATGTAAAACTGCCTGCTGTAAAAGCAGGCAGTTTTAGCACATTTACTCTTTTGAATCTTTTATACCAATAAACCGAGTGCTATTTTTACTCGCTCCAAACTCACCTCTTTTCCCAAAACTTCCGCAATTTCAAACGGTCCGGGTGAATTTTCTTGTCCGGATAGCGCTACCCGTAGTGGCCAGAGGATGGTTCCATTACTGTAACCCTGCTCTTTAATCCATCCCCCTACTTTTTCTGTTAATAAACCTTTAGTCCAGTTGGATCCGTCTAAAGTCTGTAAAAAACACAAGAGTTCCGGCAAAACTTTTTGCACCTCTTCGAGCGAACTCTTTTTCCACACCAAAAATACTCCTGAGTATGACAAAGCCTCGGTCGTGAGCAAATATTCCACTCGTTGCGCCAATTCTACCAAAGTAGTGCTACGTCCCCGCTCCAAGTCAATCGCCTGTTCCAGCTTGTTTTGAGCAACGGTGCTATATTTTTCGTTCAAAAATAATTTTACCCGTTGAGACAATTCGCTTAAATCCATTTTTAAAAGGTATTGTTTGTTGTACCAATCTAATTTTTCGAGGTTAAAAACCGCGCCGGATTTATTTACTTTTTCGAGACTAAACTCTTTTACCAGCTCCTCCAAACTAAAAATTTCCCGTTCATCGCCCGGGTTCCAACCCAGGAATGCCACAATATTAATCAGCGCTTCTGGTAAATAGCCTTTCTTTTTATAGTCTAGGACAGCTACATCTCCCTGACGTTTGCTGAGTTTTGATCTGTCAGAATTAAGCAGGAGCGGCAAATGCGCAAAGTGGGGGGCAGTCCAGCCAAACGCTCGATAAAGCTCAATATGCTTCGGCGTGCTGCTAATCCACTCTTCGCCGCGAATCACATGCGTAATTTCCATACAGTGATCGTCTACCACGACCGCAAAATGATAGGTTGGGTAACCATCGGACTTTATGAGCACCTGATCGTCAATCAGTTCGTTTTTAAACCGTACTTCACCGCGAATCAGATCGTTGAAAACAGTTTCATCTGTATCAGGCATTTTTAAGCGTATTACATGAGGTTGGTTAGAGCTTAACAAAGTATTTATTTCTCCCGCTGACAGACTCAAACAATTACGGTCATACTTGGTTGGTTGTTTATTGGCTTGCTGCTCTTCGCGCAAAGCAGTTAAGCGTTCTGAGGTGCAAAAACAATAATAGGCTGAGCCATTTCCTAAAAGCGTTTTGATATGTTGAGCGTATATAGCGAGTCGCTCCGATTGAATGTACGGGCCTTTATCACCTTCCTGAATAATCGTTTCTCGGTCGGTGTCTAATTTAACGCCCTGATCTGGGATAATATTGGTCCAATATAACGACTGCAGCATAACTGAAATGGCATCGGCTACTAATCGCTCTCGGTCGGTGTCTTCGATACGAACCAAAAATTTTCCTTCGTGTTTTTTGGCGAATAAATAGGAATAGAGACCACTGCGGAGATTGCCGACGTGTAAATAACCGGTTGGACTTGGTGCGATACGTGTACGAATCATAATAAGCAATTAAATAATACTTTAAACAAAACTCCAAACTGTGCCATCTATTAGCTCTTGTTCACGCACGGTAGTTGTTTGGTCAATAATTTTTTTTATCCGTTCTAAATTTTCTATAAGTTCACTATAATTTTTTGCACGCATTACAGAATATATAATATCAGTTTTTTTGACAGAAGAATCCTGATATGTTGCGCTAATTTTCCCGCATAAATTCAACAAGGTCGTATGCATAAGGTCAAGTTGTGCCAGAGTTTCTGGTTCTTGTTCAGATAACAGCGATCTTTGAGATCCTTCATTAAGTCTTACGTGGTCATATCCGCCGATAGTACCACCACTACATAAACGACACAGCAATTCTTCTCGGTACAAAAGAAAGCCTTTTCTAAGCTCCCTATTTTGCTCACTGCATTCAACCGCCCTCTCTCTTTCTGCAAAAAAAGAAATAACATGATTGGTTTCGTGTGGAATATTTTCTTCTAAATGGCGAGCTTGATATCCGTGCGGATCATCCTGTTGGCTATCAAAAGCCGGAATAATAATGAAAGAAATGCCATCTTGTATTTTAACAGCCATTGCTTGAGCTGAACGTGCGCCAAAAAATTTTTGATAAACTTCAGGGTCAATTATAAGAGCAAATAGACCTTGGTTATAGCGTATAATTTTATATTTATCTAAATTTTTTTGTAACAAAGAGTGTTTTTCTTCAGGAAGAATACTTTTAAGAAAATCAAATGCTTGCCAACCCTTGTCTTTATATATTTTATCTTGTCTTATTTGGCTGATCTTTAAAGCCTGTAAAATGCCGTTAAAAATTTTTCGGGCATCCTCTGGCAAACCTTCAGGAATTTTAGGCTCAGAATTTTTAGTTAATGATCTTATAATTTGAAAATACGCTTCACCTATTACTCTTGAGGCTAAAAAGTACTCCCGATCATTAGGATCCAACCTCTCTAAACCATTGATTTTTGTTTCCCCTTCATTTAACCGCAGATTTTCATCTTGCATATTTAAAGTTTAAATGATTTTTATCATAACTTATTTTATAACATCTTCCAATTTATAGCCACATTCATTCTTCCCTTCCACAAACTGCGACAAGGTATATTGATGCAAGCGTGGCGCCGGGAAAAAATTAAGGATTTTTTTCGCTTGAGCGATTTTGGTATAGGGTTGATTTTGCAAACTCCAGCCCAATATTACTTCTTTTCCATCTTTTTTGGTTGGCATAAAAATACAATTTACATTTTCGCTTACCACCATCGACTTTTCTGGCGCTAAAATATATGTACTCATTTTTTCTTCAAGCGGTGTGACGCTTGATTTAACAGCAAAAACCATCACTTCTTGCTTGGTATCATTAAAAATTACGTAAGGATTATGAAATAAACCAATAAAACCAACGATAAATATATGGCTTAATGAAGCTAAGGATAGCAAAATAATACCGCTTATTATAACGATTATTGGTAATAACCGGGTTCGAAAAAAATTTTGCTTCATAGGGTTTGAAAAAATTTACCGGCTAAACAAAAATACGCTCTATTTACATAAATTGAGTAAAATAATCATAGAGTAAGTACAAAATTTAAAAATAACGCTTTTAAATAGCCTGATTAAGGCAGTTAAAAAATTCAGCTATTCGTCTTAAGGTATGAAATTGTTCCAATTCATCATCAGAAAAATCTAAAAGTAACAATTTTTTCATCCTTTCCATACTTTTTTTATTTAAAAATTCAGAACCACCTTCTTTTTGGTAACGTTGAATATCTGAACGCATCCGTTCTTGGCATGCCTGAAAAATTTCTCGTCCCAAGCCATAAAGCAGGGTTAAAACCCAAAAATTAACCGCGTCAAAATTGGGTTTTTTAAGGCAATCCATAATAGCTGTTCGCATTACTCTATTATGCAATATTGTCTCTACCTCATAAAAACGCTCTAAGGCCTGTTCATCGGGTAACACCAACATCATATTTTCCCGCTTGGGCAAGCCATCCAAATAATAAAATTTCTGTTTACTTCCTCTTTTTTGCGCCAAAAAACCTCGACGAAAATGGTACAAAAGATCTTGAAAAATGGAAATTAAAAAATATACAGGATCTTTGGTTGTATCATAATTGTCATAATGCAAAGAAGAGGCATTTGCAAGTACGGCTTCTCTTATAAGCTGTTCAAGATCAGCTGCTGTAATCGAATTACATACAAAAATATTGGTATACCTATAAAAATACGCTTCAGCAGTACGCTGAATTACCGGTTCAACAAATATCACAAACTCTTCAATTTTTTGTCTTTTTGGTGTAAATGAATCGGCAATCTGAGGAGTAGCCTCGTTTTTCTCTCTTTGATTCAAAGCATTTATTTCGGCCAAAAAAATTTGTAACCGACTTCGATCAATAATGTTCCGTGGTCTTGGCCGATCAATATGGCTTGTTGTAAGAGTTTCTAACATATTTTTCTAACTATAAACCTGTACTGTTTAAGGTCTCTAACAAAGTTTTTTTCCGTCTTAGTTGCTCTAAAGCTTTTTTTATTCGTAAATCAACCCCTTGTTTAGTCATCCCAAAAAATTCTCCCAGCACGACCAGGTTTACCCCTTCCTCTGTGTTAGCTTGTGCAGCCAGCTCTTTAAAAATTGGGGTTTTTAGGCGCTCACCAAATTCTCTCATCCTTTTACGAAAATCACGGTTACTGTGCAAGCCAGCGGGAGCAACCCAATCCTTAGAATCAAAATTTGTTACCGCCTCAACAAAATGTTCGAACACCGATTGTAATAGCTCTCTCCCAAGGCCATAGTACAGTGCTACCAAAAGTGCATTCATCGGGTCAGGAAGACTGAGTAAAAGCTCCTTAATAATTTCCCTATCCTGCAGTTCCTCCATACCTTGTAAAGGACATGCCGGTAATTGCTCGTCAGCTATTTCCGGGTCCAAAAAAACCGTGCCATTTTCGTCTGCATGACTTATTTCTTCTAAGCTCACTGCTCTATCAAGCGGTGTTCTCTTCAGTTGTTTTTGAGGTTTAACAAAAACGTTGTGTAGCCGCCGGTAGCAGACTTGAAATAAAAAAGTCCTTATGCCCACACCCGGTTGGTAAGTGCGAATAAAACTTGGACTTAAAAGATATACCAGCAGTTCTTGACGCATTTCCTCGCGCAAAACCACAATTTGACGGCGCTCAAAAAAGAGAAACGTCCGCCGATTAAACGCGTGAATTGCTTGCCCCAATATCGGATTTAATTTTTTTATTAAAACAGCGTCAATATTTTCACCACCCTGTTCTAATTGTATTTTTTTCTGCAAAAGAAGGTCGTCTAAAATTGTATCATCGATTTCTTTGTTTGTTTTTCCTAATTCTTGCACCGAATGCCCTCCCTCGTAATTTGTGGCCATATGCTTAGATGTGCGAATAATACAAATATAAAAATTTTACTGTGGCATTCCATATTCGGTTCATACGTTTTGGTTCTTGGTAAAGCCGAAACAGCCATTCTAAACCCAGTTTTCTCATCCATTGTGGCGCCCGTGGAATTATTCCGGAAATAAAATCAAACGCTCCACCCACGCCCATAGCGATTTGTATGCGCGGCAACTTATGCAGATTTTCAAATATCCATTTTTCTTGCTTACCCATGCCAAACGCCACAAAAAGAATGTCTGCCCGAGTACCACATATCTTTTTTAAAACTTTGTCATTCTCTTCTATATTCATGCTGAGCTGCCCATCATTACCTTCGGTAATAATTGGCCCTTTGTCAAAACCGGCAATTTCAAGATGAGGAAATTCGATAGTTAGATTTTTCACCAACTTCTCCCCCACCTCATCATTGCCAGAACCTAAAAAATAAACACTTTTCCCGCTTTTTTCGGCAATACAACAAATAATTTTTACCACATCCACCCCAGACAGACGTTTTATTTTACCTTTCGTAACGAATTCGATCCCAAAACCGTCACAAATGTTTATGTCACCCGAATTTAATACCTGTTTAAAATAAACATCGGCTTGCGCTTTTACCAGGATTTCTGGGTTAGGAGTAAAAATTTTTATTTTTTTAGGCGATTGCAGAGCAACGGTCAAAATTTCTGAAGCTTGAGGTAAGGGAAAATTATCAATTCTTATTCCCAAAACATTTTGCACACTCATCATACCTAAAATAAAAAATTCTTTTATTAAAGCCTATCTTACCAGCTATTTGACAAAAATAAAAGAGGTGACTATAATAAAATTATCACTCTAACATATTGAGTGATAATTCTTAACCCTATGAACTTAAACTTACAAAATTTTACCAATAAATCACAAGAAATCCTCCAAGAGGCAGCCAAAATTGCTTACGCAAACAGCCACAATGCCGTTGAACCACCTCATGTTTTTTTGGCTTTTTTGCATGATACCGAAAATATCGTTATTTCTGTCTTACAAAAATTAAACACTCCTCTCCCCCTGCTTATTAATGAAATACAACACTTTATTGATCAACTCCCCAAACAAACCGCACCCAATACCACAACCGGACAAATTACTCTGACACCGGGCACGCTTGCGGTACTGCAAATAGCCGAAAATGAGGCCAAAAAAATGAGTGATGAATTTATTAGCGTCGAACATTTGCTCTTAGCTTTTCTCACCGGCAGCAATCCGATCAGCCAATTATTACTTCAGCACAATGTTAACTATAATGAAGTGCTCAAAACCCTGGTGAGCATTCGTGGCAGCCAGCGCGTTGATTCGCCCGAGCCGGAAAGTAAATACAATGCCCTGCAAAAATACGGAAAAAATCTGACTGATCTGGCGCGTAAAGAAAAAATTGATCCGGTGATTGGTCGAGATGATGAAATTCGCCGGGTTATGCAAATTTTATCGCGGCGGACCAAAAATAATCCCGTCCTCATTGGCGAACCCGGTACTGGAAAAACTGCGGTTGTAGAAGGTTTAGCTCAACGCATTGTTAATGGCGATGTGCCAGAATCACTAAAAAATAAAGATATTATCTCGCTCGATATTGGATCGCTTTTGGCCGGAGCCAAATTTCGCGGTGAATTCGAAGACCGCCTGAAAGCTGTCTTAAAAGAAATCCATAGCGCAGCCGGAAAAATTATTCTTTTTATCGATGAACTTCATACTATTGTCGGCGCTGGCAGCTCGGAAGGGTCGGTAGACGCCAGTAATATGCTCAAACCCGCTCTTGCTCGCGGTGAACTCCACACTATTGGCGCGACCACGCTCAAGGAGTACCAAAAGTACATTGAAAAAGATGCGGCGCTCGAACGTCGATTCCAGCCCGTGATGGTGAATGAACCCAGCGAAGATGATACCATTGCCATTTTACGCGGTATTAAAGAAAAATATGAAGTGCACCACGGTGTACGTATTACTGACGGCGCGATTGTTTCGGCGGTTAAACTGTCTGAACGCTACATTACCGACCGTTTTTTGCCAGATAAAGCGATTGATCTTATTGATGAAGCGGCTTCCACCCTACGCCTGGAAATGGACTCAATGCCCGAAGAACTCGACCGACTCAAACGCGCTAGCATGAAACTTGAGATTGAAAAGCGCGCTCTTAACGCTGAGCAAGATGCCGAAGCCAAGGAACGCCTCCACAAAATCGAACAAGAGCTCGCCGAAACCAACGAAAAAATGCATGGCCTCGAAGCCAAATGGAAAAATGAAAAAGAAATTATCGTCCGCCTCCAGGAACACAAAAAGAAAATTGATTCTTTAAAACAACAAGCCGACATGGAAGAACGGCGCGGCGATCTGCAAAAAGTCGCTGAGATTCGCTATGGCCAAATTCCGGGTCTGGAAAAATTCATTCAGTCTGATGAGAAAAAACTCTCCGAACTCCAGCAAAACCGCGGACTCCTTAAGGAAGAAGTAACCGAAGAAGATATTGCGAACGTAGTGGCGCGTTGGACCACAATCCCGGTAAATAAAATGTTGCAAAGCGAACTCAGCAAACTCACCGGTATTGAAGAAACCCTGCAGAATCGAGTAATTGGCCAAGAAGAAGCTATTACCGCCGTCGCCAATGCTATTCGCCGCTCTCGCGCCGGAATTTCCGAGAAAAATCGACCCATTGGATCGTTTATTTTTATGGGTCCGACCGGGGTGGGGAAAACTGAACTCGCCAAAGCCTTGGCTGAATTTATGTTTGACACTCCTGACGCTCTGGTACGCCTGGACATGAGCGAATACATGGAAAAGCACAGCGTATCAAGAATTATCGGCTCGCCACCCGGCTATATCGGCCATGATGAAGGTGGGCAACTCACTGAAATTGTTCGCCGACGCCCTTATGCCGTTATTTTGCTTGATGAAATTGAAAAAGCACACCCCGACGTATTTAACTTGCTATTGCAAATTCTTGATGATGGCCGTGTTACTGATGCCAAGGGCCGCACTGTTAACTTCAAAAATACCATTATCATCATGACCAGCAACATTGGCAGCCAGATGATTTTGGATCTCGGCAAAAAAGGTGAATTTGGCTTTGAATCAAAACTTGATGCGAAAAAAACTCAAAACGAAAAAATTGAAGAAAAAATTACCAGCCTCCTCAAAGATCATTTCCGACCGGAATTTTTAAATCGCATTGACGAAACCATTATTTTCCATTCCTTAAGCGCCAAGCAGATCGAAAAAATTGTTGAATTGCAATTGCAAGAATTACAAAATCGCTTAAACGAAAAACGCATTATACTCGAAGTTACTCCCGCCGCCAAAAAACTGCTTGCCAAAAAAGGCTTTGATCCCAACTTTGGTGCCCGCCCCCTTAAACGTGTATTGCAACACCAACTAATGGACAAACTGGCCATGAAAATAATTGACGGTAGCGTCATTGATGGACAGCATGTCACAATAGACAACAAAAAGGATGAAATAACCATTGCATAAATTAAAAACCCCTGCTAAAGGGGTTTTTAATTTAAAATCACAGCATCCTTTGTCGATTCGAACAGACCCTTTAAAGAGTGCGGGTTGTAAAACAAAACTGCTGAAAAAATTATTTTACGCTGCGCGTGCTTCAGATGTAACAATGCGACCCATGTTTTTCAACATACAACCAACTACAAAATCAGCTAAAGGATAATCTAGCGCCACTACCGGCGAGTTATCCTGAACCAATACTGAATTAATAAACACTAGATCATGATCGGTAATTTGGCCATTATTTCGAGAATACGAAAGAAATAACCTGTTAACCTCTTCTTTATTTCCCGACAAAATACTTTCCAACATGTTTGCCAGCACTCTCCCTAACTTTACAGTATCCAATGGTTCTTCCCCACTTATTTTTTTGTACTCAATGAATAAAGCATTTTCTAAAGCACCTTCTCTCCTTAAAAGTAAATTTTCCATAAAACGTAACTTGATAAAATAAAAATCCCGAGCTTTCGGCCCAGGATAGCATGATGCGTTTAAACAAACATTTTAATGCATACAATCCTGGGCCAGCATCCATGAATCAGACACCATAAAACACACCTTTTTGATAAGGGTAATGCCGCGACGATTGCTGTTGTTGAGTGAAAAAGTTTTCATACTTATATTTATAACCTAACAAACACTTTTTTAGTTGTCAATACTCTATAAATTCTATACTGCACTTTCTGGTACCCGGCTATTCTATTCCACAACATTCTCTCATTCTGCATATTTTTCATACGTACCACATAAACCAGCCCAACCGGCTTTTTGACCGAGAAACGGTAGTTAAAGTAATGACGACTCATCGTTTTCACAGCACACGCCGAACCGGCAACGTCGTAATCTCGTTTCATGATTTAGTTATTTAACGAGTCTTTAAGCGTTTCTGAGAGGTAATATTCCAGCATTTAACACTCATAAGAGGTTAAATATTTGACATGAGGACTACGGTAAGCTCAACTGGCCATTTTACCAGATGAGTGATGTATTTAGTTTAGAACGTGCCCCTTGGGCTTAGGGGGTTGACAAAAGCCGAAAAATATGATATATTTATATGTTTTAAATATTTGAGCTTTCCTATATGCTAATGCTTTTCAATTCCGACAAAAAACCTAGCTATCGCGAAACTGTTGTTATTACCGGTGGTGGTGGCTTTATTGGAAGCAATTTGGCTCAATTTTTAACATCCAAATTTCGTGTAGTGGTTCTTGATCTATTTGCCGAAAACCCGAAAAATTTTAAACTTTTAAAATCACATGGTATCATAGTTAAAAAAGTTGATATTCGTAATAGCAACCTCCTTGAAAAAACTGTAAAACAGTATAAACCAAGCGTTATTTTTCATTTAGCCGCACAACATTTTTTGCCTGATTGCGACAAAGACCCAAAAAAAACTTGGGACACTAATTATACAGGAACAAAAAATTTGATCGAGGTTATGAGTAAATTGCCGACTATACCCTATCTCGTCTTTTCTTCTTCTATGGCGGTATATTCGGACTTGGGGCGTGCGATTAAGGAAACTGATTCCACAGAACCAATAGACATCTACGGAAAATCAAAATTAGCTGCCGAAGGTCTTATTAAAGAGATGGCGCAAAAATCTGGATTACGCTATACTATTTTCCGTTTTGCTAATGTGTATGGCACCAACCCAACCGTACCTCACATTATTCCCCGCATCGTAAAACAGTTGCACCAAAATAAAAAAATTGAGCTTGGTAATACTGCCCCACGTCGAGATTTTATATTTGTCAGTGATGTGGTCAACGCCTTGGCGCTAGCAGCCCAGACACAAAAACAAAACGCTACCTATAATCTTGGTACCGGCATTTCTACTTCTATTAACGAATTAGTAAATACCATACTAGAATTAAGTCAGAGCACTATTCCTGTCGTTAAAAGCAGTCAAAATCTTGTCCGAGCGACCGACCGTCAAAATTTACAAGCCAATATTACACGTATCCAAAATGAGCTTGGTTGGAAACCTCGCATTTCCCTCGAGACTGGCCTTAAAACTATTTTGGCTTATGAGAGACTCCTGCCCGAACAGCCATTCTTACAGAGAATCACCAAGTTTATTCCCAGTGTACCTGTGAAATTATTCTCCACGAATTTACAAAGATAATATACTATGCGCATTGCTCTTATTGGCCAAAAAGGAATCCCAAGTATTGCCGGAGGTATAGAAAAACATGTAGAGCAACTCGCGCTTGGTTTAAAACGAGCCGGACATGTCGTACAGGCATACGTACGCTCCACTTATCCTGGAGCAGACGCCAAACAATGGCAAGGCATAGAAATTATTCGAGTCAAAACAGTTGACGCCAAAAATCTCAACGCCATCGTATATAGTTTTTTTGCCACAATTCAAGCCATGCGTTCAAAACCGGATATAATCCATTATCATGGTACAGGACCAGCGGTAATGGCTTTTCTGCCCCGAATTTTTACCCCAAAAATTACCCTCATCTGCACTTACCACAGCGATGATACCAAACATCAAAAATGGAGTGTTTTTGCGCGAATATTTTTCCGGTTAGCCAAATACTTAGCTGTAAAATTACCACATAATACCATAGCTGTTTCCAAAGCGCAGCTTAGCGATATACTGCAGACTGCTCCTCAGGCACGCGTAACCTATATCCCCAACGGAGCCAGCAAGCCAGTTATAACCGCACCCGGAAAAACCCTACAACGTTTTAACCTTACAAGTGACCGTTATATTTTGTTTACCGGACGCCTGGTTCGACATAAAGGCGTACATACCCTCATTGCCGCTTTCAAAAAACTACAACCACAATTCCTAGACTATAAACTAGTTATAGTAGGCGGATCATCCTACACGGACAACTACGTTGAAGCGGTTAAAAAGCTAAGCCATAATGATCCGCGCATTGTTTTCACCGGACAAATTGATAACCCTGAACTTTATGAACTCATGAGCAATGCTGCTCTTTATGTTCATCCAGCCGTCTACGAAGGTCTGTCGATTTCTATTTTGGAAGCTTTAAGCTACGGCTTAATTACTCTCGTCAGTGACATCGCTCCCAATCTGGAAGCAGCAGGAACCGTTGGTTTTAGTTTTAAAACCGAAGATACCAAGGATCTGACTATTTGCATGGAACAACTCCTGAAGTTGCCCAATGCACAGAAACAAACCATAAAGCAAAATACTGCTGCATTTGCCGCCGAGCATTATGATTGGGATATAATTATAAAACAAACTTTGGAAATTTACAGCCAAACACTAGCTGCACGAAAAACCTAAAATAGCACAGGAAAATGACTTAATCGCAAAAGTAGTTCAAGAGATGGCAAAAACTCTACAAGAAATAAAAGAAGGGATAAAAACAGGCGCTAGTGACCCGACAGATACTAACCAAACATATGTACGTTTTGGCACACCTTCAGATACCAATGATGAGATAGACAATTTAGAATCCGATAAATCTATCGTCTATCATCAAACATTACACTATTTCTTTATAAACTCTTTCTAAAGAATCCAAATAGTCTTTAAGCTGATAGTTTTTCTCTATCAGCTTTTTTGCTTCTTGAGTCATACTGCTAGCTTGAACCGGGCTCAGGTTCATAGCTTTTTTAACAACTTGGGCCAAATCTTCAGCATTCTCCGGCACAGCCAGAAACCCAGTTAGCCCATCTTTTACCATTTCCGGATTTCCGCCCCGGTTTGACGCCACCACAATTCGGCCATAACTCACGGCCTCGAGAATGGCCACAGAACAATTTTCGTAAAAAATAGAGGGTAACACCATTACTTTGGCGTTTTTTACAATATCTTGCCACGTCTCGCCACTAACCCAACCGTGGCGCTCAATATTAGTAAACTTGTTATCTTTTATAAAATTATCCACCCAAGCATCTTCCGGACCACTACCGGCTACTACCACCTGGTAATCTCGCCAACTTTTACAAGCTTCCATGAAAATCTTTATGCCTTTTTCGGTGTGAATACGACCCAAAAAAACAATTTTATTGCCCAATGGATACTCTTGAACGTTGGCAGTAAACGGGTTACGAACGAGTTTGAGTTTCGCTGCAGGATACCCATATTCAAGCATTTTATTTCTCATGAATTCACTGGGACAAATAAGCGCATCAATATTTTTCCAAACGTCTTTTATTTGATAATAGTATGACTCTAACGCGCTTACTGAACTAAGTACCAAAGAATCGTTGACACATTTATAACGCACGCAATTCCACAAGTTATTACGCAGCAAATCTTCGCGCAAATGATCTTTTATAAGAAATGATCGGTTTGGAACAAGAGGAAAGACATCGTGCAGAGTAAGCACGGTTGGAATGTTAAGCCGCCGCAATGTTAAAAATGTGCTGGCCGAGAGATGGTGATAAATATTGTGGAGGTGAGAAACTTGCGGCTGAGTATCGCGCACCAGTTCAGTTATTTTTTTTTCTATTTCGCGCGAATAAAAAAGGTGTTTAAAAACTTTGAGAGAATCTACTAGATTGTGACTTTGCGTTAATTTTTCCGGAATGTGCGGACCAAAATATTTGGAATATGCCGAAGGCAAATTACGATTGCTCTGCATGGAAAACTCGACAATCTCGTGACCACGCGCGCGCAATCCTTCGATAGTGTCAAAAAAAACTGTTTCCGCTCCCCCGCCCCGATAGAAAAACTTATTGGCTTGTAAAATTTTCATACAGCTTATTTTTGAACAATAAATACGAGGTTTCTTCCTTCGGTCGCAAAAACTTTCGCTGTGCCGCTGGCATAATAATTATCAAGTATGGTAAATCCGGTTTTGATAAGTAAATTACTCAGCTCCTGCGAAGTAAAATGATGGTAATATCGTTCGGCCATGATTTGACCTGCCTGATCTTTCCAGGGAATAAGATAATCCTGGCTATCAATTTTCTGCCAATCTTTTTGCAACTTCGTTTGTGCCCAATCGCTCTCTAAATTCCAAACAGTAATAATTATTTTTCCACCAATTTTTAAGGTAGAGTAAAGATTTTGTAAAAGTTCCAGGCGAGATGATTCATCTGGAAGATGGTGGAAAGACGCGATTAAAAATATGAGATCAAAACTTTCTGGATAATTGCTAGCGTTAAAATTATGCGTAAATTCTACCCATCCGGCTGTAATTTCTGCACAAAACTCTTGACTGGCAATTTTGATCATTTCTTCGCTTTGGTCATAGCCAAGGTAGCGAACAGGCTGATTTTTAAGAAGATGGACCAGTCGACCATTACCACAACCCCAGTCAAAAATGGTTTGGTTAGGAGTGATAAAATCAGCGAATTGTGTAAGTTCACGCTCGCTCGTGCGGGTGGCCGCGTAAAGCGACGCGATACGGTTGTAATTTTCCCGAGTTTTTGCTATAATATCGTTCATATTGCTGATTTTTACTATGACTTTGGCAGAAAAAATTATTCTCGAAGCAGCCGAAAAACTTCCTCAAACCGAGGGAGAATTTAACAATCTTAAGCGCATTTTCATGCGCTCGGAAGTACACAAAGAAAATTTGCCGAATAAAACCGAACTGTTGTCAGCATATCACAAACTTATCCGTGAAAACAAGGTAAAAAAAGATCTGCCACTGGAAAAAGTCCTCATGCGCCGGGCGGTGCGTACGCTCTCAGGCGTAGCAGTGGTAACTTCACTCATCAAGCCCTACCCTTGCCCTGGCAAATGCGTGTATTGCCCGCTTGATGAGCGCATGCCCAAAAGCTACCTCGCCGAGGAACCCGCCGCCATGCGCGCGCTCACACTAGAATTTGACCCATACCAACAAATGGCCAAGCGCATTGAAGCCCTGCAAAACAATGGCCACCCCGCCGATAAAATTGAATTTATCGTGAAGGGTGGCACGTGGAACTCATACACTTTGCAGTACCAGTACTGGTTTATTTTAAAATCGTTTGAAGCCTGCAATCGCCTGGGGAAAAAACGCCCCCTCCCTTTGTCACCGTTAACAGAAAACTCGAAACTCCCCGACATTAAAGCCGAACTTTTTAAACAGCAAAAATTAAACGAAAAAGCCAAACATCGTATTATTGGTCTTACCCTTGAAACCCGGCCAGACTGTATTAACCACCACACCATCTGGTGCATGCGTGAACAGGGCGCAACTCGCCTTGAAGTCGGTCTGCAGCATACGAGCGACCGGATTCTTACGCTCATCAAGCGCGGACATAGTGCCGCGGAAGCACAGAACGCAATTGAACTTCTTAAGAATTATGGCTTTAAGGCAGATTTTCACATGATGCCGCAGTTGCCAGGCGCAACGCCGGAAGATGATTTGAATTCTTTAAATGAACTTTTTACCAATCCGGGTTATCGGCCGGATATGATTAAAGTCTATCCTTGCACGGTAATTAAAAATTCCGAATTGTATGAATGGTTTGAGCGTGGCGAATATAAAGCCTACGAAACCAGCGAGCTGATTCGAATTCTCAAAGAATTTAAAAGCCGCATTCCTACCTATGTCCGCATCTCGCGTCTGATTCGCGATATCCCCGGACAATACATTGAAGAAGGTAACAAAATAACGAATTTGCGCCAAGTAATCGAAGATCAGATGAAAAAAGAAGGTAAAAAATGTAACTGCCTGCGCTGCCGGGAAATTGGCCACGTAAAACCCGAGAATGTACCGGACCTGACACCGCACTTATTTGTGGAAGAATACGAAACGCATGGTGGCACAGAATACTTTTTAAGTTTTGAAGACAAAGACCGCAAAGCCGTGATGGCGTTTTGCCGCCTAAGAATTGTTGACGCAAATAGTAAATTGCTCGCTAAGCCTAAGGTTCGCTACCAGGCGTATGTGCGCGAGCTGCATACATACGGACAACTCCTGGCACTCGGTGACAAAAACCAAGACCACAGCCAACACAAAGGTATGGGAAAGAAACTTCTTGATGCGGCGGAAAAAATTGTGAAAGAAAAAGGTGTTAAAAAACTGGCGGTGATTTCTGGTATTGGGGTGCGCGATTATTATAGAAAATGGGGTTATAGACTGGAAAATGGGTATATGGTGAAGAAATTAATTAAATAATCATAAAAATATGGAAGAAGATTATCGCCCATTTCTTTCCTCCAGCCAAGATGAAACCGATAAAGATTTATTGGATTCTAAGGTTGATTTTGATTCTTTAATAGCAGAACTACGCGATCTAGAATCACAAAAAAAACTATCTAATCAGGAAATGTTCGAGCGATTGCTCGCATTACGACAGACCTACGAGCGTACTGATGTTACCGACAGGGAAGACCCAAGATACCCAAAATTAATGGATAAAACCAAGGTATGGTTTGGACCTGAGTTATCAAAAATTTTTGATCAAATGCACGCTCCATTGGCTGAACGTTGGTTATTGGGCAGGGTAATAGTAGAAATAAATCGTAGTTGTGGACCAACCGAGTTGTTTTCTGACTTTATAAAAGCATTAGCACTGATTACCCCTGAAGCGACTGCCAGAGCAAAAAAGATCAAGAGCCAAGAAAAAATGTCAGAAACTACGGCACTTTTTTTAATGACACGAATACAATTGGAGCTGATTTAGAAAACGGACGACTAGATCCGTTTAATATTTTAATTGACCTATACCAACTAAACTACGGCACTCTTCTACGACTATTAGTTCACGAACATACTCATTATTTACAAAGGAAAAACGCCTTTGCTTCCAAAAATGGGACAACTGATTTCCTACCCCAATTCTTTGGAACAATTCCGGAAAAAATAAACAAAACTATTATCAAAGAAACTCATGCTAATCAGGTGGCACACAGCTCAATGGGGCGCCACTTAACTACCCATGAAATTGTATCTCTTCTAGGAAGTGAACCTTTCAGAATTGAAGATACTAAAACAAATACCGAAAAAATTATTACGGCCAACCATCTAATAAAACAACTACAAAGTTTAGGGGCAACTGACGCGGAAGTAGCCACTGCTGTCGGAGCCTCCCGTTGGGATGAAGTAGCTGGCAACTTCGATATGGCAGAGAGTCTAATCAAATTAGTGATGAAAGAAAGGGGTATGGATGAGGAGGATGTGGAAGAAAAAATAACCGCTGAAGAAATAAAAAGAAAAATTCTCATCGAAAAAATGAGGTTGGCTATACAAAAAGTTGTTTTAAGCGCGCTCTCATGAAAAACTATTGATTCCCCGTAGCCCTGCTGTGGGGAATAGGATTATTTAAAAATATACTTAATAAATCAACCTGTTAAACTCTAATTTTAGAGAGAAATAAAAAATCCAGTTTTATGCTGGATTTTTTATTTCTCTCTTGTAGCTACCAAGGAGTATTGCCGGTTTTGAAAGTGTCCGGCTCCACCTCCTCCTTACTTTTTGTCTTGGGGAGATTGGGAAAGCTCTTTACCTCTTTAAGGCCTGGATCATACGACCCACACCAAACCCAAACACCATACTCCAAAAAAACATTTCAATAGCGGAGGGATATTTGCCGCCTTGATTTTTTGGGTTGAGAACAATGCAAATAAAAAACGCAGAAAGAATAACACGCATAAGACCGCCCATAAAACTAGCCACCCGTACCGATCGATTATCTTTCTGGTCCATTTTTTCTCCCTCGAACATACAAAGAACAACGGAACCCCGCACCACGCAGGACTCCGTTGAAGATCTTTCAAGGATAGCGGCCAATACTCCTAAAGGCGCCATCCGAAAGATCTTCGAAGGAATCTTCCGTGTGGGGTTGTGGAGTATTGGCAAATAAAAACCGCCTCGGCAAGGGCGGCATTGTTTAATGTAAAACAAATTACCCTTGCAGAGGCAAAGTAGCGTAACCGGCGGCAGCAATTTTTCCAAAAATAAATTTCATATTTTTATGATTCATAATTTTATCGTAGCAGCAAAAAAATGTTTGTCAAATATAAGTTGGGATAAAATGAAAACTTCTTCTTTCCAGGTTGTGCTATTCTACCTGTAACATTTTACCATTTTCCGGCATTATCCTTGTATACTCCTTAATATTCTCTATGCAGACGCAAGCAGAACTTGAACTCGTCGCCCAGATAAAACGAGGCCAACGAGCGGCTTTTACCCCCTTATGGGAAGCGACAACCCCCAAACTTTACGGGTATTTGCTCAACACCCTGCGCAACGCCCCGGCCGCAGAAGATATCTTGCAGCAAACCTGGATAAAAGCGATTGAAGGTTTGCCAAATTTTCGGTCGCAAGGCATAAAATTCAGCGCCTGGCTGTTCGCGATCGCGCGCAACGAATGTCGGCAAGCCTGGCGCACCCAGGAACGCCACCCCACCCAACCTTTGCCCGAGGACGACCTCTCCCCCGCCACCTCGCACCATACTCAGCGGGTGGAGCAAAAAATCCTCATTGAAGAAATTTTCCGTGAATTATCTGCCGATGACCAGGAAATACTGCGCCTGCGGTATTTGGGTGAATTTGAATTTCGGGAAATTGCGGCCATTTTGAATATCTCCACTATCAGCGCTCGTGTCCGCGTCCATCGCGCTCTCTCGAGGGCGCAATCTATCATTAAGACTCCTTAAGATATGTTTTTTACTGAAAAAAATACCCACGAACTATTCAAATCTTGGGCACGCCAAACACAAAAATTCCCAAACCAAAACCAAGAAATAAAAAATTCTGTGCTCAACCATCTACCTTTAGATAAAAAATCACCAGCTTCATTAAATTGGAAAAAAATATTTTTTCATGCTTGGAAGCTGCCGGTTTTAGGCACCCTCACACTTCTTGCAGCGGTCATTGCAAATAACTACCTCAGAGACAATTACTGGGAAAACATACCACCTATAAAAACCCCGACAATTGAGTATTCAGATAAGGATTCCTCTGATGACTACCCCGACTCAAACAATTCCTTGGGAGTAAATTATGGATCTGCGACCGGCTTAGCATCTGCCGAACCACCTTTTGTCTTCAAAGCTATCGAGTCTCAAATATCAAAATTCGAAGAAACATTTGGGGCACAAAAAATTTCAGATACGCGCGAATACTTAAAAACAGATTATAACGCCAGTATTAGCACCCGCCACGTTGCTACTACCAGTAGACGCATCCAAACTATGATAAGAGGCTATGGTGGACGCATCGAAAGCGGCGATATTCAAGCTGAATATTCTTATGTACATTTTGCTATTCCACAAGATAAATTAGAAAACTTCCGCACCGAACTGCACCAACAAACCGGCGAGCGTTTTATTGTTGAAAGCACTCAATTTACCAACCTCCTATCCCAAAAACAAAATATTGAAAAACAGGTTCAAGATACTGAGCAAACACTTCTACAAATTGAAGCTCATCGCGCTCAAGAGACGAGTCGTCACGACACAAACGTGAAAAATATGAAACAACAGCTTGTTCGAATTAATAACAACATTCAAACAGTGGAATCTCGTTTGCAACTTGAAGGAGAAAACGACCCGCACAGAACGACAGACGAAAAACTTCATAGTTCTCTGCTAAGCGAACGCTATTACTTAAAGCAAAACCTTCAGAATGAAAATGCGAATTTTACCCGAACTCTTAATCAACTTAATACTCAAAAAACACAAGCAAATTCCCAGCGAACGAATCTAGAAACAAAAAATACCGATCTCCTTGAGAATGTTGCGACCGTAAACGGAACGATTACGATTGACTTTATAAGCATTCCGCAAATAATTGACCTCTATATCCCCTACTCTAAACTTTGGTTTTTTATTCTGGGGATAGCAATGATTTGGTATGTAAAGCGTGATCGGCCGAAATTTCGATTACCGTAAAAATGAAAACCGACTTTCATAAGTCGGTTTTTTTGTTGCTAAAAAATCTTATATTTTACGTTTTTTTGCTTTTTCTTTACCAACTCAGCCAGACGCTCAGCATAATCACCCACCTTCTCAAAATTATCGACAAACAAAACTTTTTCGCTCATGCGGGCGGCCATGAAGGGAATGAGGTTATCTTGCTCAGACAAAATAATGATATCTTTTTTGAGAGCGTAGGCTAGCCCCAACATAGCTCCCCAATCAGCGGTTTCATCGTGGGCGATAAATAAAACCCTGGTTGCCTTCGAGATTTCTTTGACCAGATTATTAAAAATTTCTTCTTTAGAAAGCGCTTGTTCATCTGGACTGCTCGAAATTTTTGGCTTATGACAAGAAATATCACGTTTTTCGAGCTCAGCAAATAAACTGAGGCTGAATTTTTCCATTGCCTCAGGAGCAAAGGTGGAAATGACGGAAAGTTTGGGCATACTGGTGAGTAAAAGAAAAATTAAATCTAAATCTTAAAATGTTTTTAGCAGACTAAGCACATTTTACTCCAAAACTTGAGCTTCTACCACCAGCTGATCTTTCCCATCTTTCAGCAGACTCGCCATAAAATGATACTCTGCCAGATGTAGCAGCTGGTGGGCAAGATCGTTTATAGCTGGAGCCGAAGCATTTGGCAGCAAGAGAGGCGACAAAATTTCGGCGTCAAACTGGCCAACAGCAAAACTTATGACATTTCCTATATTTCCCAACACCAAATCACGAACCGATGCTGGTAATTGTTCCAAATACTGCAGCGTAATAATGATATTGATTTTAAAAGCCCGAAAATCAGGCAAACCATTCAACCAATCCGTACTAAAACCAGGCATCTCATCTACATACAAATAAATATCTGAGCGCTCAGCTTCCTGAAGAGCTGCTTGCACCTTAATAGCCTGAGCCAGGAACACCTGCAAAAAATTTTGTCCCATCTCCGCAATGGCATCACCCAGTTTTGGGCGAGAAAATCGTACCGACCAAATCTTTTGCTGTTTGATATTTTCAGTCAAACGCTGCTCATCCAAAAATTCCATCTGTAAAAAGGCATCAAAACTTTGCTTATCAGAAACAACTAAAGCTTTAACCCGATCTTTGTCTTCCTCGGGAATAAGCGGCAACACTCGGTCATGTAATTCGCCAAACGGATCAAAAAAGATCACTGAACGTCGGGCTTTAATATCATTTACGATCATTTGAATCAGCAAAGTGGTTTTACCAGTACCGCTTTTGCCGATAATAAGCATGTGCCGACGTCTGTCTACTCCAGAGAGACCAAGCGATTCATTTGTTTCAATAGTGGTTCCAAAAATATTAAGATTGCCGTTTGACATAAAGATGTATTAAGTTATGTAAATAGTAAAATGTTCACTGTTATTTTTAGTTTATTTCAACACTTCTCAATTTTGATTACGCGGTAAAGATATTTCGTAGACATAGTTCGTTTGCGCGAGCAGGGAAAAAAAAGATATGACAAGCTTGCTTCCCTCAGTATTCCAAGCTGCGCCGGTGAGGCTAACATCTCCCCAAAATGGCTTAAATTTTTGTTCAAAAATAACTGTCTTATAGTACACAAGCCGCTCACAAAGGTTAAACTGAAGAGGGTCTATAGGTCGAGTATCATTGGCACAATGCAACCCAGCGGGAAATGTTTTATAAAAAGATTGACCTGAACTAAGTTGCACGTTATCCGCCTCATTATTTATAAAAACCGAATCAATGCCGTGGCTTTGCCCCAGCCGCCAAAATGGTCGAACCAGTTGTTTTGTGGCAAGAGCGGTAATATCTTGAGCTGGAAAATGCCACACGAGTGCTGGTTGAGGCCGAAATGACAACAAAAATACCCCGGCAATTATTAAGACTCCGAAAGCTAAACCGGGAAGCTTCAATTCCCCACTCATTTTGTGTTTTATTTGTCCATACTTTACCAATAAAACGCTGCTGACAAACCCTAACACCAGGATCATGATTGCCAACAACCATTCTACTCCACCCAAAATTTCTACAGAAAATGCCTGCAGTAAGGTTCGAGTAAGATATGTTAAAAAATTATATAAAAAATCACTTGGCCAGAGTATCGTTTTCGCCAAAAAACGGATTATGCTCGGTGTTGTCGCTAACATACGCAGCTGAATTGAGAAAAAGTTACTTATTACCATGGAACCAAGGAGCCAACCAAACACTCCTCGTTTTAACCACATCTTTGTCTTTTCCCATTTTTCAGAGTAAAAATTATTTTTAAATAATAAAAGGTATTGTGGACGATCCACTAAATACAGCGCAAAGAAATGGACTGCCAAAAAAACTGCACCTACATACAACGCAAACTCTAGAGTTGGATCGAAAACCTGAACCGCCCAAGCATGGGAATACAGTAGCGCGAATAAAGACACGAGCAGAAGCGGTAAAACCATGCTAATGAAGAATAAGCGTCTGCGCATTTGTGGGTCTGGCGCAAAACGCTGAATTTTTGAAAAAATATGTACTGCGAAATAACCACTTAGAAACCACGGCGTTAGATAACGAACCATCAAAATACAAAATTTTTCTACAATACCCGTACTGCCAAATAAATCAGCCAAAATAAAAATGGTAATAAGGAGTGCAAGCGCTTGCAGAATAGCTACAAAAATACTTTCTAAATACAAGTACGCAACATTTCTCAATTTCATAATTACATTATATTCTTTAATAATATTACTGGGTGGACCAAGTTCTTGATAAACTTCCCTAGCAGCTTTTACTTCCGTACTGCCTTGCAGCATCTTATAATGAGCGCTGTCCTCGGCATGCTGCGATAATTCTTCACACAGACGAGCTTCGTAATCTTTATTTACCAAATTTGCTGAGATGTCTGCCCAGTAATCGGCAAACTCAGAAGAAAATTTTTTCATAGATTAATCTGCAAAGCCTGCTTAACCGCTTGTAAAAATAGGCCAATTTCTTGTGTTTTTTCTTGTAAAACACGCGAGCCGGGTGTGGTAATAGAGTAATAACGCCGCTCTTTACCGTTTGGGGCATTTTTTTTTACACTCTTAACGCAACCATTTTCTTCTAAACGATAGAGTAGCGGATATAACGTTCCCTCTTGTAGGGAAAAAATATCCTGGCTCGTGGTATTGATATATTTTACCAGTTGATAGCCATAGGCTTCGCCCAAATCTTTGACAGCTTTTAAAACGATAACTTCTATTGTTCCTTTGAGGAGTTCTTTAGAAAATTGCATAGAGTGTTAAAAATACACTTAATACTTTATACTATAGAGTATATGATGTCAAGTATACCAACACCCCTGGGTATTTTATCGTTTTTTTTCTGATTTTAGACTATAATAAATTCTCTACTAAAATACTTTTACCTTATGAAATTTGGCTCGTTTAAAAAACTCCTGAAATCTATTGGTCCGGGTTTTATTACCGGTGCTTCTGACGACGATCCCTCCGGCATTGCCACGTATTCTCAAACCGGCGCTCAATTTGGACTGAGTCAACTCTGGATGGCCCTGTTTTCCATCCCCTTTATGACCGTAATCCAAGAAATGTGCGGGCGCATTGGCATGGTGACCGGCCAAGGTTTGGCTGGTGTAATCCGCAAAAACTATAGTAAAAAAATTCTTTTTTTTACTATCACCCTACTGTTGGTGGCAAACGGCATTAATATTGGAGCTGATTTAGGTGCGATGGCTGCAGCGCTACAACTCCTCATACCAGCACCATTTAGTGTTCTGCTTATCCTGCTTACCGCTCTCACACTCGTTTTGCAAATTTTTATTTCCTACCCGGTATATGTCAGATACCTAAAATTTCTCGCTCTGTCGCTTCTGGCGTATGTTGGTACCATGCTGGTAATTCATCCGCATTGGAATGAAATCGCCAAAGCTACCCTTATACCTCATATACGTTTTGATAAAGATTACCTCATGAATATCGTAGCACTCCTTGGTACCACCATTTCTCCTTATTTATTTTTTTGGCAAGCCGATGAAGAAGTAGAAGAAGAAATACAGCATCATAAAATAAAAGCTGCCGGAGTTGGTACTCCCAAAATAACTCGTAGCGACATCCACGGCATGAAAATAGACACCTTTATCGGCATGCTTTTTTCTAACATAATCACCTTTTTTATCATTATAACCGCTGCCGCTACCCTTGGTTTAAACGGCATACACAACATTGAAACTGCCGCCCAAGCTGCAGCCGCTCTTAAACCACTCGCCGGTAATTTTGCTTCGTTGCTATTTACTATCGGAATTATTGGCACCGGACTCCTTACCGTACCCATTCTCTCCGGTTCAGCCGCCTACGCGCTCACTGAAGGACGAGGTTTAAAATCCGGTTTGTACCGAAAATTTTCCGAAGCCAAAGAATTTTATACCATCATTACCATAACAACCGTGGTAGGAATGTTCATTAATTTTTTACCCATTCCTCCGTTCAAACTCCTCTATTACACGGCTGTTATTAACGGGGCCATAGCACCCATCCTCATGATTCTCATCGTCCGCATTGCTGCCAACAAAAATATTATGGGCAAGTTTATAAGCTCCCGGCTATCCAGCGCTTTGGGATGGATTATTACAGCCATTATGGGTCTTGCCTCGCTCGCCCTCATCATGAGCTTGTTTTAAGTAAGAGCCTATCATTACGCTTATCATTTTTCTTTTTCCTCTCAATTATGTTAGACAACATTTTTTTTGAACTCAGCATTGCCTTTGGCCTAACGGTCATCATGGGTTTTATAGCGCGTCTTTTCAAGCAACCTCTTATCATTGCCTATATTATCTCCGGCATCCTGGCCGGCCCACTATTCTTTAAAATAATCGCTCCGACCACCGCCTACTCTCAAGCATTTTCTGAAATTGGGGTAGTATTTTTACTTTTTCTAGTAGGTCTTAATTTACGTTTTAGTGAACTCAAAAAAATGGGTCGCTCCGTTGCTCTCGCCGCCATAGTGCAATTTATTTTTACCACAGGAATCGGTCTGGCACTTTTAACAATTTTTGGTTTTGAAAAAATAAATGCGCTATTTTTAGCCATGGCTCTCACATTTTCCAGCACCATTATTGTTGTAAAGATTTTAAACGATAAACACGATAGTGAAACTGTTTACGGTCGTCATATTATCGGCCTCATGCTCGTGCAAGATATTATTGCCATCATTATCATGATGCTTATTACTTCTTTTGCACCAGGCCAA
This sequence comes from uncultured Gammaproteobacteria bacterium, assembly GCA_964403325.1. GTDB lineage: Bacteria > Patescibacteriota > Patescibacteriia > Magasanikbacterales > GWA2-37-8 > CAZQNF01. The sequence continues at coordinate 4,339 of CAYOFO010000010.1, read as the reverse complement.
TCGATTTTTTCTACCGTTGCCCTGCTCTTGGTCCGACTCCTGGGTTTAGGAGCGATGGTTTATATTTCATCACGCTTCATCTTGCCAAAAATTCTCAACGCCGTAGCTGATTCTGGCGAATTTTTGTTTATCTTTACTATCGCCTGGTGTTTTGGCGGAGCAGCGATGATGCATCTTGCCGGACTACCGCTTGAAATGGGCGCCATTGCCGCGGGTCTTGCCCTCGGCTCTTCGCCTTTCCAACCGGAAATCGCCAGTCGTATTAAGCCGTTACGTGATTTTTTTCTGGTGATTTTTTTTATTATCTTGGGGAGTCAAATGGACATCACTCAACTATTTGATTCCCTCGGAATCGGCATTATCCTATCGATTTTTGTAATTGCCATCCATCCACTTATTCTCTATTTTATATTTCGGCCGCTCAAATTTACTCGCCGCAACAGCTTTCTCATTAGCCTTATTGCTGCCCAAGTGAGTGAATTTGGTTTCGTACTCATATTTACCAGTCAGGGGCTAGGTTATTTATCAAGCGCAGCGGTACCCATTTTTACTTTTGTTGCTCTTACCACCATCTTTATTTCCTCTTATCTCATGAATTACAATCAAAAAATCTATGATTTTCTACTCCCTGTTTTTCATATATTCGGCCCTGATCAATACCAACAGGCGGAAAATAGTGTGGCTCCGGCCGAAGCTTGGATTTTTGGTTACCATCGCCTAGGTTGGAAAGTGGCCGAATCGCTCAAAAAGAAAAATATTAGTTTTGCGATAGTGGATTTTAACCCCACCACCATTAAAAAACTCCAAGAACAAGGATACGAAGCAATTTTTGGCGATGCCGCTGATATTGAATTTTTATCGGCTTTACCTCTTGAAAAAACCAAGGTTGTTATTTCTACTTTCCCCGGACTCAACGACGAAAAAACTTTGGTAACCCATATTCGTAGCCGTAATAAAAAAGTCCACATTATGGCTACTCTCACCCAACCCGAAGATATCCACGAACTCTACCAAGCCGGCGCAGATTATGTAATGATCCCCCATCTGCTCAGCGGTGCTTGGTTTGCCGAAGTGCTGGCCAGTCAAAATTGGAATAAAAAAACCTTTGCCACCCTCAAAAAAAATCAAGAAACTGAGGTTAAAATACGTTTTGCGCACGAGAATCAGTCCCACACATAACCAGGATTTCCCCGCGCAACCGCTCAATAAAACCAACCTTGTCTCAAGGGCAACCTAAAAGCACCCGCCTTAATAATGAACCCGCCTGCTAGCCTTGCCGCAAGGTATTACGCGCTTAATAAAAAAACAGCTACCATGAGCTGTTTTTATTATTTTCATTCCTTGCCTTAGACCTTTCTTAACCAAATGTAAACGTATAGGCTTGCAGACCTTTAGACTCAATCAGCAGTTCTAATTGATTGACACTAATGCCTTTCGTACTTTTAACAAGACCATAAAGCCGTTCATCGCTAATATTTACGTAGCTTTGTCCATTTTCAAAAATTATATCTTCACCGGCCATTTCTTTGGTAAGTGGTTCGCCACCAACGAACACTTTGACCCGAACTGGTTTTTTAGCACTGGCAACAAAGTAGACATTACGCCCAACATAGCGGTAAGAAATTTTTGCTCCTGCGGAAAGATTTTCAGTATATTGATCGGCAAAATTCCATTTACCACCCAGATAGAGCGTATTTATACTCGTATTTCCCGGGATGATAAGATTTTGTTCACCGCTATTACCCTTGTTGCCGTTACCGAGCAGCTCATTTCGGCTGTAGCCAAAATAGGTTTCCGGGCTTAGCCGCGGACTTGGTTCATTAATGGGTTCGACTCCATTTACGGTGGTCATATTTTCTTTTTTAGAAATTTTCAAAAGCTCTTGGATTTTTGCTTCAGTTTCCTCATAACCACCCTCACCAATATGGTCGTAAACAATATTGCCATTTAAATCAATGAGGTATTTACGTGGCCAATAGTTGTTTTTGTAGGCGTTCCAAGTGGCATAATCATTATCGAGGACAACCGGAAATTTAATTCCGTAGCGTTTCATAGCTTCTTTTACATTATCAATATTTTTTTCAAAAGCAAATTCCGGTGTATGAATAGCCACAATTTCCAGGCCCATATCTTTGTACTTATTATACCAAGCATTAAGGTATGGGAAAGTGCGGATGCAATTAATGCAGCTATAGGTCATAAAATCAATCAGTACGACTTTTTTCCCTACAATATCTGCGATTTTAAACGGCTGGGTGTTTACAAAACCGCTTGGATTCACGATTTCTTGGTAGCGCGGATAAACTTTAGTAACTCGGCCATTTATTATCTGTGTCGAATCTATAACCGGCATATCTTGAGATTGCAAAAGTTTTTGTTCAAGTTTAGTAACATCAAACCGGCTGTTGGTGGCAACATACGTCTGAATCTTTTTATCAACGCCACTAATGATAAAAATACCCACCAAAACAAACAGAGCGCCGAGTCCGCGCTTAAACCAACCATGAGAATCCGCAGCAAAACGCAAACGCTTAATAAGGCGTTGTCCGAGCAAGGCAATCAGAAGCAACATTACTGACAATCCAAGGGCGTAGACGATAAGGTACAACAGGCCTTTGGAAAAACTTTGTGGTAAAACCGTAGCCAGAATGAGGAAATACGTTGGCGAACAGCTGGAAAAAACTGGTCCAAGTGATAAGCCAATTAAAACTTCGCCTAAACGAGATTTTTTGCTGTTGGATTCACTCAGGAGTTTATTAGACCTTCCCAAGAAATTAAACTTGATGGAAATTTTTTCCCAAGCAGTTGGAAAAATGCTGATGAGACCAAAAATGATAATGATGGTGCCCGAAATAAAATTCCAGACTTCTTGAGGAATAGTAATAAACGCGGTACTGAATTTTAAAATAAGGGTAAAAGCGACTACCGTAAACGCCAGCGAAGCGGTAATAATAAATGGACGCCACCGGTCGTGTGCATCGTTCACGGATCCGCCAATAATAATTGGGAGAAGTGGCAGTACGCACGGCGCGAGAACGGTGAGAAGTCCAGCGATAAAGGAAATTAACAAAAGAGTCATAGAGCTACTTAAGTTTATTTTCAATATCTAAAATGGTTTCGCCACCAATCCATTTTTTGATCATATTGCCATTTTTATCAACTTGAACAAAGGTATGCTGGACAGTCACGCCATATTTTTTCTTAAGCTCAAACGAAGTGTCATAATCTACCTTGAGAATGGCAATGTCGGACGGAATTTTGCTGCTCAAAATATTTTTATCAGCACCCTGGCAGGTTGGACACCAATTTGCTTTAAAAAAGAGAATCACTTTTTTATTCTCAGCCAGAACGAGTTTTTCTGGAGTATAATCTTCGTAGATGCCTAGTACTACAACTCCCAGATTATTCATCGCCCCACTTCCCTTAGCCACAGCATTGTTTTGCGCGTTCATGGCGTGAGGAGCCGTCATACTTCCATCCATCATCATACCTTCACCTTCTTTCATCATCGTTTTTGTACCATCTTTTTTCATCACTTCCCCATTCATCATTACCTGAGTTCCATCTTTTAACACCATATTACGATCCATTTTAACCATCTTTCCATTTTCCCCTTCACTTACCATAACCCCATCCTGCATCATAACTGTCATATTATCGCCGTTTACCGTCGTTTCCAAAGGGATATCATTTTTTACCATCGGTCTTTCGCAACCAGCTCCGAGTAGCATAACGAGTACGAGTGTGCCAACAAAAGTAATGGCTGTATTTTTATTTTTCATACCTATATATTTATGAATAATCAAATGTTAAGTAGAGTATACGTTAGAGTGCCACCAATGTAAAGTTCTTTTTACATTGATACTGGGGATAAACCACAAATTTTCACAAAAAAACTTTTCCAAAATCGAAAAAATTTTACATCCATCAAATCACCATCTTTACAATTATTAAAATTTTGACTTAGCGTAGAGAATTGTAACCAACTTCCCTAACACCATTGCTCCCAGTGAAAAAACGAGCCATGGATCGGTATGCAGGGAAAAACTTTGTACGATTATTCCGATGAGGAGTGCGGCTGAACCAACTAAAAACCCAACCCTACTTGCCACCAGCCGGTGCAGGCCTTCACGCTCGTCATGAATATTTTCTTTCCAGACAAAAATACCAAACGCCACAAAAACTACGACGAGAATTCCGAGCAAAGTCATTTGCATCATGCTCGGCATGAGGAAACTAAACGGATTCAAAAAAAATACCAAAAGAGCAATGATAAGAATCGACAAGGCAATTTCGCCCGGAAAATTATTTTTCATAGGTAATAATAAAAATATCTTCT
>CAYOFO010000009.1:0-32116 GCA_964403325.1 uncultured Gammaproteobacteria bacterium | reverse complement strand
GCGCTGGCCCCTGCCGCGGCCCCGCCGGCCCCGGCGGCGGCTTCTGCGGCCGTGGCCGCGCCGCCGGCCCCCATCGCCAGGCGCCCCAGCGAAAACGCGCCCTGGGCCCTCTGGAGCCCGCCCATGGCCATGCTGCCCACGGGGGCGGCCGCATGCCCTCCGGCGAGCAGAAGCCCGGCGCGCTCGAGCCCCTTGACCATGTCCCCCCCGCCCAGCGCCCGGACCATCGCGATGCCCCGGTCGGCGGCGTGGTCGATCCAGCCCGCGAACTTCGCGGCCTGGGCCGTGATCTCGGGCCAGTGGTCGGCGATCTGCGTCGCCCCCCAGACCACCCGGGCCATGCCCTGGTCGGCGAGCCTTGTCACCAGGTCGACGGTGCCCGCGAGCGAGCCGTTGAGGTCGGGGAAGATGCGGCCGAGCTGCTGCCCCACCTGCTCGAAGCGGTGCCCCACGCGCTCGCCGAGGGTCTCCAGGCTGCCCCGGAGCGCCCCCTTCTCGCCGAGCCCCTCGATGATCGTCGAGGTGACGCTCTTGAGCCCTCGCTTGACGGCGCCGAAGGCGGGGGAGACCGCGAGGCCGCCCATCGTCTTGGCCAGGTCCTGGCTTGTCGAGATCAGGCCCGAGAAGCTGTCGCCGGCCGCATCGGAGGCCGCGAGGAAGGCCGGGTTGGTCAGGGCCTTCCTGACGATCTCGACGCGCTTGCCGATGTCGAGCTTGTTGAACGCCTCGGCGCTCTGCACCCCGAGCGACGGGATCGACTGCAACGCCTTGAAGAAGGGCAGGTCGGCGCCGGCGCTGCCCTGGAGCATGCGCATGACGTCGGAGCCGGCCTGCTCGAACTTCACCCCCAGGGCGGGGGCCGTGGCGATCACGCCCTTGGTGATCTCCCGCAGGTCGGCCATCGACTTGCCGGCGCCGAGCAGGGGGCCCGCGAGCTTGGAGGCGGTGTCGACGAAGTCTTGCGTCTCGCCCGCACTCTTGACCGCGTCCTCGCGGAACCCGGCGAAGAGCTTGTCGGTCTCTCCCCGGACCGCTCCAAACTGCTGCTCGGTGGCGGCGGCGACGACGGCCGTGAGCTGGATGCCCTTGTCTTCGAGCATCGACAGGTTCTTGCCGACGTGGGCCACGGCCAGGGCGGTCCCGGCGGCCGTCGCGGCGACGGTGGCGGTGGCCAGGCCACCGACCACAGCGGTGGTGCGGCTGACCAGGGTCGACAGACCGCCGGCGAAGGTCTGCGCCCCGCTGTTGAGCTTGTCGAGCGCCCCCTGGAGCGTGTCGGCCCCCTTGGCGGCGCGCCCCATCTCGGTGTGGAACGCCCCGGCCTGGGCCACCTTCAAGACCGCGCTGACGTCGTACTGGATGCCTTCCATCGCTCGCTACCTCTTCCGGGCCTCGCGCTCCGCTTCGCGCTGTTGCTTCTCTGCGCGCCGGTTGCAGGCTTCGGCGTAGCGGGTCAGCCGGGGGCGCGGTGTGTGCCAGTACTCGTCCCAGCTGAGCCCGCCGTCCTGCACAAAGGCCGCAGCCTCGTCGTAAATCTGGTCAAGACGATCCTCGACCGACAGGCGGACGTAGCGGGCCAGAAAGCGGACGACATGGTGAGGGTCAGGCGAGGACGCGAAACGATTTGAGGGCGACCTCCAGCACGGCCTGGCTCGGGCTGTTGGCGAGCTGGTACGCCTGGACGAAGAGGGCGCGCCCCATCGGGCCGAGCTCGTCCCAGTAGGCCCGCCGCTCGAGCGCGGGGATCACGCGCCAGGTGCCTGGCGCCAGCTTGACGCCATCCTCCTCTTCCACCTGCATGGGTTCGGAGATGGCCGAGAGGCTCTTGCGGATCGAGTAGACGGGGGCCGCAGGGGCCTTGCCCTCGCGGGCCGCCTCCGTGATCGCCTCTTCCTCCTCGGAGGCCGAGAGAAAGACGCCCTTCGCGAAGACGCCGCTCTGCCGCTGGGCCTCGTTCCAGAGCTTGGAGTCGGCCTTGAGGCACTCGCCAGGCAGAAAGATCGCGAAGCCCGGGCGAGAGCCGAGCGAGGAGAGGGCGGCGCGGGAGAGGCCGGGGACTTCGGGGGCGGGCTGGGTCATGGGGAACGTGAGCCTTTCAGATCGTCTGGATCTTGTAGGTCTTGCCCTTCACCTTGTGGGTGCCGGTCAAGAACTCGGTGCGGCCGCCCAGCTCGAAGGGCAGGCCCTCGAAGTGAGCGTCGCGGAAGGTGACTTGCAGCGTCGGCCCATCGGGGCTGGCGAAGCGCATCTGGATCGCGAACTCGTCGGTGCTCGCCCCCTCGGCCTTCGCCTTGACGGCGTTGACGTAGGCCACGATCTCGTCGGCGTCGGAGGGCTCGAACTTGAACTCGGCCTCGTACCCGTCCGCGAACTCGCGGTAGGTGGGGCCGATCTCGCCGATGAACTGCTTTTTGGTCAGCTCGAACGGGAACCCGAACGAGCAGCTCTCCAGGTTCAGGCTCGGAAGCTGCTGCTCCTGGGTGGTGCTGTTGATGAGGGTCAGCGACCCCTCTTGGCCTGCGTAACGAAGTGCGCCCATGGTCGTTTACCTCACCCTCGGCTCAGCGCGACGGCGTTGGGGCCGACGCTCAGGTTGAACAAGATCACGTCGTCGCTTTGGATGGGTGTCACCGACACATCCCAGCGCACGACGTGGGTGGCCTGGCCGTCGACCAGCGAGACCAGGAACTCCTGGACGGTGTCACCCAGCAGGCCGTCGAGGAAGCCCTCGATGGCCGCGCGCTGCTGCTCGCGGCGGTTGACGGTGCCCTGGCGCTTGGCCTGGGGGAGCAGGAAGGCGGCGCACGAGTCGCCGATGAAGTCGGCCAGGGTCTTGCGCGAGATGTCGACGCGCGACGGGTCGGCGCTGGGGTCCACCGCCGTGATCCCCTGCTCGAAGGTGATGCCGTTCTGAGCGTCGAAGAACGCCCCGCAGACCCCGGCCGCCTTGAACGCCTTGTAGGTGGAGATGTCCCAGCTTGCCGCCGCGCTCTCCAGGCCGAGGAAGATCGAGGGGCTGTAGCGCAGCCCCGCCTCCTCGGGCAGCTGCCCGGGGTTGTAGCCCGGCGTGAGGCTGCCCCAGCGGGCCGCCTTCAGCGCGTCGGGGTGCCGGGTGCAGAGGCCGTCGGTGGCGTGCCCGCCGTCGATCAGCTCCTGCAGGAAGCACCGGATACCCCCCGCCTCGTAGGCCACCTCCTCGGCCCGGTAAGCCCCCACGCCGGGGGCGGCGCTGCCGATGATCGTGTTGGCGCTGGTGCCGTTGGGAGGGCAGAGGAACGCCCGGCGGCCCTGGTGGCCGTTGGCGCTGGCGTCGATGGCGTTCTGCCGCAGCCGAGCCCGGATCGCGTCGCTCTGGCGCGCCGAGAGGATGCCGGACGCCTTCTTCGTCACGTCGCGGGCGATCCCCAGGGTGGCGTCGATCGCCGTCAGGTAGCGGCTGTCGAGCTGCGAGGCGGTCAGGGCGACCGTCAGGGCGGCGAGGTTGGTGACCGACCACTCCAGGTCGGCGGGGGCGTCCTCGAGCGTGTCGATGGTCGCGGCGTTGACCCCGGCGTAGGTGCCGTCGTCGACGGCGGGGCGCACGGGGATGGTGATCGTGCCGGTCGAGCCCTTGGCCGCGGTCTTGGTCTGCATGGTGACGACGCGCGAGGCGTCGGCGCCAGCCGCGCTGCACCGCAGCCCCGCCGGCAGCGAGACGGCCGCAGGCAGCGCCGCGGTGGCGCTGCTCGACGCGGTGAAGCCGAGGGCGGTGTTGGCCGTCCCCGCACCGATGGCGACCGAGCCCGTGCCCCCGAGCTTGGAGACCAGCCGGGGGTAGCCGTCGAGGCCCGTGCTCATGGTGACCAGGGCGGAGGCTGCGACCAGCAGGGCCTTCAGCTCAGCGAAGGTGGTGGCGGCGACGTCAGCGATGTTCGAGGTGCTCGTGCCGTTGTAGGTGCCCGCGGTGAGCCCCAGCGTGGTGGCCGCGGCGCCGGCCGCGATGACCAGCTTGGAGGCGGTGCCCTTCTTCAGCGAGGCGATCTTGAGCTGCCCGCCCGAGTTGCTGGCGATGGTCTGCCCGTAGACCGTGTTGATGCGGCTGATGATGGCTGCGATGCTGGTGTCGCCGGGCTGGAAAACCACGTCGAAGCTCGCCCCGTTGTCGAGGGCCAGGTTGAGGGTCTCGCCGCCGACAAAGCTGTTGAACGTGCCGGCCGCCCCGGTGTGGCTCGCCGCGACCGCGTTGAGCGTGACGGTGACGTTGCCGGTGCCGTTGGGGTTGAAGATGAAGGTGAGCCCGTGGTCGAGGGCGAAGGGCGCCTTGACCGTCGACTGGAGGAAGGCCCGCGGGGTCAGGACGACGTTGCCGATCGAGGTGTCGACCCGGCAGATCGCCATGCCCCCGCCGAAGACCAGCTTGGTGGTCTGGACCCACAAATTGCCGTTCCAGAACTCGCTGCCGCCGCTCTTCTTGGCGCAGGGGTACTGGTATTTCAGCGAGCCGTAGGTGTAGCCGAAGAGGCCGAACTTCGTGGCCTGGTCCTGCGAGGTGAGCAGGTCGGTGGGGGTGTTGAAGTCGCCGTCCTCGGTCTCCCCGACGACGATGATCTTGCCGAAGGGCGCGGCGTTGACGGGGCGCGCCGGGGGCGCGTCGACGAGGACGACGCCCGAGACGGCGAGCAGGGCGGTGATCGAGGGGATGGCGGAAAATCGGCGAGTGAACATGGGGTCATGCCTCCGAGGGGGCGGCGACGGTCACGGTGACCTCGCCGCGGATATCGGGCAGTCGGCGGCGGGCGGCCAGCCGCGGCGCCTGCCAGGTGAAGGGCACGTCGGCCCGCCAGACGCCGCCGGCGGCGCCCAGGTCGTCGTCGATGGGAGCCCCGGGGCCGGCGAGCGAGACGCGGGCCAGGGGGAAGGCCGCGGGGTCGAGCAGCTCGCGGAAGGGGGGCGGCAGGAACGCCTCGGGCAGAGGCAGGCCGAGGCCCTGGAGCGTGTCGAGGTTGCCGGTCAGGGCCTGCTCGACCGCGTGCGCCAGGGCCGTGCGGTGGGCCTCGTAGCTGGCGAAGATGTGCACCACGCCCTCGCCCACGTCCTCGCCCACGCGCCAGAGCCCCCACGCCTCGTCGGTCGAGATCACGTCGCGCCCGTCGAGGCGGAACGGGATGCCGGTCATGGCGTCGCGCTCGGTCCTGGTGCGCCCCATGACCGTGATCCAGGGGTAGACGGCGGGCGCAGTCCCCTGCGGCCACTCGGAGGTCACCCGGAGCGGTTTGAGGGGGGCGCTGCTGCCTTCGACGAGCGTCTCGACCCGGCCGAGGTGCCACCCGAGGGCGACCATCACGGCGCGCTCCGGGCTCAGCTCGGCGGTGTCGTCGGCCGAGGGGACGGTGAGCAGCCCGGCGTCGGTGGCCAGCTGCTGGGCGGAGAGGTCGCGGGGGGAGGGCTTCATGCTCGCCCCACGTCGGCCATCGCCCGGCGCAGGATGCCCGGCAGCCTGCTCTTGAGGGCCTCGATGGCCCGGCGGAGCACCCACCGGGGCTCGATGCCCTGCTGCTCGATCTTGCGCGTGATGGCGAGCGCCGCGGTGGTCTCTGCCCGCGCGATCTCCTGCTCGGAGGCGCCCTTGTAGCGCCCCTTCTCGTCACGCTGAAGGGGGCCCGAAGCCTTCTTCGCCGCCTTCACCGACGCCCGGACAAAGCCCTTGCGGCGCACCCACTCGAGGATCGCCTTGAACGGCACCGGGCCCGGGCCGCGGCCGCGCTCGATCCAGAGGGCCTGCTTCGTGGTGTTGCCCACCACGGCGCCGCCTTCGACCTCGTGCGAGGTCCAGCCGGCCTTGTACTGCCCCTGGTCCACGGGCTGAGGGCTGGTGGCGGCGATCTCTCGCTGCACCAGCGAGCCCTTGAGCTGCTCGGCCGCGTCGACCATGCCGTGCTCGAGCGCCTTGGGCACGTCCACGGCCATCTGCCGCAGGGCCGAGGCCAGGCCACCAGCGGTGGTCTTAACGCGCTTCACGGGGCCTCCTGGGCCGGAGGCAGCACGCCCTGCGGCTCGATGGCCCGGAGCCGCAGCGCCCAGCCGAACCGGCGAGCGTCGCGGAAGGGGGGCGCGTCGATCAGGTACCGGCGCACGGCGCGGTCGGCGCCGACGCCGTCACGCTCGTCCTGCACCACCTCGATGAAGGTTGCCTCGTCCTCGGCCAGGCGGCCGTAGCCGGCGAGCTGGGCCTCGGTGAGGGTGGGGTCGAGCTCCTCGACGACGGCCCGGCCTTCCTCGACCAGGCCGTGCATGCTGCGCGACCAGCCCCCCGACAGCACCACCAGCGGAGGGGTCACCCCGCCGCCGCAGGCCGGGCCACAGCCCAGCTCGGTGCGCCGCAGCTCGACGGCCTCGCCGCGCCCGGGCTCGCCCCCCGACCAGCCCCGGACGACGATGAACACGCGGTAAGGCCGGTCGCCGACGCAGCCGTGGACCTCTCCCCGGATGGCGGCGGCCTCGGCGGCCAGCTCCTCGTGAAGGGTCCGGGGGCGGCGCGGGGGGCTCGGGGCGTCGACGCCGCTCATGCCGACCACGACCCGCTGACGCCACCGCCGGCGCCGAGGCCGGAGCGGTTGGGGTTGATGCAGAAATCGACCAGGGCCGCGAGGCGCTCGCGGGCCCTGGTCAGCAGCGACTCGCGCTCGGTGCGCCCGAGGCGAGGGTCGAGCTTGATGTCGCCGACCTGCAGGACGGCCCCCCGGCCGGCGCCCGCGCAGCCCCCGGTGCCACCGAAGGCCCCGGCAAAGAGCGCGTCCTCGCCGGCCTGGATCTGGCGAGCCAGGGTCAGGGCGTCCTGCTTGGCGCCCTCGGAGAGCTGCTGGAGCCGCCCGTCGAGCTGCCAGGCGACGGGCACGGCCCCGGAATAGCCCGAGACGACCGCAGCCACCCGGCTTCCCGGGTAGAGCAGCGCCTTGGCCACCAGGCCGTACTCGTCGTCCGTCCAGCTCGTCGGGGGCATGCGGTCACCAGTCGGAGCCGTACTCGAGGCCGACCGCGCGCTTGAAGGGCGTCTGGTCGTTGGCGTTGGCCACCGAGAAGACGTCCGACGGCAGCACGTAGTCGAAATAATTGACCGCGGTGATCGAGGTCACCATCGCGCGCTCGTCGAGCGGCGGGCGCAGCATCATCACCCAGCCGTCCATGTTGCCCGCCAGGAAGGGCCGCCCGTTGAGGTCGTAGACGGCCATGTCACCGAAGCTGTGCACGAGCCTCGCGCCGCCAGCCGCGAGCACCTCGCGGTGGTCGATGTAGCACTCGGTCAAGACCTCCTCGCCGGTCATGATCGCGCGCCGCACGACGACGCCGGCCGAGTTGACCAGCGGCAGGCCGATGTCCTGCATCTGGACGCTCGACCCGTGCGACTTCCAGGAGACCTCTTTGCCCTTGCCCTGGCCGGGGCTGTCGTTGTTCTCGAGGATGGTGATGCCCTCGGCGCCGCTGAAGAAGCTGCCCGCACCGAACACGGGCGACAGGCCCGCGCCCTGGAACGCCGTGCGGTAGGCCGCGTCTTGCACGACCTTCTCGCGGAAGGTCGCGTCGACGTGCAGGTGGTAGGTGCCGGTGCTCTGGTGAGGGCGCACGCCGCGGTCGACCAGGCGCTGCCGCATCTTGAGAATATCCGTGTACACCGGCAGGTCGGTGGCCAGGATCGACTCGGTGCTGGCGCGGTTCTGGGCCCGCACGATGAAGGGGGCCTGGAGCACCACGGCCGAGTTGCGCTGCACGAAGCAGTAGCTGCCCGCAGCGACGGCCGCGCCCAGCGTGCCGTCGAGGGTCAGGGTGCCCGGGCCGTCGGGGAAGTTGGGGTCGGCGGGGGTGACGCCGGTCACCTTGCGGTTGGTGATGTCGGTCGCGGCCCGGATGCTGATCGGGATCGCGTTGGTGGCGCTGACGGCCACCGGCAGGCCGGCGACGTACTGGAAGCGGAAGCCGGCGAGGCTGTCGACGTCGAGGATGGCAGCGCCAGAGCCGTGCGAGGTGCGCACGATGGTGTGGCCCATGAAGGCCCCGGAAAACAGCTTGCCGCGGGCCATGCGGCTCGATGTGCGGCCCGCCCACTCGGCCAGGCGGGTGACCGCCTGCTCCGGCTTCTTGCCGACGCTCTGGACGAAGGCGTCCATGGCCGAGATGTCGATCGACTTGGCGAAGGCCACGGGCGCGGCCGTGTAGCGCTCGACCTCGTAGTTGCCACGGTCGGTGGAGCCGAGGGTCTCGGCCGCCTTGAGGTCGACTTCGAGCAGACCCAGGCGCGAGAAGTTCATCGTGACGCCCGTGCCCATGGGCAGCTTCTCCCGGCCGGCGTCGGCGCGGTAGCGCGCCTCGGGGCGCAGGGCGTCCTTCGCAACGCGCATCAGCGCGTTGGTCTGGATCAGGTTACCGAGGGAGGCGGGGACGCCGCTGGGGATCAAGTTGGGCATGACTCAGGCTCCGAGTTCAGACGTTGTTTTCCTGGCGCCACTTCGACCATTCAGCGTCGCTGAGCTTGCTGGCGTCGAAGGTGAGGCCGTTGGCGGGAGGAGCGCCGTTGGCGCCCGCGGCGGGCGTGTTGGGCGAGGTGGTGGCGAGGGGCTGCGTCGAGGCGCCGAAGACGTTGGGCCAGTCCTTGCGGATCTTCTCGAAGATGGCCTTGTCTTCGGCCTTGGGATCCGCCTTCTTTTCGGCGTCGTAGAGCGCGCGAGCCACCGTCTGCGCCTCGGGGCGCACACCCTGGGCATAGAACAGCTTTTCGAGAGCCCGCTCGGCCCGCTCCGTCTTCAGCTCATCCTTGAGGGCTTCGAGCTTGGACTCGGTCGCCTTGTGGTTGTTGAGGGCCTCGGCGAGGGCCTTCTGGCTGCGCTCGTGCTCCGAGAGCTTGGCGTCCTCGGCCTTCTTCTTGTCGTCGAGGTGCTTCTTGTACGCCGTCTCGTCTTCAAAGCCCTGCTCTTTGAGGAACTCGGCGCGGGCCGCGGCGCGGGCCTCCGCCTTGATCTTCTCGGGGTCGGGGCCTGCGGCAGGCGCCGGGGGCGGAGGGGCACCTGCGCCAGGAGGGGGAGCCCCTGTCCCCGCGCCTCCGCCCGCACCGTCGCCGGTGTTGGCAGAGAGCAGGAACGCCAGCCCCCAGAGCATCCGCAGGTGGGGCATCAGCCGAGCCCCACGGGGCTGGCGGCCAGGTCCGACGCGGCGACGCCGTTGGCGTCTTTGGGCGGGTCGGCGGTGAGGTACACGACATCGGCGGTGCCGGTGCCGGTGGTCTCGGCGTTGAACGCGATCGAGGTGCCGCCGGCGTTGGGGGCAGCCTGGCCGGCCGAGGGGGTGCCGCCGTTGATCAGCGCGGTCTTCACGGCGGGGGCCCCGGTGCCGATGGTCTTCACGTAGAGCAGCTGCAGCACGGTGTAGCTGGGGGTGGCGGCGGCGCCGGAGACGGCGAGGGCCGGCTCGCGCTGCAAGCGGATGCCGCCCGCGTGGACGCGCTCACCGAGCAGCGTGGCCTTGAAGACCGCCGCCAGCTTGTTGATTTCGCCGAGGTTGAGCCAATCTTTCAGAGTCATCTTTGCCTTTCAGCTCGCCTTGCCGGCGAGCCAGAATTTCGCGTTGCCGGCGCTGCCGCTCAGCTCCAACCGCCGGGGCAGAGCGCCTGTCGGGAAGGTCTTGACGAAGCTCCCGGGCCCCACGCGCTGGTCGTCGCCCTGGCCGTAGGTGCTGCCCGCGGTGAGCCCGAGGGTGGCGAGGGCCGAACCCGAGACGACCTTGACCTTGCCGAAGGCGTAGCCCTTGGCCTCCGCGTCGGCGCCCCCGGTGAGGGCTCCGCGCAAACGCAGCTTGCCGCTGGTGTCGAGGTCGGCGACCTGGGCCCCGAAGGCGTAGTTGATGCGCTTGGCGGCCAGGGCCTGCGTGTTGTCGCCGGCCTGAAAGGCGACGGTGACGTTGCCACCCGCGTCGATGGCCAGCACCAGGTCTTCGCCCCCGGCGAAGCTGGGCGCGGCGCTGGCCCCGAGCACCTCGGCCACCGCACCGCCGAAGCGCAGCACGAGGTCAGCGCTGGCAGCGAGGTCGGCGACGATACGCTCGATCTGCACCACGGGGGTCTCGAGCTGGACGAAGACAGCCCCGACGGCGCCCGCGGTGGCGACCTTGCGCGGGGTGACGTCGAGGTAGTCGTGGCTGGTGGCGACGACGTCGCGCTGGATCGACGTCTGGGGCGACGACACCACCGCCGGATCGCGCGAGGCGATTTCGATCAGGAGCTGGAGGGTCGCGGCCATGGGCGAGGCTCATTGTGACCTGTTGGCACACTTTGGCGCAAACCCTCAGAATGACTAGCCTTTGTGCAGATATTATGAGGCTACGCCATGGCTACCAGTGTGCCATGGGCTTGCTATGCAACCCCTTTGTGTGCCAGGTTGAGCGCCATGGGTGACCCCCCCAAAGAACTCCTCCGGGTGGTGATGACCGACGAGCTAAAAGCCGATCTGGAGCAGGCTCGCCGCGCCACCGGCATCCAAAACCAGAGCGATCTGGTGCGCTACTGCGTGCGCCAGGTCGCCAGGCGCGAGGCGGCAGGGGCGGGCGGGGCGGGCGGGGCGTAGCCTGATGATCGACAGCCGCCAAATCGGTGGTGATGAAGCCTGGGGAGGCGACTCCGTTGGGAGGCCGATGAGCCAGGAAAGGCACCTCGCGAGGGGTGCCTCCGCGCATGCGAGAGAGATTGCCCCTCGGCTGCCAGGAGACGGGCCAGTTGCGCATGTACGGAAGACTGCGCCATGGAATCTAGCCCTTGCCGTATGTCTCTGCGCGCACCGTGAATTATGGCCCACATCGCTTACAAATTCCGGATCTACCCTACCCCTGAGCAAGAGGGGCGACTGCGCCAGTGGCAAGGGGCACTTCGTGTGCTCTGGAACGTGGCTCTGGAGCAGTGGAACCTTGGCCTTGCTCGGTCCAAGGGAGAACGCATCTACCCCACGGCCTACGGCCAGTCGCGCGAGTTGACCGCCTTGCGAGCGGAGATGGACTGGATGGCCGACGTGCCTCGTCGGGCTCAGGCCGCTGTGCTGGGTGACCTGGAGGCGGCCTGGAAACGATGCTTCTCACGCACTGCCGGGGCGCCTCGGTTCAAGGGGCGAAGCAAGCCACCGCTGGGCGTCTACGAGGCTGCCATCGTCGCTCGCCTTGTGACCCACGAGGCGAAGCCCGCCTTGAAGTTCCCAAAACTCGGACTGGTGCCCGTTGTCCAGCACCGCGAGGTGAGCGGCGAAGCGGTGTCGGCCACGATCACTCGCGACGTTGACCAGTGGTTTGTCAGCCTCGTCTACAAGCAAGAGGCGACCGCCACCGCGCCAGCGCAGCCCCCGGCCGGCCCAGCCGTCGGCATTGATCGCGGTGTGACCAACCTGATTGCGGACAGTCTGGGCAGGCTTGTCCCCCGCCCAGCATTTCTTGATCGCGACGCCGCCAAGGTCGACCGACTGCGCCGCCAGATCAGCAAAAAGAAGCGAGGCAGCGCCAACAAGCGAAAAGCCATCCTCAAGGCGGGGCGTGCTCAACGAAAGCTGCGGCGTCGGCAAGAGCATGTGCTGCAAGAGCTGGCCAAGCACTACGCCAGCAGCCACGCGGTTGTCGTTGTCGAGGCTCTGAACATCGCCAACATGACGGCGAGCGCCAAGGGGACCGCGGAAGAGCCGGGGAGCAAGGTGGCGCAGAAGGCGGGGCTCAACCGCAAGATCCTCAGCGGAGGATGGGGCAAGTTCGTTGCCCTGCTGAAGCAAAAGGCCACCATCTACGGGTCCACCGTGGTCGAGGTGACTCCAGCCTATTCGTCGCAGACGTGCGCCGCCTGCGGTCACGTCGACGCGGCCAACCGCCCGAGCCAGAGCCGCTTCCGGTGCCTGGCCTGCGGTCATGAAGATCATGCCGACATCAACGCCGCCAAGGTGCTGGTGCAACGGTACGAGGACAGCCGGCAAATCGCCGGGAGTGAAGTCTGTGGAGGCGACGGGGTTTCCCGGCCTACGAAGCAGAAAGGGCGCGTCGCGAGGCGTGCTACCGCGCAAAACAAAGGGAAGCCAGGTGACAAAAAGGCCGCGTAACCAAGGGGCTCCCCTGCGTATGCGCGGAGGATTGGCGAGGCCATCGCCTTCGAGGTCCGGGCCGCCGGGCTCCCCTGCGTATGCGCGGAGGATTGGGTGTGGACCGAAGAGCAACGCGCCCGCGGGGTGGCTCCCCTGCGTATGCGCGGAGGATTGGCCGGCGAGCATCTCGGGGGGGCGGCTCCCCTGCGTGTGCGCGGATGGATTGGGTGTCGCCCGCGAGCAGGCCGCTGCATGGCGGCTCCCTTGCGTGCGTGCGGAGGATTGGCACGTCCACCTGGCGATGCGGGGCTAGCCCTCGTCCCAGGCGTCTCGCCAGACGATCTCCACGGCGCGATCGTTCGGGCGCAAAGGGGGATGGGTAGCGCTGTGGCCGAAGGCATCAGCGAAGGGCTGCTCTAGCTCGCGTGTCTGCCCGTGGACGCTGTAGCTGTCCGGCGCAGTTCGAGAGTCGAACGTCTCGCAGATACGCTTTTTTAGGTCGGGGAAGCGCTTGGCCCTCTGGGCGAGAGCTTCCTCGTGGGCCCCAGCGTTCATGGCAAAAAGCCCCTCGGTCCTGATGATGCGAGCTGCATCCCCGGCCGACTGCACCAGCACCCCGGGAGCGCCCCGCTTACCCGTCAGGCGGTCGGTCATCTCGCTGAAGGTGTCACCCACCAGCAGGCCCCTCTGGATGACCCCCGCGATGCGCCCGATGGTCCGAGCCCCGTACCGAGCCACCGAGGCCTCGTGGCGGGCCAGCAGGGGGTTCTGGGCGGCGGCCGTGGCCTCGAGCGCCAGGGGGCGCACCGGGCCCCCGCGCTTGCCCTCGAAGTGGTGCAGGACCGCCGCCGCGCTCTTCACCCCCAGCCGCCGCGCCGTCGTCGCGTTGGCGGCGAGCATCCCCTTGAACTCGCGCCCCTGCCGCCCGAGCAGCTCGCGGACCTGGACGAGGGTGGCCTCGGTGTCGGCCGCCGTCCACGAGTCCCCCCGGCCAGCGCGCTGCTGCTCGACCAGGCGCTCGCGCAGCTCGGCCTCGAGGGCGACCAGCTGCCGCACCACCTCGCGCTTGCTGGCCTCGGCCATGCGCTCGACCCGCTCGCGGCTGGCGTCGAGCTGCTCCTGGATGGCCGAGCGGGCCTGCGAGGCCGGGACGGGCTTGGTGAAGCTCTTGGGGACGACGGGGACGGCGGTCACGGATCAAGCCGCCGCGGTTGCGCCGGCCTTGCTGCTCGCCGGCGCTTCTTCCTCGTCGTCGTCCTCGGGCAGCGCCTTGCCCCCCGGGTCGCCGGCCTTGCCCTCCGGAGGCTCGCCCAGCCCCAGCATGGTCTGCTGCCGCTCGGCCGCGGCCTTCTCGTCGCTCTCGATGGCCTCGAGCTCGGCCTCGACGTCGCTGATCGGGATGGGGCTGTTGGCCAGCCACGTCACCGCCGTGCGCCGGCTCATGACCTTGCCCGTGACGGCGGCGCTGGCCGCGTCGACGAGGGCCTTCTGGTCGGTCATCGTCGGCGGGAAGGGGTCGGGCCATAGGCAGGCGACGAAGGTGCTCTTGCCCGGGTGGCGGGGCTCGACGGTGATCTCGCGCCCCTCGCCGGGGGTGACCCGGGGGGGGACGGCAAGCGTCAGTCCGCGGGCCAGCAGCGTGCGGGCGCTGGCCAGCAGCCCCTGGCAGAGGGGCACGATCAGCCCCTTTGCGTAGTCACGGCGCAGTGTTCCCGCGGTCTTCAGCGTGCGCTGAAAGATCCGCTTGAGGGCCTCGCCCGAGGTCGCCCCCTTGAGGGTCTCGATGTCGACCATGGCGACGCCGCTCTGTCGGTAAACGTGCTGCGCCCGCTTCTCGGCGAGCTTCATGCAGATCTCGGCGCTCTCGCCCTTCTGGCTCAAGTACTCGGCGCCGTTGCGCGCGAAGATCGTGTTGAAGCCCCCCTTCCGCACGGTCCCCGGGTTGAGTGCGGGATCCTCTTTGACGACAAGGGTGTCGTCGGCGTTGCGCTTCGTCGTGGCCCCCGCGGCCGCGAACAACTCGTTGACCTCGTCGATCTCGCCGGCGGTGCCCTCGCCGTCGTGGTTGCCCTCGTGGCTGCCGCTCCTCGAGTTTTGCGGGTGCCAGTAGACAGGGCAGAAGCCGAGCCCGTGGGTGACCCGCTCCACTTCTGTCCAGAGCCAGCGCTCTTTGCTGGTCTCGGGGGCCTTGTCGCGCCGCAGCAGGGCCTCTTCCCGCTCGGTCCACACCCGGGCGAAGAGCGGCTGGTCGTCCTCGGTTTTGGCCAGCGGCTCGTCGCCCCGGTAAATCATCACCACCTCGGCCGGGCGGTGCTTGTGGGGGTCGCGCCAGGACAGGGGCCAGCAGAGCCGGGGGTTGTGCGCTTCGAGGGCGAATTCTCCATCACGCACCGCGAACGAGACCACGGCCGTGCCCATGCCCCCGCCGTAGTCACGGGCCTGGGCGAGGACGTCGCCCATGTTCGTCAGGCCCGCGACCGTGTTGAGCCAGTCCTCGGCCGCGTCGTCGTCGGCCACATCGAGACGGCACCAGGCGTCACCGCCCAGCGTCCAGTCGGTGATCTCGCTGACCACCTCGCCTCGGAGGTTCCAGACGGCCCCCGGATCGCGCTCGTTCCAGCCCGGGGTGCGGACCCCCGAGCCGTACACGCCCGGGGTGTTCTTCCGATAGCCTTGGAGGTCGAGGGCGCGCTCTTCGTACTGCTGGCCGAGCCAGTACGCCTCGTTCCGGGCGAGCTTCTTGGCGCGCATGGTGGCGGCGAGGCGCTGGGGGTCGAGGGCGAGGGCGAGGAAGGCGGCGAGGTCCATGGGGCTCCGAGGTCAGGCGGCGAGGCCGAGAAGGCGGCGGACGTGCTCCGACAGCACGGGGGCAGGTGTTGGCGCAGGTGGGGCGGGCGCAGGCGGGGGGGCGGGGTCGGTCGCTGGCGGCGCGGGCGCGGGGGGCTGAAAGAGCGCCATGGCCGTGCCCCAGGTGCCCGTGGCCTGCGACTGCTGGTGCTCCGTCGCCAGGGGCCCGGGGGGAGCGTCGGCCGCGTGGCTATGGGCGAAGGTGGCGCCGGCGATGGCCAGCGCGCCTTGCTTGGCGAAATACCCGGCCATGACGTCGTCGGGGGTGTGGCCGACGCGGCTGAAGTCGAGCAGATGCGACGACCAATCGCAGATGGCGAGGTAGCTCTCCAGCTCGTCGGGGGCGAGGCGGGCGCGGTAAGCGGCCTCGGTGTCGCTCGGGGCCGGAGCGGGGATGATCCAGCGCCCGGTGCGCATCTCGACCCCGATGCCCTCGATGCCCAGCGACTCGTGCCACTTCTCGGCGCCGGTCGAGAAGTCCATGATCGGCGTCTCGAAGCCGCCGGCCCGGGCGAACTGCGCCAGGAACACCTGGGCGCCGTTGTCCTCGACGACGAACATCTCGGGCCGGTAGCGCTGTTCGAGGAGCTTGAGGCGCTCGAGCGACACGTCGACCGACCACCGGCCTTTCTCGATCCAGAGCACCTGCCGGCTGCCGTCGGGGTGGATGCCCAGGACGAAGAAGACGGTGAAGTCGCTCTTGCGCTTCTTCTCGGTCTTGCCCGTGGCCAGGTCGACGCCGATGACGACCCGCAGGCGCTGGGCCATGAGCACGCCCACCAGGTGCAGCTTCGCCGGATCGAGCAGCGAGCCCTCGCGGTCGAAGGCGTGGGCGACGGCGCGCTGCGGGCGCACCGAGGCCCCGCGCTTGCGGGCGTCGGCGAACCACTTGGACTGGAAGATGCGGGTAGCGTCCGAGCGGGGGCGGCACAGGTACATGCGCTCGAACGAGGCCAGGGGCATCGACTCGCGCTCGCTGTCGAGCCAGGCCTGCGAGCGGAACGAGGGCCAGAGCAGCTCGCCGGTGTCGTTGACCGCGGGGTAGGCCCGGTACCAGACGCCGGCGCGCCTGGAATAGTCGAAGGTGACGTCCTCTTCGTGCCAGGCGTTGGCCAGCATGAAGAACTGCCCGGTCGTCGTGAGGCGTGTGCGGATGGCCTGGTCGATGAACGCGATCAGCTTCTTCCGCTGGTATTCGGTCAGCGAATTCTCGAAGTCGACGATGTCATCGGCCAGGACGATGTCGGCGCGGGCGCCCTGGGGCGAGCTGTCGAGGCCGTAGGTCTCGACGGTGTCGGTGGTGGTGTCGAGGCCGGCGCCGGCCAGGCGCAGGCGGTCGTCGGTCCAGGGCAGCCCGGGCACCAGCTCGGGGAACACGGCCCGGACCATCGGGTTCGACTCGATCTGGCGCCGGATCTTGCGCAGCAGGCGCTTGGCGTTCTCTTGCTGTTTGCCCACCAGCAAGATCCGGATCGTGGGGTTCCGCCCCATTCTCCAGAGCAGGTGAAAAATCGCCTGCTCCGTCTTGCCGAAGCCCGTGGCCCCGTGGAACACGACGCGGCGCTGCGTGCACCACGCCTCTTGCCACTCGCGGTGAAACCACTGCTGCTCGAAGGCCGGAAACCCCTCGGCCTGGTCGTTGCGAGCGCACAGCTCGACGAACAGGTTGACGTCCTCGCGAGCGCGCTGGATCTCCTCTTGCCAGAGGCGCAGCGCGATCGCCTGCCGCTCGGCCAGCGAGAGCCCGTACTCAACGAGGACGCGCGGTGCCGCCTGCATGGCGAGCCTCCAGGGCGAGGATGGCCAGCTGCGCCAGGTGCTCACTCGTCGCAGGCCGCAGGCCCGAGTACTCGATCAGCGCCTGGCGCATCTCGCCCACCCCGAGGCTCCACCCGTCGGAGGCCACGGCGGCCAGGACGAAGGCCAGCGCCTCGGGGGTCGGAGGGGAGCTCTCGTGCAGGGCCTCGGCGAGGGCCTGGGCCTGGGGGCCGAAGCGGCCCGGGGGAGGCCGGGGGGCGGCGGGCGGAGCGAGCAGCACGGACACCGGGGCCGGCGGGGGCTCCGGAGGCAGCGAGAGCGGGGGTGGGGGCGACGGCCAGGCGCACCACGCCCCGAACGCGGCCCCGAGGAGCAGCGCCAGCAGCAGCAGCACGACGACGGCCGGCAGCTCCACCGGGGGCTCAGGTCCGGGGCTTGACCGGCTCAGGGAAGCGCTCACGCAGCAGCGCGGTCACCTCGGCCTGGCCGAGGCCCCCGTCGACGACCTCGACCAGGAGCTTGGCGAGCCCCTCGTGACCGGCCTTGCGCAGCCCCTCGGCGGCGAGGTGCCCGGCGAGGCCGGTGTTGACCGCGAAGGCGACGTCGTGGGCGGCGCTGGTCATCTCGGCGGGGGCGCCCTGGACGCCAGCGAGGAAGCCCAGCAGGGCGTGGCCCGAGAGCTTCAGCTCTTTGGCCATCTCGGCCAGGCCCTGGGCGAGGTCAGAGCGCCAGTCCGGCCGGGGGGCATCAGGGGGAGGCTGCTGGGGCTCGGTGGGCGTGGGGACGGCGGCCGGGGGCGCGGGGACCGGCTGGGCGGCGGGCTCGGCGGGGGAGGTCTTGGCCATGGTGGCATGCATCATGGCACAACATGGCGCACAGGGTCAGCTACGGCTCAAAGTCCCCTGCAAGAGCCCCGCCGACCGTGCCACCTCCTCGGGTGGCACACCGGCCTCGAGCTGCGCCACCTGCGCCGGTGTGGGCCGTCGTCCGGTCGCTGCCCAGAAGCGCAGCGCGATCTCGTTGTTGACGAAGACGGCCACGCTCGGGGGCAGCGGAGGCGCGGGGGGCAGTGTCTTCCCCTCGGCGTCGGTGGCGGCGATCTTCTTCGGGGCGAAGACGCCGTGCAGCTCGCCCCGGGCCTTGGCCGCGGCCACCGCCCCCTTCGCGTCGCCCTGGGCAATCGCCAGCTCGAAGGCGGTGCGCAGCTGAGCGTCGATCTCACGGACGTGGGCCTTGAAGCTCTTGCTGCCCGCCATCAGCCGCATGAAGCGCGCGGCGTCTTTGGCGTAGCTGCGCACCGTCTCGATCGAGCAAGCCCACAGGTTTGCGTACTGGAGGATCTTGAGCTTCGTCCACCGCCCCTGGGTGAGCAGGTAGGCAATCACGAGAACGCGGTCGTCGATGCTCTCGGCCTGGCGGGCCTGCCGGTCGATCGGGTCCTCGTAGGCCTCCTCTTTGGGGGCTTTCGCCCGGGCCGGGGACGGCTCGCGCGCGCGCCTGTGGTCCCCTGCCTCTCCGGAGTCGTCATCCTCTCTGGCCATCTCTCACCTTCCCACGCCGGGCCCGGAGCCGCCGGGCCAGCGCCTTCCAACGACGCGCCGCCCGGTGCTCGGCACACCACACCTCAAACGCCCCGGCATCCTCCTCGGCCCGGAGCCAGAGCAGCGCCGCCACCTGCCCCTCGAGCTGGGCGATGCGCTGCTCTTCGGGGGTCACCGGGGGCGCCCCCTGCCGCCCAGCAGCCGCAGCTCCGCCCGCGCGGCCTCCAGGGCCACGAAGAGCAGCTCCGCGTCCATCTCCGCCACCCGGACGCGCTCCATCTCGCGCCAGAGGGCGAAGGTGTCGCGCCAGCCCGTCCACGCCGCGTCGGCGAAGGCCTCGGCGCGAGCGGACCAGCCGCCCGGCGGGCGCCGCTGGGGGTCGGCCAGAAGGGTGTCGAGGTCGATCATGCGGTCTCCGTGAGGGACAGTTGCCGGGTGGCGTCGATGCACCCGGGCGAGAGCCACAGGCGCTCGCGGTGGCGGTTGGCGTTTCCGGTGCTCGCGTACCCCTTACGGGCCTTCCACGGCACACAGCGCCACGACGAGGGCATGTCGTGCTCGCCGTCGAGACCGGCAAGGACGATCCGCATATCCTTGTGCTTGCCGGTCTCGATGGCCCACTCGCGCACCTCGGCCGAGAGGTTGGTGCCAGTGCCACCCGCAGCGTATTGCTGCTCTCCCTCGGCGTAGGGCGGATCAAGGAATACGCCGGTCAGACCATGGCGCCACGTCACCGCGTCACCGCAGACGCGGGACCAGTCGCCACAGGCAACGCGCACGCCGCGCAAGCGTGCAGAGATGCCGGCGAGGTAATCGAAAAGCTCGCCCCTCCCCGCGTTCCCGAGGTGCGGGAGCTTCCGGTGGACGCCCCTCCCCGCGTTCCCGAGGTGCGGGAGCTGAACGGGTGGACGCCCATCCCCGCGTTCCCGAGTTTCGTCGCACCAGCCAGTGCCGATCCACGCGCACGCGCCCCAGACCCACCAGCCTGCGATCTTGGCGTCAAAGAACGCCGGGTCAGCGTCGAGGTCGGCGGCCAGCGTGGGGAGTTGCGCGAGTAGCCATTTGTGCCGCGCGTGCAGGTCGGTCTCGTTGACGGGCCAATCGCACGCGGCAGCCACGCCGCCGGGGTTGGCCTGCAACGCGCGCCAGAAGTTCGCCAGGTAGGCGCTGCGGTCGTTGACGGTCTCGGTCTTGGGCTCGTGAGGGCGAGCGAGAAGCACGGCGCCCGAGCCGAAGAACGGCTCGACGTAGTTGGCCACGTTGCCAAGCGCCTCCCACACAAGCGGGGCCGCGCGTGACTTGCCGCCGAACCATGGGAACGGAGCGCGAAGGTCGACAGGCTCAGGCATCGGACACCTCCGGGGGCAGGGCGTCGCTGAGGGCACGGATCTTGGCGCAGTCGCCGTCGGGGTCGTGACAGGGGCAGAGGCCGACGGCGTTGACGGCGTCGAGGGCGAGGCGGCGCAGGGTGGCGAGGTCAGCGCGGGCGGCGTCCCGCTCTTTCTCCGTCTCGAACCACTCGTGACCCGCGCTGTCGAGCTTGTAGCCAAGCTCGCGCACGGTGGCCTGCGCCGCGTCGTGCCGGGCCAGGAGCCAGGCGAGGTCGCCGTCGGAGTAGGCCGCGGCCTGGGCCCGGATGGCTTCGAGGCGGTCGACCGGAGCGGTGAGCGCCGGCAGGGCGCCTTGGAGGGTGGGAACAAGCTCAACCCCGGGAAAACGGCAGAGGTCGTGCAGCAGGGCCCGCCAGTGGTAGACCCAGCTGTAGACACCGGGGCCAGGCAAGAGGGTCTGGCAGAGGTCAGGCATCGGAAAACCTCGTGATGTGCCCCTGCCAGCCCAGCTTGATGTCGGCCTCCGGGGCGCCCGTGCGCTGCTTGCAGATGGCCAGGTCGGTCTCCCACTCGGGCGTCTGGCGACGGCGCCAGAGCAGCCCGATCCAGTCGGCGTCGCGGCCCATCTGGTCGCACTCGGCCAGGTCGCTCTCGCGGGGGCGACGCATCTCGGTCTCGTGGGCCCGGTTGAGCTGCGCCATGGCGATCACGACCACCTTGAGCTCGCCCGCAAGGACCTTGAGGCGGCGGGAGATTTCCTTGATCTCCTCGCGCCGGTTGCGGCCCGGGACGCTGGCGATCTGGAGGATCTGCACGTAGTCGACGATGATGGCGCCCAGCCGCTTGCCGCGGGCGGCGAAGTGCCGGGCGATGCGGCGGGCGCGGCGCTCCAGCTCGTCGATGGTCAGCCCCTTGGTGTCGTCGACCACCAGCGGCAGGCGCTGGACGCGGGCGGCGGCGTCGGCGAGGGCCTGGAGGTCGTCGTCGCTCAGCTCGCGGCTGCCCGCCGAGACGCCCGACTCCGAGGAGAGCACGCGCTCGGCCAGCTCGCCGCGGGTCATCTCGAGCGAGAAGACCGCCACGGCATGGCCGTCGAACGCGAGGTTCATGCCGATGTTCATGGCCAGGGCGGTCTTGCCCTTGCCGGGGCGCCCGCCGATGAACCACAGCGCCTCCCTCGCCGGACCCCCGCCCGAGAGCCGGTCGATCTCGGCGAAGCCTGTGGGCAGGCGGGTGACGGCGCCCTCCTCGCCCCGGGCGCGGGCGGTGACCGCGCCCATGGCGCCGGCGGCGGCCTCGCCGATCGTGGTCCACTCGACGCTCTGGCGGCGGCCGAGGGCCTGGAGGGTGACCAGGTGCTGCTCGGCCTCGGCCAGCAGCTCGTCGGGGCTGGCGTTGGAGTGGCGGGCGTCGGCCGCGAGGCGGGCGGCGACGTTGGCGATCTCGCGCTGGTGCCAGGCGCTGTAGACGGCCTCGGCGTGGGCGGTGAGGTCGAGCACCTCGGGCACGAGGTCGACCAGGGCGGCGACGGCGTGCATGCCGCCTGCGTCCTGCAGCCGCTTGGAGCGGGCCAGCTCGGCGGCGACGTCGTGGGCCCAGGGGGCCGCGGGGAGCGGGCCGCTGTGGCGAGCGGCCAGGGCCTGGATGGCCTGCCAGACGTAGCTGTGGGCCTTGAGGAAGAAGTGCTCGGGCAGCAGCCACTCGACGTCGGCCAGGGCGCTGGCGTCGAGCAGGACCGCGGCCAGCACGATGGCCTCCGAGGGCCCGGCCTGCGCCGGCGTGGGGTCGACGGTGGGGACCAGGGCGAGGGCAGAGCGGGGGCCGAGGGCGGCCTTGGGGAGCTTGGCGGTCATCGAGCGGCCTCGGAGTCGGGAGGAAGGGGGACGGCGAAGAGCTGGGTGCGAGCGAGGGCGCGGGCCTCGGGGGAGACCGTGCGCGGGGGCTTGGGCCCGAAGAGCTGGCCGGCGAAGGCCGCGAAGCTCCGGGGCTGGCCGGGGGTGCGGGCCACGGGGGGCGCGGTGGGCTGCCCCTCGCGCCTCGGGTGGGGGCCTGCGGAGGTCGGGGGCGGAGCGGGGGCCTTGGGGGGCGCGGGGCGGTCGACGGCGCCGCCGTCGAGCCAGCCGCGGCAGGCCTCGGGGGTGAAGCCCTTGCCGGCGATGAAGCGATCGCCGGCCTTGAGGGTGGCGAAGTCCCGGCCCTGCTCGGTCAGCCAGCCGAGCAGCTCGGCGCCGACCCGGCCGGCGGCGTGGGTGGCGGCCATGGCCTCGAGGGACTCAAGGGCCCAGCGGACGCTGGGGGGCGAGCAGGGGGCGCCGGTGGCCTGCGACACCCCGGCGGCGTAGGCGGCGGCCAGGGCGGAGCGAGCCGGGAGGGCGCGGGGCTTCTTGGGCTTGGCCTTGGCCTTGGGGGCGGCGGCTGCGTGGGGTGAAGCGGCCTCCGGGGCCTGGGAGGGTGGCGATTTCTGCTGGTTTTCCTCACCAACCCCGGGGGGGGCAGCCGGGCCCCCCGGCGCCCCCTCGTGTGCCTGTGCCTGTGCGGGGGTGGGGGCGGGAGCGGGGGGGGGATCGGGGGGGGAGAGGGTGGGGGCGGGGGTGTCTCCGGTAGACGCCTCGGTAGACGGGGGGGCGTCTACACCACCGTCTCCGGTAGACGCGTCTACAGCGCGTCTACGTGTAGACGGGGGGGCGTCTACAGGTAGACGCTCGGTAGACGCCTTGGAGACGGGGCTGGTAGACGCCTCGGTAGACGCGGAGGCCGACGCCTTGCCCGCCTTCTTGTCGCGCCAGCGCTGCTGGCGGACGCTCTTGCTCGTGGTGCGCTGGGGGGCGCTGGCCCTGTCGCTCACCGCCTCGACCGTCTCGCCCTGCCGGGCCGAGGGCGAGAAGTCGAGCAGTTCGTAGCCACACTCGCGGCGCGCCAGGTAGCCCACGGCGATCAGGGCCTCGATCGTCGCGGAGCGCTTCGACGCGGGCACCTCGGCATGCGCCAGCTCCGGCCCCACCTGCTTGTCGGGGACGAAGGTCGAGATGGCCTGCCCGCCCCAGGCCCGCAGGAAGATGAGCGCGACGAACCCCCACGGGCCCGCCAGCGCGATCAGCTCGTGGTAACGGGTGTCGGCCCCGATGGCCACCGTCTGCGGGTACCAGGGCTTCACTTCAGCCTGCCCCCCAGCGTCGCGCCAGCGCTGCTGGCGGACGCTCTTGCTCGTGGTGCGCTGGGGGGCGCTGGCCCTGTCGCTCACCGCCTCGACCGTCTCGCCCTGCCGGGCCGAGGGCGAGAAGTCGAGCAGTTCGTAGCCACACTCGCGGCGCGCCAGGTAGCCCACGGCGATCAGGGCCTCGATCGTCGCGGAGCGCTTCGACGCGGGCACCTCGGCATGCGCCAGCTCCGGCCCCACCTGCTTGTCGGGGACGAAGGTCGAGATGGCCTGCCCGCCCCAGGCCCGCAGGAAGATGAGCGCGACGAACCCCCACGGGCCCGCCAGCGCGATCAGCTCGTGGTAACGGGTGTCGGCCCCGATGGCCACCGTCTGCGGGTACCAGGGCTTCACTTCAGCCTGCCCCCCAGCGTCGGGAACTGCTGCACCCTCAGGTCTTCGGGCAGCTCGGCCAGGTCGCCGCCCTTGGAGTCGCGGAGCTTGAGCGGGGCCCCGCCGTCGACGGGGCGCGAGCCGGCCTGCTTGAAGAAGTAGGCGATCTTCCTCTGGAGCTTGCGCGAGCACTGGTCGCGCAGACTGCGAGCCCAGGCCAGGTCGAAGGGGCGAGCGCCGGGGCCGCTCTCGCCCCCCGCGATCACCCAGTGCAGCTTGGGCTGGTAGCTGTCGGTGGCCTTTTCGTACCAGCCCGAGAGCCAGCCGCTACAACCCCCGCCGCC
The DNA here is from genome assembly GCA_964403325.1 of uncultured Gammaproteobacteria bacterium. GTDB lineage: Bacteria > Patescibacteriota > Patescibacteriia > Magasanikbacterales > GWA2-37-8 > CAZQNF01. Next base: position 8,698 of record CAYOFO010000009.1, on the reverse strand, counting down.
CGTGGGGATGTTCTCACCGTCGTCGGTGATCAGGCGCCCGATGTTGTTCCAGCAGTGGACGTAGCGCCCGGTGACCCCGGCCCCCGAGGGGGTCATCTTGTCGACCGAGCCCCAGCCCGACGGCTCGCGCTCGATGGTGACCCTGGCGCCCGTGCGGGGCATTCCCTGGTTGACGTGGTCGCGTAGCCACCCGTAGGGGCCGCGCCCCATCTTCGGCCCCCAGAAGTCCTCGATCAGCTTCCGGATCGAGAGCGGAATCCAGTCCTCCCAGGCGTAGGCGTCCCAGCCCTTGCCGCGCAGTTCCTCGGGGGGCGCGGCCGGCGCCTGGTCGGCCCAGCCCACCAGGTCGAGCGGCCCGAGCAGCGGCTCGCAGCTCAGGAAGCGCACCTTCGCCGGCACCCGGAGCAGGTGCGGGATACGCCGGTCGGCCTCTTCCTGGTTCTCGGCCGTCGTTCCGGCCCAGACGTTCTCGGGCCACTCGCCCGCCCAGCCGGCCTCGCTGGCCAGCTTGACCATCGACTCGGGCCGCTTCGTCAGCAGAAGCCAGTCCAGGTCGGGCGTGCCCTCGATGAGCTGGAACAACCGGCGCCGCGCCTCAGCCACCTCGGGCCGGGGCTCGAATACATCGGCGAGGCTGGCGCAGAAGACGCGGTGGCGCTCGCCTGCGGCGCGGGCCTTCTTCTGCCAGCGGTAGGGCTCCTTCCACGTCGATTCGGCGGCGACGCGGCGCTCGGCGTCAACGCCCCACAGCGGCAGGCCCTGGCGCTTCGTGACGAGCTGCTCGGCGTAGCAGTGCTTGCAGCCGGGGCTGATCTTGGCGCAGCCGCGCCAGGGGTTGTGCGTGTGGTGGCACCAGCTTATTTTCGTATTTTCAGCCACGGCTTGCCCTCGGCGCGAAGCGGCCACTGCTGCCGCGGTTCTGTAGATTTTCGCCTCGCGCATCTCCCCGGGCGCGGTGACAGGTGGTGCACACGGCCTCGACGTCGAGCTGGTGCTCGGCGGCGTAGCCCTTGTGGTGGTCATACTCGTGGCGGCGCTCGCCTTCGGCCCACGCGTGGTCGCAGTCGACGCAGGGCAAATCATTTGGGTCGGGGAGAAGCCCCACCTTGATGCGATGGTTTACTCGAGCGCGGGCCTGCTCCTTGTCGCCGTCACGAGCGGGCACGAAGCTCGCGCCGAGCTTGGAGGTGCGAGGGCGCCGGACATATTTCGCGCGGCGCTTTTCTTTGCGCCCGGAAACGCAGGTCGTAGCCAGTCCGTCCCCGCGGCCCTTGTCGACGCCGAAGGCTGCGACGGGGTGCCAGGCTTTGCAGCCAACGCACCACTTCTCGCCTGCCTCGACTTTGGCGGCATACCCATCGAAAGATAGCCCCAGGCGAGCGGCCGTCGCCTTTGCGGCGCCCGTGCGGTTGCCGGCCATAACCGACCCCTCGCGACCATAATCGTCACCCAGCAAAACCCCGCCGTGATGGCGACGGCGAAGAAGCTCTGAGACAGGGCGGCTAGCATCACTTCCCGCCCTCCCTGGCCTTGGCCTCGAAGGCCCGCGCCCACGCCTGCTCCTCGGCAGGCAGCGAGGCGATAGCGGCCTCGATCTCGTCGGGGCTGGCGCTGTTGATGCGCGCGGCGAGGGCCGCCCGCCTCTCCTCGCGCCTCGCCTTCGCGTCCTCTTCGGCCTCGCCCGACCGGATGCGCGAGGCGAAGCCCTCGAGGTCGGCGGCGAAGGCTTCCTTCGGCTGGCCGAGGCTGATCGCGAGGCTGGCCGCGGCGCTCAGGTAGCCCCTGGCCACGATCTGGCGAGCCTGCTCCGGCGTGTACCCGGCCTCGATCAGCGAGCCACGGGCGGCGTCCAGGCCGACGTTGAAGACCTGCTGGCCCAAGGCAAAGGCGGCGGCGTTGACGCTGAGAAGCTCGGCCATCACCGGCCCCCTTTCCTGCCGCCGCCGACCTTCTGCCCGCGCCGCAGGCCCCGGGTCATGGACTCCTGCTCGTAGCGCCGGCGCACGGCTTCGAGGTCGGCCGCGGCCTGGTCCAGCTCCTGGAGCCGCCGGGCCAGAGCCTCGTCGCTCAGCTCCGAGGGCTCTTCCTTGATGGCGGCGGCGCAGAGGCCGGCGAGGCCGGCGAGCATCCCGACCAGCGCATGCCGCGATGGCATGCCGCAGGTGGGGGCGGTGTGGTGCAGCAGGCCCCGGATCACGACCGAGGCGAAGGGCCGGGGGGCGAGCAGCAGCTCGTAGGCCCGGAGCCCCCCGACGCACTCGGGCTGGGTGAGGGCGTAGGTGGACGAGGGGCCACGGCCGAGGCTGCGGGCCACGAGCGGGGCAGGGCAGCGCGCGAAGCCGAGGGCCACGAGCGCGGCCAGGTTGGCGCGGACGTCGAGCTCGCTCCGGCCGGCCCGGACAACCTCGAGCTGAGGTTCCGGGACGCCGTCGATGCGGCGGGCGAGATTGGTGTTATGAGTAGCGTTCAAGGGGATCTCCTTCAGTCACGGGTTGGAGCTTCCGGCCTCGGGTTGGCGCCCGAGGTCGGAGGGGAGGCTTTGCCCGCTCGCCTGGCGACGCTGCTCCGGCGTCTGCTGTGGCTGAGCGGGGTAGGGGTAGCGGGCGCTGCACACGGGGCAGCGCTCGACGGCGGGGAAGTCGCCCGGGCCGTCGGGGGACCAGCGGCGCTCAGCCCCGAGGGAGGCCAGCAGCCGCTCGACGTCGCGGGCCACGCACTCGGCGCTGATCGAGTGGCGCAGCAGCGGCGACTGCTCGACGGCGGGGGCAGCGTCGGCCTGCCGGCGCCAGGCGCCCGCGAGGGCGCGCAGCACGCCCGCGCTGCGTGCGATGGCCTCGCGGTCAGCGACCGAGAGGGGAGCCGGCGGGGGCACGCTGGCGGCCTTGGGGCTGACCCCGCTGGCGGCGCAGACCTCGCAGCCGGGGAGGGTGCAGGGCTCCATCTAGACCGCCCCCGCTTCCGCCAGGGCCCAGGCCCGCTCGCGGATGCGAGCGACGCAGCCCCGAATGTGCTCGGCGCGCTCGGGGTCGGGGTCGTCTCGGTCGGAGGCGATGGACGCGGCGGCGCGCTCGTTCCACTCAAGATGCTCCTCGCATTTGGCGAGCATTCGCCACGACTCGCCCTCGGCCAGCGGGCCCCCGCGCAGCGCCAGCGCGTCGCCAGCGGTGGGGGCGAAAAGGTCGGCCAGGTCGAGGCCGGCGAGCAGGTCGAGGGCCTTCACCTCAGCGGCCAGGTCAGCCATGGCGAGGAGGAAGTGGTTGGGGGTCAGGCGCCCCGCGGCGACGGCGTCACGCAGCCAGACCAGGGCCTTCTCGGGGGCCGCGACCATCCAGACGGGGGGCGAGGCCATCTAGAAGCTCTCCTTCTCGAGGAGCTTGTCGATGTGCGCGCTCGCGCTCTTGGCGTCGTAGGAGATGCCCAGCGTCGTCGCCGACTCGACGGCGGTGAACGCGGCCAGGTGGCGCTGGCGCCACTCCTCGGCGCGGGCGGCCAGGATCTGCTGGGCGGCGCGCAGGGTGGCCGCGTCCTCGTGGGACAGCCGGACGGGGGTGTGCTCGCGACGGAGGACAGGCATCTAGGCCGCGCCCCCGACGCTCGCCCGCGCCGCCTGCTCGCGCCGCGCGATCTCGGCCCGCAGCTTCTCGATCTCTCGCTCTTGCCCTTCGAGCTTGATCTTCAGCACCCGCAGCTCAGCGGCGTCGTGGGCCTCAAGAGCGGGGGCGTTGGCGGGGGTGACGAGGGTGAGGCGCTTCACGCGGCACCTGCGACGGGCTGGGCGGCCTGGGCCGAGCCGACGGCCTTCCGGATCTTCTCTTCATCGGGGCGGTCGCCATCGCCCAGCACGAGCCAGTCAAGGGAGAGCCCGAGGGCACGGGCAAGGCCCGTGGCCGTTCGCATCTCGAGCCCCTTCTTCTTCCCTGCCTCCAGAAGGGCGCTGTGCCCCTCTGCAAGCCCCGCGAGGCGGTCGAGTTCACGAGCGGAGATGCCGGCGGCGTGGCGGGCCCACCGCAGGCGATCCCAAGGGGTTTCTAGAAGAGGGGCCATGCTGACAACGAAGGTAGTCTCAGCTACCGAGATTGTCAAACCAAGCCGATGGCAACCAAGGTTGCCGTTCGCTACGGTAGTCTCGTGAACCCCCTCGTTGGACGCATTCAGTGGATCTTGGAGGCCCGCAAGATCACTCAGCGCGAGCTGGCTCGCAGGGCTGGGCTCAACGAACCCCACGTCGGCCTGATCTTGGCGAGGCTCAAGAAGAACCCAGAAGCCAGCATCGAGCACGAGACACTCTTGGCGCTGGCCAAGGGAGGCGAGGTCTCACCGGGCTGGCTGCTCACCGGGGATGGCGACCCAGCACCCGGAGTAAGTGTCGACGCGACGCCTCACACCCCACCCACCCGCTCGGGCCCGCGCCTCAGCACCAGCGCCCAGCGCCCAGAAGTGGAGGTGCTGGGCTGGTTCTTCGACACGCTCCAGGGGCTTGTCGGCCGGCGCAAGTACACAGCACCGCAGAGCCACGCGGCCACGCAGTTCCTGATGGCCTACTCCACGAAGCTGCCGCCCGAGGGACCTCGCAAGATCGTGCTCGGAGCCCTTGAGGCCGCCAAGGAGCTCGACGAGCTGGGCCAGGAGATGACCCCCGAGGCGATCCTCGGGATCCTCATCGAAAAGAACGCTCCACCCTCGGGCGTCGAGTCCGGGGCCCGCGAATACCAGTCGGCGCTCGAGGCGAGCAAAGAGTTCATCCGAAGCGAGGGCAAAAAGGCGCTCAAGGGCGGTTACGTCCCCAAGAAGAGGGCCCCAAAGTGAGCTTCGAAGAGGACGTGGACGCGCCCGACGTGGACGGGCTTGCCTTCTCGCTCCTACGCGAGGCGGACATGGTGGGGCTCCTGCGCCCAAGCATGGCCCAGCTCGCCCGCCGGCTGGGGATGAGCTTCGCTTTTGACGTGCCCCTCGGGGCGCACACGTTCCTGGAAAACAGCAACGTGATCCACCTCACACCGACCGGAGACAAGGCCGAGCTGCAGCAGCAGACGGGGCACGAGCTGGGGCACGCGGGGCTCGATGACGTCGGCGTCCCCAAGTCCCGTCAGGAGCTCTACGCAGAGCGCATCCGGGTCGCCCTGCAGATGCCCGTGTGCGGGGTGCACACGCTGACAAAAAATCACGGGTTTTCGCCCCAAATGTTCGCGCAATTTTACCGCAATGCTTGCCCCCCGACCGAGGCGATCCACCGAGCGGCCTACCTCTCGGGGACACCCATTATTTTGCACTCGAACGTGACGGGGCGCTCGGTCGTCAACGAAACCCTCGAGGGCCAGGTAGAGATCGAGCTGAGTGCCAAATCGGAGCGGGCCCTACTGCGCAAGGTCCGCGAGACGGGTCGCTGGGAGCAATGGGAATTTGGCTTGATCGGCTACCCCTGGCGCCTCGGGCGCGTGTCCGGTGTGGCGATCACTGTCGACATGCGCCGGTCTTTGTCGCGAGTGCTCTACGGCTACGAGGCCGCAGAGTGACCCCATGAACCGCAACGAAGCCCGCCTGCTCGCCGCCCTGGCGGAAGCCGAGGGCTACGCCGTCAACGTGGGGCGCCGCGCTCGGGTGGGCAACGGCAGCCTGAGCCAGGTGCTCGGACGCCTTGAACAAGCCGGCCTCGTCGTCGACGAGGAGCGCATCCCCCGCCCCGGCCTGAAGCCCAGGCGCTGGTACCGCCTCACCGATGCTGGCCGCGTCGCCCTGGCCGCGGCCGGGCCCTCGCCCGCCCAGCGGGCCGAGGAGAGGCTAGAACGCGCTCAAGCTGCGGCGGTGCGCGTCGATGAGGCCCTAGCGTGGGGAGGGGACTTCGCCGCTGCTTGGGCCGAGGTGCGCCGCGCCCTATTTTCCTGACCCCGCCCCAGTCCTCGCCCCCTCGACGCCCCGGCATCCCCCCGGGGCGTCGCCGTTTTGTGCCCCGCCGCTGCCCCTCTCCGGGCTGACCAGCGGCAGGAAGATCGCGAGCCCGCGGAGCCCGTGGGCGCCCCCTGACGGGGACGCCCTGCGCGTCGCGGCGCCTGCTGCGGGGCATGGGGGCGGCCGGGCCCTGCGCCGGGTGAGCGGTGTGTGGGAGATGGTGCGAGTTCTTTTGACTTCCTGGGTTGCCACCATTGACAACCAAGGTAGCTAGACTATCTTGGTTGTCATGAACAACGCGCACCGCACCGCCGCCGACACCATCGACCTCGCCGCCGAAGAGGCCACCGCCCTCCGCACCGACGCCGCCGCGCAGGCCGTCAAGACCGCCTGGGGCTGCGCCTGCGGCTTCGCGGGCGCCGCCGAGGATCTCGACCGCCACGTCAGCGCGGAGGACCGCGAGACCGCCCGCGAGATGGCCTGGCGCGATGCTGTCCCCACCGCCCGCGCCCTGGCCGAGGCGTCCCGGCTGCTGGCCGAGTCTGACCCCCTCGGGGACATCGACGACGAGGAGGTGCTCGCCAGCGTGCTGCGCGAGGCGCGGACCCTCTACCACGAGACCGTCGTGCTCCTGCGCCAGCACGAAGCCGCCGCCGCGGTGGCCTGAGCGGCCGGGGGCCCCGGTCCGCCGCCGTCCGCCCCATGCGCCCGCGAGGGCTGCACCGCGCACGCCGGCAGGACCCGGGCTCACGCCCACCACCCCGACCCCGGAGATCCACGATGACCAGCAAGTCTAGCGTTCCGCTGCTCGCAGCAACCCCAGGGATGCGCTTCGAAATCGTTACCGTTACCCCCGCCCTGGCCACCGAGTGGCTGGAGAAGAACTTCGAGCGCAACCGCCCCGTCAACAAGGCGTCCGTGCAGCGCTTTGCCGCCGAGATGAAGGCGGGGACGTGGACGTTGACCCACCAAGGGCTGGCCTTCGACAAGGAGGGGCGCCTCATTGACGGGCAGCACCGGCTACTCGCGATCAAGGCGTCCGGCATCTCCGTCTCGATGCTCGTCGTTTACTACGAGAGCGCTTCGCCCCTTCTCGCCCTCGACCGCGGCACCACGCGCGACGTTGGCGCCGTGCTCGAGATCGACGGCGCCGTGGGCAAGGGGCGTGGGCGCTCGGTCGCTGCGATCTGCAACTCTCTCCACAATCTGGCCACCGGGTCGCGGCATGGCATCCTCACCGTTGACCAGATCAAGCGGGTCTACGATGCCCACCGCGATGGGGTCGGCTTCGCGGTCGGTCTCTCGCGCAGCGGCCGTCTATCGTCGCCGTTCGCCGCCGCTGCCGCCTACACGTTCCCGATCTGCCCGCAGCGCATCGAGGCGCTCTTTACGCAGGCCATCAACAACGACGGGCCCGCTCTCCACAGCGGCGCCTGGCACCTGAACAACCTGCTTCGGCAGAAGGTGTCGAACACCCACGTTCAGCGCCTCACGAACTCGCAGGCGGCGGTCAAGTGCGTGTTTCTGCACATGAAGGACCGCGAGGTGAAGCTCTTTAAGGTGGCCGTCGAGGGGATGCTGGACGGGATGTCTTGGGCGCAGAAAGAGCGCCAGAAGCTCGGCCTGTGCCTCGGGGCCTGGGAGGTCGCCTCGTGATCCCCTCTGTCCTGCCCCCCAGCCGCCCGGCCACGACGTTGCCGGCGCCCCCGCCTCCCGACCTCGCCAGCCTGCGCGCCGCGGCCCGCGAGCGCCTCGACGCCGACCCGCCCCCCAAGCCCGCCCCCCCGCCCGGCCGCGACACCGTGCCCTGCCCGCCGCCCAGCGACGAGCAGCCGGTCGAGAGCCTGGGGCTGCTGAGCAGCTGGGGCAGCAACGAGCGCTGGCGCTCGCCTCGGGGTGCGCGGTGATCGGCGTCGCTCTTCACCTCCTGGCCCTCGTGCCCGCGGCGGTGTCTGCCCGCGCCACCCGCTTCGGGCTGGGCCTGCTCTGCCGCGCCCCCCAGGGCTCGGAGATCAAGCAGCTCGCCGCCGAGTGCGACGTGCTGCGGGGCGAGCGCGACTTCGCCCGGGCCCAGCTCGCCGACGCGCAGACCCTCGCCCACGAGGCCCGCCTCGAGTTCGGCGCCGCCCGCGAGGCGTGCGAGCAGCTGCGGGGCGAGCTAGCAACGGCGCGGCAGGAGAGGGACGCGCTACACGAGGCCGCTGCCAACGCCGTCGCCGCGGGTCAGCTCTACGAAGAGGGCACCGTCTCCCTGGCAGACGCCAAGGCCGCCGGTCTCGCGCTCGCCAAGCTGTGCCTGTCCACCACGGAGGCCCCCCGTGGCTGAGCCCCTCACCGCCCTGTTGTTGGCCCTCTGGGCCCCGCTCTGGCGCTGGCCCGCCCCGCTGGGCCCCCGGGTCGTCGCCGCTCGCGTGCTGGCGCAGGCCGCCGGCCTCGCCTGCCCGGTCGTCGAGACCGCCTCGCCGCCCCCCAGCGCCCAGCAGCTCGGGGACTTCGTCCACCGCGTCGACCTGGCCGGGGCCTGGGAGGGGCGTGCTGACCTCTCGTGGGTCGTCGAGTGCCTGCTGCACGACCTCGAGCTGACCGAGCAGGGGAGGGCCGCTTGACCGCCCCCACCTGCGTGATCTGCGGCGCCCCGGTGCCCCCGCGCCGGCACGCCTACTGCTCGCTCGACTGCACCAAGGCCAGCGTGACGAAGCACCTCACCCGCGGCCTCACCCCCGAGATCCGGGCGGCCGCTGCGCTGCCCCGGCTGTGCGCCTGCGGCGCCCCCGCCCGCGAGCCCGCTGGGGTCCGGGGCCCTCGCCCCACC
>CAYOFO010000008.1:0-36008 GCA_964403325.1 uncultured Gammaproteobacteria bacterium | reverse complement strand
TTCACGAGTTCCGCCCTACTTAAGATTATAAACTATAATCTGTTTATTTTTTTCGCATACAGGACTATTACCTTCTTTGGTTACTCTTTCCAGAGTACTTTGCTAAAAATAAACACTTTGATTACCTAGTCTACAGAAAACTAGCATTTATATCTTTCTACCCTCTATAAACAACGGTCTGTCCTTTCATTTATAGTTCAAAGTTCATCCGAAGACGTTCTTATCTGCTATAAAAACATTTATAGAGTTTAGGCTTTTCCCTGTTCGCTCGCCACTACTAAGGGAATCTCTAAGAGATTTCTTTTCCTCCAGCTACTGAGATGTTTCACTTCACTGGGTTTTCTTCATATACCTATGTATTCAGTATATGATATGCCGATAAATCGGCATGGGTTTCCCCATTCGGAGATCCTCGGGTCAAAGCTTGCTTGGGAGCTCGCCGAGGCATTTCGCACCCTGCCACGTCCTTCTTCGTCTTTTAGTGTCAAGGTATCCACCATGTGCCCTTGTTGAAATTGCGCACCACAAAAACATTTAATTGTGCTTTTGTGATTTTTGTGTAAATAACTTTAGATTTCTATTGAAAAATCTAAAGCCTTACATACCCTATTGTTTTTGGTAAATTGTCAAAGTTCTTTCGAAACAAGCAAAGTGAGAAATCTTGCAAGAAGATTTTTTACTTCGCTTGCCTGCACAACGTGCAAGTTACTGGGTAGATGAAGTGTACAAATTTAAAACCGCTTTTAACAAGCGGCTTTAAAGACTCATGAATGAATCAGTTATGCGCTTGGATATTCGGAGTAAGAAATATGTATTCTAGTTAACATGGAATTTTGAAAAAATTTTGTTATGACTAGTTGCTTACCCAGAGGTCCAAACGATACGATGGAGTATCCATTTGATTGGACGTGGTTCTCAATGTGAGAAGATCAATCGTGGTGAGGATTATACGTGCTTTAAAAAATATTGTCAAGCGATGAAGGGTGTGGATAAAATATTCAGCCGAACACGTAGCAATTTTTTGCCTATCCTAAACATTTTTATGAAATAAATTTATTTTTTTATTTCTAAAAAATTTACAAATCCTGCTTTCAATTTTATTTTTATTTCCTGAGCATCTTTGCTATTTTGAAAATCCCCGAGCTCCTGGTGATTGTCAATAATTTCTTCGACGATGGCATCCCACAAAATTTGAGTAAGCGTTTCATCTTGATCTCGGGCAAACTCAGTAACTTCTTGTAAAAGTTCATTGATAGACATACGAAGTAAATGTAAAATTAAGAAAATAAAACTACCAAACATTTCCCCCCGTATTCTTTTACCCCTGCGATTAATGATTGACTTTGTAAGTACTCTAGCACCACTCGTCGTAACGCACCAGTTCCAAAACCATAAATTATCTGAAAAGCCTGCTCTTGCCTTTCTATCTGCTGATACAAAAATATTTCCAATTTTTCTTGCACCTCATAAGTGAAGCACCCGTGCAAATCTAATTCCGGTAAATCACGGCGCAGCTCGGCGGCAAAAAGAGCAGCTTCTACCGCATTCATATTTTTTTATACTTCCTCGCCGTCTCCTCCCCAGTTATCTTGAGCACCGGGGTCACCAGCGATTTCTTCTACATACTCTGTAAACCGAGATTCGAGCTCGTTTTTAAAACCTTCGATATCTTGATCCGCATCTAAACGACCTAAATCCACATGGCCCTGCAATACCTCATCCACCAAATCATTCCAAGTTTCTTGAGTAACCGCTCCCTGCTCTTCGGCCAGCCGGCAAACCTCTTGAAATAAATCTTCTGTAGTTAAACCTTTCATAAAAAATGAACGTTAAATAAATTAAAGATAATGGAATATTGTAAACACTTACGCACGATTTGGCAAATTTCATCAGAAAAATAAAAATCTCACCGGCTTTAACGGTGAGATAAAAAGATGGAAAAATTTAATTCGGCAATTCTTTTTCTTTAAATTGTCTGGCTAAAATTCTTATTTGATCAGCTGAAAAACCACCGGCCTGCAACTTGGTCACCAAAACTTGTACATTCTCTTCGGTAACCGGCACACGAGCTCTTTGGATAAGGCTTCCTTGCATGTGCACGCGGTCGCCGGCGTGTTCTCCGTCTTTTTGTACATAACTAGCTACTGCTTCAACACCCACCTCTTGTACCAGTCGAAAACCTTGCGCGTAGGTCTGTTCGGGTGCGTCAGCACGCAATGCTCCACCATGAAATTCTTCGGCCATTTGAACTTCCGTTAAACCTTCATACAAAACTGCGGATGGAATAATTTCCCCACTCGAAACATCCACCAGCGGTTCAAGCTGGGCAACTTGGCCGGTATGCGCTCGCTCATGCTGCAAAGTTTCGTCAAGACGCCTGATTGCGGCCGCAGACGGATCAACTAATACCTCGGCATTGATGGTCACTTGACCCGTGTGCATATTGGTTACACCTCTTACCACCGAGGAAAAATCAGTCGCTATTTGCACGCTTTCGTGCCCTTGTAAAACGCTATTCATAACCCGCAGAGTCCTATCGATTTCGCCCTGCAAAGATGTGGCTTCTCGTGTTAATTGTTCTGCCCTTTGTCTTATTTGTCCCAATCTACACTGAAACTCCCCTATACTGGCCGAATCAAAGGCGGCTTGAGTTATTTCTCTTTGCAATGGTGGCATTTGTTCTGTCATATTTTATTTTTTGAAATATACCCATCCAACATTTGTTTTTTCTAAAACTATAACTAGCGTCAAATATAAAAATCTTTTCTAGTTTAAATTAGACTGTATTTTTATTTAAAACTAGCTTATATGCTTTCTCTTGTCAATCTCTATACTTCGTACTAATTTATCGAAAACTTAATCGACTGTTTTAACACAGTCTTTTTTGATCAAAAAAGTATTTTCACTATTTATTTTAGTAAAATCAATTCCATCATTAAAACCCAAATCCTTCCTCAGCAAACTAATAAACTTATCCCGTTCTTTAATTAGATTAATATGCTCACTACTCATTATGTACAAATAATTCTGTAATATAACTGGATTTTCAGTGACAAAAGCCAACCTCGTATAAATATTATTTCTTTCCTCAAAAGAAGGCTCTTCGTTACCACAATCTTTGCCGATATAAATTCCCGGGTTTTTAATCGTTGCACTCAAAATAAGTTTATTAATGACTCCTAACGACTGAGTATAAACATCCGCTTTCATTTTAAATGATTCTTGTTTTTTAAATACCGACAAAGACCTAGCCAAAAAAATAAGTACGAAAATATTTGCTAAAGCAAATAAATTCTTTTTAAGAAAAATAAAAATACTAGCCTTTATTTTTATGAGTAATTCTTTTACTCTTACAAATCTAGACACGGTTAAAAATTTATTTAACCAAAATAGTGCCGACGGAGAGACTCGAACTCTCACACCTTGCGGTACGTGCTCCTAAGGCACGCGTGTATACCAATTTCACCACGTCGGCTTTACAATTTTCTCTAAACCGGTCCATAAACCAAGCCTATTTAAACATACCCAACAAAAAAATGCAATAATTCTCTATCAAAAATCCCTCTAAGAAAAGAGGGATTTTATTTTATTAATTGTTTTGATTGTTAGGTATTTTGAGAAGTGGAAAAAATTACCGATCGTTATTAAACCGACGCGGTGCACTGCTGCGTTCCATCGGTGGGCGTTCCTGGTAATCCGCCGGCTTATCGAGCAAAGCGCGAATGCTCAAATTTACGCGACCGAGCTTATCAATTTCTTTTACCAAAACTTTTACTTTATCCCCCAGCTTTAACACATCACTTGGCTTATTGGTTCGTGCCCAAGCAATTTCGCTCACATGCACCAAACCATCTTTTCCTGGCAAAATCTGAATAAAAGCACCAAAATCTTCGAGACGAACAACCGTACCTTCGTACGTTTCGCCGGCGGTTATTTCGTGGGTCAGTTGTTTTACCCAGTCCACTGCTTTTTGCATACCTTCGGCATTATTCGAAGTAATGCATACTCGTCCATCATCTTCGATATCAATCGAAACTCCGGTTTCAGCAATAATCTTATTAATCACTTTACCACCCGGACCAATCACATCGCGGATCTTGTCTGGATGGATCATGATAGTTACAATGCGTGGTGCATATGGCGACAGGTCGGAGCGAGGTTCGCTGAGCACTTGGGACATACTACTTAAAATGCGCAAACGAGCATCTTTGGCTTGAGCAAAAGTTTGATGAATTATTTCCCAACTTAAGCCCTGAGTCTTGGTATCCATCTGGATGGCTGTAATGCCATCGCGTGTACCGGCAATTTTAAAATCCATGCCGCCCGGGCCGTCTTCGATATCTTGTAAATCCGTCAGCACTTTAAAGCGTCCGGCAGCATCGCTCGCGAGCCCCATCGCAATACCCGCGACTGATTTTTTAATGGGCACACCAGCATCCATAAGAGCGAGTGAAGAGCCGCAGGTGGAAGCCATTGAACTCGAACCGTTTGAACCCAAAACCTCAGATACGACACGAATTGCATATGGAAAATCTTTTTCGAGCGGTAACACCGGCTCAAGCGCGCGTTCAGCCAGAGCTCCGTGTCCGATAGCACGATTTCCTGGGCCACGCATCGGTCCGGTTTCGCCATAAGAGGCCGGCGTATCGTTATAATGATGCATATAACGCTTTTTACCGTCTTCTTCCATACTATCGAGGGTCTGCACATCGCCAGGCGCACCCAACGTGGCTACGGAGAGCACTTGGGTATCACCGCGCATAAACATGCCTGAGCCATGCGTTCGCGGCAATAGACCTACTTGAATATCCAAATCACGAATATCGGTGAGAGACCGGCCGTCAAGACGCTGATCACGGTCGAGAATACGTAAAGTAATATATTTTTCTACATAAATTTTGACTCGACCCAGAATTATCTTGGCGATATCATCCGAGATTTCCTGAGTTTTGAGCATTTCAGCGATAGCCAGACTAAATTTATCAATCATGGCTTTGCGATCAGTCCGTCCTTTTTTGACATTTTCAAAAATCCAATCTTCAACATGACTGGCAACAAAAGCTTCAGCTTGCTTTTCAGCTGTACGTACTTTGACTTCTTTTTCAGAAAGGTTCGTGTGTAAATCAAGCTTCGTTTGACCGACTTCGCTTTGAATTTTTTGAATAAACTCAATGACCGGTGTTAAAAGATTGGCTCCGAATTCCAATGCCTGAACTACTTCACCGTCAGATACATCTTTACATCCAGCTTCTACCATCACGATTTTTTTAGCGCTGCCAGCTACCACAATATCAACATCGCTGTTTTGGCGCTCTGTTACTGTAGGATTCATTTTCCAAGCTCCGTTGACACGGCCCACACGCAACCCAGCAATTGGACCATTCCAAGGAATGGACGAGATACTGAGCACTACCGAAGCTGCCACCAAAGCCGGAATTTGTGAATCGTTTTCACCGTCGACCGAGAGCGCTGTTAGGATAACCTGAATGTCATTGCGCATGTTTTCGTCAAAAAGAGGACGAACGGAGCGGTCGATGAGGCGGCCGGTAAGAATAGCTTCTTCGCTCGGTCGACCTTCGCGCTTAATAAAGCGACTCCCTTTAATTTTACCGGCCGCATACAGCTTTTCTTCAAAGTTTACCATGAGCGGAAAAAAATCAATTCCGTCCCGGGTATTGGCACTCATAACGGCTGTAGCCAAAATGACTGTGTCGCCATAACGGACGGTACAAGCAGCGTTGGTTTGAAAGGCATAATGCCCAACTTCCACACTGAGCGTGCGATCACCCCACTCTATAGACCAATTTTTAATGTTCATACGATTTGTTGCTTACGAAACTCAAAGAAAAATGTCAGGCCTCTTCAGCGGTCAAAGGTCCAGATCTTTCACCGAGTTTCGAATGAATAAAATATTTTTATACCAATTTTAAACCCTCATCTTTTGGCAATAGTACTTTTGACGATACGGATTTAGGCGGGTTTGATTTGGGTGTTGTTGCAGGTTTATGATTAAAATTTTTGTGAAAAATAAGAAACTTATTTTTTTCCTGACTCAAATCCACAAAATCATCGGCCGCTTCTTTGAGCTTGCCGGAAGTTGTCTCACCAAAAGCCATTACTTCCGCTTGGCGACCCTGATTGATTCGCACATACTCAATGAGTGGCTCAAAATCACCGTCACCCGACACTAAAACAACCGCATCGAGAGTCGGTGCCAACCGAATCACATCAACAGCAATACCAACATCCCAATCAGCCTTTTTATCTCCACCAAAAAAGATTTGTAAAGGTTTGTCTTTCGTTTCAATACCTAAATTATAGAGCGCATCAAAAAAAGGCTGTTCTTCTTTGCCTTCGGTGCTAACCACATAGGCAATCGCTCGAATGAGTTTACGCCCGGCTATTGCCTCTTTTACTATATTGCCAAAATTCACCTTAGCGCCAAAGAGATTTTTGGCGCTGTAATACATGTTTTGAACGTCAATAAACACCCCTACGCGTTGGTCGGGGTGTTTAAGAGGATGATTTATTTTACTCGTTATCGGCATCTTTTCCTTTTATAGCTTCTAAGTCTTCGGGCATATCTTCGTCAAGCATTTCAGCTTCGGCGCTCCCTGGTTTTACTAAATTGCGAGCCTGTTTGAGTTTGAGTTTTTTAACAAGTTCTTCGTAACTTACTGGATTTTCCTTTTTTAAATAGCGCATCAAACTGCGACGAGTGCTTACTTTACGGAGTAAACCACGACGAGAAGAGTGATCTTTGTGGTGAAGTTTTAAGTGCTCGATAAGCTCGTCAATTTCTGAGGAAAGAAGAGCGATTTGCACTTCGCTTGAACCGGTATCACCTTTGTGAGTTTGAAATTTTTTAATAACAGCCTGTTTTTTTTGTGGGTCTAACATACCTAAATTGGAAATCACCGAGCGAGCTACAAGTATGATTTAGCTGTTCGGCCAGGGCTTAAGCCCAGGAAAATGAATAAGGACTATTCTAGGTAAAAAACCCAAAAATGTCAAGCTTTACTTGCCCAACGCCTGAAAAATAAAGCGGGTAGCCGCATAGGCAGCCAGTGAAATAACCAGACCAATTGTAGCGGCTTGGAGAATTTCTTGTGATTTTTTGACAAATTCGTCGTTATCCCGTGCTGTGAGCCAACGAATGCCCGCATACAGCATAATAAGAAAAAATATAACACCCAAAGCCAGCAGTGCCACTGCCACAATTTGCGACGACATAGTGTAAACGGTTTGTGTTTTATTGTACCCCAAAGAAGTGGCCGTATCATCTAAACCGTACTGGGCCAAGGAAATAACCGGCGTAAAAAAAGCTGTACCAAGTAAGAAAACCGAGATGATTTTTTTATACCACATATTTTGTATACATAAAAACTTTGACCGTTCTAGAATAGCATAACTTGATTTGTTTGTAAAAATCCCTTAAAATGCCCCTACTGATCTCCTTGTCCCCGTAGTTCAATGGATAGAATAGAAGCCTTCTAAGCTTTAGATCTAGGTTCGATTCCTAGCGGGGACACAAATGTGTTATTTGTTAAACTTTAGGTTTCACCTAAAAAACAGCGAAAAAATTCGCTGTTTTTTTACTTTATAATTGCCCGGCTTTTAGAACTAACCAAACTTTTTCTGCCAGCGTAAACCAAATTATTGAAAATAAAAAAAGGCTTAAAAAGCCTTTACAATCGCTAAATCCCAACAGGGGTGGCCAACGGGAATCGAACCCGTATTGAGAGGACCACAACCTCCCGTAATTACCATTATACCATGGCCACCCCTCTGGGGACTTAATTGTCCAACGATTTTATCACAAGAATTTTCAAAAATCAAGACTTGGGACAAAAACATCTGGCTGATGTTCCAAAAAACTATTTTGAAACCAAATTTTTACTACTTTATACAGCTTTTAAACCACAACACCACTCGCGATAAACCCCCTCAGCCTGGATACTTACTAGTATAATATCGGTGCTCACGCGCATGATTCAAAACTAATCTTTTAAGCTTCTTTTTGAAAGCCATAAATAAAATCGGCTACCGCCTCAGTACCATTTTTGGTGGTAACACTTTCATATCCTTGAACAATTTTTTGCCGAGTTGCATCATCGTACAAAATAGCCTGCACTTTTTGGGGTAATTCTTTTATTTTTGGTACAAAGAACCCCAAGTGATTTTGGACCACAAACTCCATATTACCTTTTTCCTGTTCCCAAATATAGTGGATAAAAATAATCGGTTTTTTGAGGAAAACCACTTCCATAGTTACCGAGGCGCCAGCTTTGGCAATAACGACATCGGCCGCGGCCATGAGCTGATGTACAAAATCCACAAAGCCAAAAATATGAATTTTACGATGCGGATAATGACGCGCTATTTTTTCGATCTGCGCTTTAAATCTTTCATTTCTCCCGCAGACAACTGCAAAATCAGCCTCAACCTCGCTCTTGAGCAAACTTTCGAGTGCCTGAGCACCTTGCGGCAAGCCTTCACCACCACCGATCAGCAACACCATTTTTCGCTCCAAGGCCAGGCCTAATTGTAATTTGATACTTTGTGCCGCTGCAAGCAGCTCAGTAGTATATTTGGGATGCAAAATGGGCGGAAAAATATGCATCCGCTCCGGCGCTATCGCCCGATCCATGGCAAGCGCTGCAGCTTGCGCCGAAAACACAATATACGAAATTTGTTTAAAATAAAACCAAACCGGTGGCGCTGTAAACGGATCAGTCACCACTGCCAGCACCGGAATATTTAGCTGTCGCTCTTGGAGTGCATCCATGACCGGACTAAAAAAATGAAAAAAGGTAATGATGATGTCGGGCTTTTCTGTTTCGAGCAGGCGACCAAAATACTGCTTAATGAGCTTGGGAATAAGATGATTTTCCATCCAGACAATACTACGCAGTTTGTGTAAAAAATAAAATATTTTCCACAACCACTCTGCTCGATTAACGAGAGTGCTATAGCCATTTTCTAAAAAAAACTTTGCCTTCCCATTGAGTCCCTCACCAATATCCACCAGTTTAATGTCAACGAGACCACCGTATTTTTTTTCCAAAGCTTCTTTTACAGCTTTCGCCGGGGCCAGATGTCCGCCACCAAAGCGCGCATACAACAACCAAATTTTTTTCATAACCGTACAATAAACAGCCAAGTAATTAAAAATTGTATCCATCGATACAATTTTATTATAAAACTTTTAAAATTAACCGCAGTACCTTTTTAACTCAAGCTACACCCTGTCAAACGTAGTTTTCAGGCAACACTCTCTTTAAGAATCTACAGCTAAATGATGTGCTGCCTAAGAACCGCTATTTAAACTGGGTGCTTGCAAACCTGATGGGCCGGAAGTGGCAGAGTTGGTATTTTTATTGTTTCCCAGGAGCACCTTGGTAACAAAGACGGTGAGAGCGTAAGCGGTAAGGATAATGACGAGGCCAATGACAGCCGCCGAAATTGTATCGGTGGCTTTTTTCTTTTTTTCACTTTCCCCGCCCGAGAGCATATAGAGCACACCGGCATAGATAATGAGCACTACCACCAGAAAACCGATGAGGGTGAGGGCAGATTTAATAATATTGGCCACGGTAATGCGTACATCAGTTTTATTGGCAAAATTTCCACCCACCGCATTTCCAGCTGCTTCCAGCTGGTTATTCATATCTGAACTTTGAGCAAGAGTAGGTGTAGAAGAGAAACTTCCTAGTATACTTAAACCTAAGAGCAAAAACGTAATAAATTTTTTCATAGCAGATACACCACTTATAATGAAATGGCTCCATTACCAGTCTTACAAGCATCTTTAGCAAACTGATTCGTTCTAGGCATACTAAATACACAACTATCAGTTGCCGTCCTACATACACCCATATTTACTTTTTCTAGATTACTTCCAGCCAACTGATTCGTTGGAAAACATTTGGTATCATTACACTCTGTACTATTACCGGCTGGATTAGTTTCTATAAAAAATCGAGCCAAAGAATCACTGTTACACAAAAATTTATGTCCGGCAGTTTGTACACAGGTTTGTCCAGATCCACAAGTACCATCAGTTTTTTCTGCACCCAAAACTGCCACTAAATTTGTATCCATACATTCCTCGCTTTGGTCGGGAGAACCGTCTAAAATATTAATACCGCACTGATTTGTAGGAGCTGGCTCCGCAGGTTCTACGCAAGCATAACCAGCCATAGAACATTTAATAGTATTTCCATCAGCATCATAAACAATTTTCCTGCCAGCCAGCATTCCATCGCTTTTTACACATTCTCCCAGAGCTTCTTCACAAGTTTGTTTGTTAACGCACACTTCATCAATATTAGAACATACATAACCTAACAATGGCATAAGACCCTTACTCGCAGCATCGTCTTTTCTCATACATCGTGTTAAACACACCGATCCTTGTACAAAAGCATTACCTGAAGGTTTGGTCATTGTGCAAATCAAAGCAGGGTCATCACATACGCCGTCTGAATCTTGAGTACGATCAGAAGCCGCATTTAACTGCGCTGATGTCAAACAAGATCCGGCACAGTTTAAATTACCGCCGTTGCCACCATTATTATTAGAAAGATTGTTATTTGATGAACCATTTTGGCTACCTGAAGAAGAACTACTCCCTGAGCCCGAAGACGAACTTCCGCTGGACGAGGAGCCGGTGGCACTTCCCAGCTTGGTTAAAACAAAAGTGGTGATGGCATAGGCCGAAAGGACGATAATAAGACCAATAACGGCGGCCGTAATAATATCGATTGATTTTTTCTTTTTCTCACTATCTCCAGCTGAAGTAAGATACAAGAAACCGGCATATACCATGAGTACCAAAAAGATGACCCCAAGCGCACTTAAGGCGCCTTTTATTATTTTACCCACTGTTTGGGCTAGTGTCGTATCATTGGCCGGATCATACCCGCTCTGTGTAGCAATTTTTGATGTCAGATCAAGGCCTAAATTTGGTGCCGCTGCTACCAAATTTGGTGAAAGGGCAACGCTCAAGAGTAGTCCCAAAGCAAAAAGTATTTTTTTCATAACAATGGTAAAAAATAAAAGGTAGGTAGAAAAAATGCCGAAATTAAGACAAATTTCTGGCTATTTCAACACGAGTTACACCCGAAGCCAAACGTGAGGTGACAAAATAAGTAACCGCGTAGGCGAGCATTATGATGATCAAGCCAACAAGCGCGGCCCGAATTATCTTAACGGCATTTTGCACTTTTTCGCCATCACCCGCTGCTGTCATCCATAAAATACCAGCATAAATTACCAAAAAGAGAAATATACTCCCCACCAGCGACAAAGCTAATTTGATAATAGTCGCGGCTGTAGTTGGCAAATCTCCCTGCAAACCCGCCTTCGTTTTGGGACCTACCGTGCTATCGAGAATACCGGTCGATTGATTGAGTTGGGCATGGACCAAAGGAGTGGAAAATACTACAGAAGCAATGAACAGTAAAATGGTTAAAAATTTTTTCATACATTCTTTTAAGTGGTTTTAATAGCAACAAATAATACTGGCGTCCCCGGGACATTCGTTGGGTGTAGTTGTTTTTGGTGCGACACAACTGTCTTTTGTGCCACAAGTACCACCTAAATACTCACAACCTGTTACACACTGCATTTTCCCAGCTGCGTCTTTTTCATATTTCATCATTTTACCGCAAGAATCACCCTCTTTGGCATTAGCCGGCACGGCAGAGCTAGAAGAGTTTACCACCGCACTCGACGAGGACGAAGTAGTGGTACCCACCAAATTATCGAAGACAAATTTGGAAATAGCATAGGCCGCCACCACAATAATAAGGCCGGTAATAGCCGACTGCAGAGTATCTTTGGCCTGACTCACTCTTTCACCATTGCCAAGCGCTGTCATCCAGACAATTCCGCTATATAAAAATAGACCAAAAAATACTACCCCCAGCACCGATAAACCAATTGCCACAATATTTCCCACTAACTGCGGAACAGTGGTAGCTTTGGCCACTGTGGTCGGCAAAAGACCGTCCGTACTTTTTACCGTACTATTGAGACCATAGTCTTTTTGGGCAAGGGACACGGCTGGTGTGAGAAACATTACCGCACCCAAAACCAGGGAGAACAAAAACGTAAGACGATGTTTCATAAAAAAATTTAAAACAGAAAAAAATATTTTATAAATATTCTATAATGAAGTTTTTTCTATTTTAAAGATCCAGCCAGGGAGTTGCACGTGCGAACTCCCTGACCAAAAACTTTATTGAATTTGCACGGCTTGCGAGCTTTGACTCGTAGCTGTAAGCAAAGTTCCAATAACGAAACGAGTAACTGCGTAAGCACACAAGATGATGATGAGACCGATAACGGCTGCGATCATTCTGTCTTTAGCGCCTTTCGTTTTTTCGGCTTCTCCACCTGAAGTAAGGTATTCAAACCCACCCCAAATAAAGATTACCACGGTAACGATACCTAAGAGTGCGAGAGCGCTGTTGATAATTTTACCAACCGTAGCGCGAATATCAGTGGAGGTAAGTCCAGTCTGAGCTCCGTAATTAACACCCAACGGATCGTTTGGATCATTAGCGGCCACAGGTTGAGCGTGTACAGTACTTGATAAAGCAGGTGCGAGCATAGCTCCGCCTACTAAAGCCAACCCGAGCGTAAGTCCGGCCATAATTTGTTTCATTTTATTCATATTCTCACCTCCTCTCTTTGTAAGAACATATTTATACGATAGAAATAATTTTTGTAGCCAAATTATAACACATTTTATTATTTGCTACCAGTTAAGTAACTCAAATAGGTGGTGAGGAGGATATAGCTCGACATCACCAAAAACAAACCAATAACCGCCCAGACCATAGTTTGCGTTCCCTGCTTGATTTTTTCTTCATTGCCAGCCGCCACCAGCCACTGAAAACCACCCCACACCAACATAAATAAGGTTATGGAACCAATGAGTCCGAGCGCGGCTTTAATCACTACTCCAATAACTGTTTCGGCATTGGTATCAGAAATATTAAGAGGGTTTTCGAGCACTACACACTCCCCTTTGCCACTCGGGCATTTTTGCATGGTTGGGGTCGTACTATCAGTGGCGCCTGAGTTAGAATTATTGGTCGCCGGCGTAGGTGCGTTACCCATGATTGGCCCTTGCATCTGGCTTTCAGTACAAATAAGACCAGCTGCACAGTCCCAATTACCGGCTGGGGCTGGCTCAGCACCAATTTTATCTATCTCATCTTGAGCCAAGCATCGCCCCGGGCAAGGATTAGCCGCCTGCGCCGACCAAGAAAAAGTAAGCAAGATTACAACAACATTTACTGCTACTAAAAATAACCTGGCGAGCTTTTTCATACCGCTAAAATAATTTAAAAAGATACTGTACCAAAATATAACTCGCCAACATCATAAAGACACTGAGCGTTGTCCACAGAATCATATTTTTTGATTGACTGATTTTTTCTGACTCGCCGCGCGCGATCATCCAATTAAAGCCAGCATAAATATACAAAATAAGGGCAATTGAACCAATAAACGAAAGCATCACCTTAATAGCCTGGCCAATAAATTCTTGTGGACTCTTAAACTTGAGCTGGTTAAGATTGGCGGCATCTTTTTGCAATTGAGTAACGTCACTTTTAAGTCCCGTATAATTTCCAACATTCTTACAGGTTCCATTTGCTTGAACTGGAAAAACCACATACCCCGACTGAGTACTGCCGGTACTTGATTTGGCATCGTAATTCCAAACACAACCTTGTACCTTACCTTGAGTAGCAGACAATTTTTCTACAGAACATTGACTTTTTTCAACCCCTTCTATTTTTTGCGGACTTCCTATGCCTATTCCACAAGAAATATATTCAGGATTGGCTTTTTTTCTACCAGCACAGTCCTCTTCTTTTATTTGATCTGGGCCAGTTCCGATAACTATCGAACTAATTTCATTACCTTTTTTACCAGCATACACACAGTCACATTCTGGTTTTTGACAAAAACAGGCTGACACGCCCGGACTCTGAGCAAAAACAGGCTGTGTACACACCGGCGAGCCGTTGTAGTAGGCATTCACTTGATTGCAGTTGTAACCAGAATCGGACTTCTGACAACAGCAAAAATCTGGTAAATCGGCCGCTAAAACTTTGCCCGACCAAGAAAAAACCGCTAAAAGAAAAAGTAAAGTTTTTAATTTCATAATCATAAAAGGAGTCTTATTGCAACCTAAATTGACTTTTGAGCTGAACCGCCTCGCCCAAATATTTGACAATCATATAGCCGCCAAAGGCAATGGCAAGGCCAATGATGGCGGCCACCATGGCATTTTTTCCCTGCTCTATTTTTTCGGATTGTCCTTGAGACAAAATCATCACAAAACCGCCGTATATAAACATAAGGAGAGCAATAGCCCCAATGATAGAAAATAAATAATTGGTAACATTAAATAAAAGTGTAAAAAAAATACTCACGTCGCGACAATCCGCAGAAAGAGTATCCTCAAGCAAACAAGCGGGAATAAATTTTCCCACTACGGAGCTATGCGCACCGTCATAGCTTTGCTTACTAATATCCAAACGATTTTTTTGTACTTTCCAAGCCTCTAATTTGGCATTACACGTATCACTATCATATTTTATATCGTCACACAAAATATTAGAAGCTGATGGGTTAAGGGCTTTTTGACGGGCCAGGGCCGCACCCCCGCAATCCACGCCATTTAAAACTCGTTCGCAAACATTTAAAAAATTGGTATTTTCTAAATCTGCATTGGTATTAATTTGACTTATATCCGAGTAACAATAGCACCTATCGGCGTCCGCCCGCACTAATTTGGGGGAAAAAAATATAAAACTGGCCACAACTACTAAAACTAAGGTCGAAAATTTTCTAAAAAAACGCATAATATTATAATGTTTGAGTAATTTTAGCGACTGCTCGATTGAGCACATTTTGTTTCCATTCCAAAATTTGATTTGCTTCAAGTGCTGTTGGTACCTGCAACCACATGTCAATCATCTCTTGGATGGCAGCTTGGGCGGCCGCGTAATTTTCTCCTTTATACCAATTATCAGCCACAAGCAACTGAGACGCAAACGGTGCGAGCTCAGGTTTTTGCAACTGATCACTGATGTACGAACGCAAGGCAGAAGGTCGGCCACTATCAAGCAAATACTGTTTGGTGGCCGAAGAATGGGTCAAAAAATGCAAAAGGTCAAAAGCAATATCTTTATTTTTTGATTTTAACAGAACACTTTGCACCGAATAATTGGCCGCGTTGACAATGGAATTGTTAAGCTGGAGCATGGGCATAACCGAAAAATTGAGCTGTGGAGCCCGCGCTTTAATTTGATTGTAATTAAAACTATAGCCCAAATAAAAACCCACTGAACCTTGCACAAAATTATCGAGGCCATTTTTAAAACCAGCATTCCAACTATACGTATCACGATTGGGATTAGCGAAATCTGTATAAAAATTCATCACTTCCATGGCTGGAGTTTCTTGGCCCTGCCCACCTCCTGTATTACTATTAAACACCGGACGACCATCGGTAGAAGTAAAACTCAACCCGCGCTGACGAAACAAAATAGACAATATATCATCGCTTGCCGCAATATTTTGACCAGTGCCAAGTGCTACGCCCGATTGGATAATTTTATTGTCTTTGTCATACTTAGTAATCTTGCGCACAGCGGTTTGAAAATCTTCCCAGGTTTTGGGTGGCTCGGGAATGCCGGAACGATCGAGTACATCTTTGTTGTAGTAAATCGCCATGGTATCTACGGATAACGGTAAACCATAGATTTTCCCGTCCAATACCACGTCTTTCTTGACTGTCTGAACAAAATCCCGGTCGAGCTGAGAGATGGTAATACCCGGCTGAGTTGTCTTATTGACGACGGTAGTATTGCCCAAGGTCCCACTTTGCACCTCAACCGTAGTATCGGTATACGAAGCTGGAAAAGGCGCCAGGCGTGACTGCAAACTTTTAACCGACCGATTAGACACGGAAATAATATCCGGACCCTGATCATCTGCCAAAGCTTCTACCAAGGTATTGTAAAAATCCACCCCTCGCAACTGACGAATAGTCACCTGCACATAAGGATGCGACACCTTAAAAAGCTCAATTTGTTTTTTGAGCGCATCGACATCGTCAAACACTGTCCAATACTCCAAGGTCACCGGAGCGACTGCCTGTTGCTGTTCTTGTGATAAACCTTTGCAACCAAAACCGGAAAATAAAAAAACACCCAGCACCATGATAAGTCCTATTTTTCTATATTTCTTTAACATAGGCACGCGCTCTAACTTTCAAAATAAAAAAGCACGATAACATTTAAACAAACAAGAATGTTTTTCCGCCCAAGGCGGATCCGCCTTGGGCGGAAATGTTTTTGTGAAAATATTATACCACGCTGCGCAAATACTCACCAAATTCTTTTTGCAGTTTCGGGTCGCGTAGAGCAAAATCAACATTGGCTTTTAAATACCCGAGCTTCGAACCAGTGTCATAATACGTACCTTCGACTTCGCATGCATACACGGGACGTTTTTGACTCAGGCGCGCTACTGCATCCGGCAGCCACAATTCTCCATCTTTGCCGAGCTCTGTTTCTTCGAGAGCGGCAAAAATATCTGGAGTTAAAATAAAAGCTCCCAAACTGGCGAGACGCGACGTTGTTTTATCGGGACCGGGTTTTTCCATCACATTGGCTACTTTAATAACATTTGCCTCAAGCTGTTCACCTTCAATAATACCGTACTTTTTCGTCCCTTCATCATTGACCCGATAGCCGGTAATAACCGGGTTTTGATATTTTTTATACACCTCCATAAGCTGAGCGAGCTGGGGTTTATTTGGGGTATAAAAAAATTCATCACCCCACATCACCGCAAACGGCTCATCTCCCACCACGGCTTTGGCACAGAGCACTGGCGTGCCGTTGCCATAAGGACCTTTTTGGCGGATAAAAACAAAATTGGCCAGATCAGCGATTTTTTTTACTTCCTCGGCCAATTCTTCTTTGCCCTGCTTTTTAAGCTGGCTCATCAGGTCGTAATTAGGACTAAAATGATCCTCCACCGCCCGCTTGCTTGGACCGGTGACCATTATAATATCCGTAATACCAGATTTTACAGCATCCTCCACCACATATTGAATAATAGGCTTATCAACGACTGGCAACATTTCCTTGGGCTGGGCTTTCGTGGCCGGCAAAAAACGCGTACCAAGACCGGCGACCGGAATAACAAGTTTGCGGATAGGTAAAGACATAAAAGAATGTTTAAAGTAAAAATAGTATAGCAAAAAAAGAGAAAAAAATCGAATTAGAAACAAAAACATTGTCTTAAATTTGACATTTAATTGCCAATATCCTATCCTTAAACTTCCGAATCGCACTAAAAAATATGCTTCTTAATCATCACACCTGCACTTGGTCAAGTTTCGTAAGCAAACTTCGTTCTTAGAGGTGATTTTTTTAGTCATAAAATCGCCTTTTTGGGCGTTTTTTTATTTATTTTTATACTTATATGATCTCCCTTTCGGAAAAATCATTTTTTAAAATTGGTGTCGCACTTACCATTTATATCACTTCGCTTTTTGCTGCGAATACCCTTGGATTGAAAATCATGCCGTTTTTATTTGGCTCACACATATCGGTTGGGGTATTCTCTTTTCCGATCGTGTTTATTATGACTGACGTTATCGGCGAGGTATATGGTAAAAAAATGGCGCGTTTGTTTGTGCTCTCCGGGTTTATCAGCATCGTACTTTTTATGCTGTATTCACTTTTGTCGCTTACCACGCCCTGGGCGCAGGCTGGGCTTTGGGCAAAAGATGGGTACAACCTGGTATTCGGACTCTCTCTTCGTATTTCGCTGGCATCACTCATGGCGTTTATTATAGGCGAATACCAAGACGTCATTACATTCTTTTTCCTCAAAAACAAACTTGGCGACAAACATTTCTGGATCCGCTCAAATCTTTCTAACCTCTGGTCGCAGTTCCTCGATACCGTCATTTTTATGACTATTGCTTTCGTTGGTGTTTATAGCTGGAAAAACCTCCTCTTCCTCATCCTCACCTGGTGGATCTACAAAGTTCTCTTAGGCCTCCTCTACACCCCGCTCAGCTACCTTGGAATCAAACTTTTAAAAGACAAGGAATTAGCCACAACGTCAATCAATTAAAACAACCGGGGTTTGGGGGCCCAGCTGTTTGAGTCTGTCGCAACAGACGAGTTCTGCGCCCCCAACAGTTTTTGTATACTTTTTGCTGCCAAAAAGTATGAACCAATAATCCAATAAACTTTTTTATGAACATTCAATGTTTACCCCTTAAAACTCGTCCTATCCTCCCACCACAAGATGACATCTACGCTGTTTTAGAACAATACTTACCTACCCTGCACGAAAAAGATGTCCTCTGTATTACCTCAAAAATTCTCGCCATTCATCAGGGTCGCTGTATTAAAATAGACCAAACCATTAACAAAGACGAACTTATCAAAGCCGAAGCTGAATATTATATCGATCGGGCTTTTGTCCCAGGCCAATTAGCCATTCTCACTCTCAAAGAACATACGCTCATTCCTTCTTCCGGCATCGATGAAAGTAACAGTAACGGCTACTATATTTTATGGCCCAAAGACAGTTTTGCCTTAGCCCAAGAAATCGGAATTTTTCTCAAAGAGAAATACCAACTTAAAGAGCTAGCAGTGATCATTACCGATAGTCATACTACCGCCTTGCGCTGGGGCGTACTCGGTATCAGTACCGGTTTTTACGGCTTGGAACCGCTTGAAGACTGCCGTGGTGCGCAAGATATTTTTGGGCGAAAGCTCAAAATAACGCAAAAAAATGTGGTGGACGCTCTCAGCGTTCTCGCCGTCGCGGTCATGGGCGAAGGCAATGAACAGACACCCCTCTGCCTTATTCGCAGCGCCGATTTTGTTACCTTCACCGACCGCACAGACTACAATCATTTTTTTATTCCACCAGAAACTGATATTTACAAACCATTATTGGATGTGTTTTCTCACCCAGGAAATGTTGCAAAAATGATTTAAAAATCATATTAGTTTGCGCATTTGCTAAAAAAAATTTGAAACAAAACCAGTCTTTTCTCCTTTGACCATTTTGGCCTTTTATAATACACTAGGCACATATGATAACCTTTGAAGTAGACAACTTAGACGAAGAAAGACTGGTGATTCCCAGCTCCATTCCCCAAGAAAATGCACTGGAAGTAACGCTGCGCCCGCAAAAATTTGCGGATTTTATCGGACAAGAGCAACTAAAACAAAACTTGGGTATAGCAATTACTGCTGCCCAAAAACGCAAGGAACCACTTGAGCACATTTTACTGTATGGTAATCCCGGCCTCGGAAAAACCACTTTGTCGCATATTATTGGGCGCGAAATGAACACTAATGTGCGTGTCACCTCTGGCCCGGCGCTCGAAAAAGTTGGTGATCTAGCAGCTATTTTATCAAACCTGGAAGAAGGTGAGATTTTGTTTATCGATGAAATCCATCGCCTCAATAAAAGCATCGAAGAAGCACTCTACCCGGCGCTCGAAGACTATGCCCTCGATATCATTATTGGTAAAGGTCCCAGCGCCCGCACCATCCGCATGCCACTCAATAAATTTACACTCATTGGCGCTACCACCAAACTAAGTCTGATTTCCTCTCCAATGCGCGACCGTTTTGGCCATACCTATCACCTCAATTTTTATGAAGACAGCGACATCGAACAAATTATTCAGCGCAACGCCAGCATACTCAAAGTAACCATTGACCCTGCCGCCGGCAAACTTATTTCCACTCGCGCCCGGCGCACTCCGCGTATTGCTAACCGGCTTTTAAAACGCATTCGTGATGTCGCGGAAATTGAAAATAATGCCGTCATTTCTACCACCGTGGC
The DNA here is from genome assembly GCA_964403325.1 of uncultured Gammaproteobacteria bacterium. Taxonomy (GTDB): domain Bacteria; phylum Patescibacteriota; class Patescibacteriia; order Magasanikbacterales; family GWA2-37-8; genus CAZQNF01. The sequence goes on along the minus strand of CAYOFO010000008.1, from coordinate 16,088 downwards.
CGAAAAAGCTTTGGGTATGCTTGCTATCGACCAATATGGCCTCGACGAAATTGACCGTCGACTTTTAAGCATTCTCATCGAAAAATTCAACGGTGGACCAGCCGGACTCTCCACTCTTTCAGCCGCCATCGCCGAGGAAACCGATACTATCGAGAACATCTACGAACCTTTTCTTATTCAAATGGGATTTCTGGAGCGCACCCCACGCGGACGCTGCGCTACCCCAGCCGCTTACCAACACCTAGGTTTTACCCATCATTCACCAACTTTATTTTAATATATGATCTCTTTTCCTCTCTATTTTTTTCTTATTGTTTATTTAATTTGCGTTGGTGTTTTTGCCGTGTTATTCCTCCTCTCTTTTTCTCACTTATTGCATTTTAAAGCCTTTAGCTTTACCAGCTTTATAGTCACAGCTACCACTATTGTTGCCCTCATGCTCAACTTGCTCTTTACCGCACAAAATATCAGCACTGTTCGCTGGGATGAAAATTTTACTATCGGTGAAGCTCCCTCTGCTCAAACTTTACTTGACCAATAAAGCCTTATCTTATGTCACACCCCATTTTTGAACCAAAACCTTACGAAAAAATTGCTTACCAAGGACGACGACATTATCTAACTTTTATACCCTATGTTTTTTTAACCGCTATTTTTGCCATTATCCCCCTGGCACTGCTCGCCATGAGCCGTTATTTTTTTCCCGATTTTTCTCTTGAAGCAACCGGAAAAATCTTTCTCAACTTGGTGACCAGCATTTATTACCTATTTACCTGTTTTTTCTTTTATTCTTGCTTTATTGATTTTTATCTCGACATTCTCATCATCACGAACGACCGCCTCATTCATATCGAACAAGAAAGCTTGTTTGCTCGCACGGTTTCTGAGATGGATCTGCGCAAGCTGCAAGACGTGACTTCTGAAGTGACCGGCATCTTACCTTCCATCTTCCATTTCGGGACCATCACCATCCAAAGCGCTGGCGCGACTGACAAGTTTATTTTACGCAATGTTCCCAACCCTAATGAACTGCGGTGCATTATTATGGATATGGCGAACGAAGACCAGAAAGGCCACCCCCCAGCCGCTGTTTAAAAATACTTCTCGTTACAAAAACACCCGATTATATCGGGTGTTTTTGTATGTTTTTTAGCTAAGAAGGATACAAAATATACTCTTCCTTCCCTAACACATTGCTCCATAATTAGCTTTATTTGACATACCTAAGATAGAAAGGTAATATACCTCTTATTACGATGTATGCATAAACTTACCTATGAAATTTACTTCCGAACTTTTAAAAGGTTCAACTAAAAATCTTTTGCTCGCCGCAGTATCTAAGCATGAAATGTACGGCTATGAGATTGTAAAAGCAATCCGCGATCAGAGCGAAGATATTATTACGCTTGGTGAAGGGAGTCTGTACCCAGCTCTGCACGAGCTTGAGAAACTAGGTTATCTAACGAGTCGATGGGTAATCCAAAATGGCGCCCCTGACCGAAAATACTATCAGATTACCAAAAGTGGTCGCAAACTCTTAAAAGAAGCAAAACAGGAATGGGGTGTTTTTTCTGATGCTATAAACCGGATTTATAGCCTGAGCTAAGTATGCTAAGCGATCTTGAAGCAATCGTGGAAGCTGTAATTAAGAATTCAAACTTAAATAAGAAAAAACAAGTTGATCTTAAAAAAGAATTGTTGTCGCATTTAACACAGCAACAAAAAGATCTTCAGTTAGCGGGCTATAACGAGAATAAAACTATTTCTATAATCGAAAAGCAGTTTGGTAATCCGGAAATAATTGGCCAAGAACTGTCGCATGTTCACTCAGCTTTCAGTGCTCGAAAGTTAGTTGTCATTGGATTAATAATTTGGATTTTTATTGTAATACTCTTGAGCAGAGTACAAACTGGGACTAACTATGGTTTCATAGATTGTTTTCGGGATAATCCCCTGTCCTACTGCTCAGAAATGAGCCTACTACTATTTTTGATAATTGCAAGCTTTGGAATTTTAGCATTACTTTTTACTCTCTTTGGCTGGATTTTTTTATGCTTTATGAGCATAAGCATCGCAACATGTTATTATTTTTTACCCGCTATAAAAATATTTAGAAACAAATTAGTAAAAACCGCTTGGATAAAGTTCGTTTTTTCTATTTCACTTATCCTACAGTGGCTCAGCCTTATGCTTTCTTACAAAAGAAATAACCCTTACCCCATCAATGCCATCGCTCAAGGCGGGTTTCCCTTAAAAATTTTCGATTACCCAGCGTTAGCTGAGACACTCACCCAAGGTAAATCACTTACTGAAAATTTGTATGCTGGTTTAGGATATTTTTATCTTAACTATTTTATTTGGTTTTTGGGAGCAATCATTCTACAGCATATTCTGCCCAAAAAAATAAAAATGAACCAAAAATTTTTGACAGTTCTTACCATGAGCGGACTACTTATCACGCTTTTTGGGATGCAATATTTACAAGGAAAATTCGACTACTAACATCTCATCGGTTTATCTGACTCTATGGATTATATAGAAAAAATTATTCAAGAAATAATCGGCAAGGCAAACCTTAGACAAGCAACAGAGCGTGAACTTAGAAGAGAGCTGTTGTCACATTTTTTGGAGCAAAAACACGATTTCGAATTGCAAGGTTTAAGCTCAGAAAAAATACCAACAGCGATTCGTACCTCATTTGGTGATACGACATTTATAAGTAAACAGCTTGCTATGGTAGAAAAATCTAAAATTTTAAAAGACAAAATAATAACCAGTATTCTGGTCAGTTTTATTACTTCGACAGTTCTTTCGATGGTGGTTATGAGCTATAGCTGTCTTACGTTTGAATGTGGTTTTGAAAATTTGATAGGCGGATTATTTGGCGGAATCGTAACTTGGATACTTTTCGTACCCGTAGTTTTTATGAACACATTTTCTTTATGGTTTCTGGTTTTTCAAACGATACTGGTTTTTTTAGTGTATGGTATTTTACATTTTTTTAAAACTCAGTTTCCTGAACTAAAAACCAGAATAAAAACGATAGCTGTCATTTTTTCTTTGGCGGTTATTTTACAATGTTTATCTATTTTTGTTTCGTACCAAAAAATTTCTTACCCTCAAAAAATGAATAACGAAACGGTATATTCGCTTCCCGAGGCTAAGGCCGGATTCCCACTGTCAACTTTTGAATTTCCTTTTCCACCCATGGGAAATGACCATGTACCAAGTTCCATGTGGTTAAATTTTTATATAAATTACGGAATTTGGCTTTTGGTAGCAATTATTCTCTACCCATTTATACCCAAACGTTTCAAAAATCAATCTTCGGCTGTCCTAGTTTTATCAGTTGTAGCTATAACTACTTTTTTCTTTAGCTTGGGCTGGATTATTTGGCAATTTGATTAGCCAATATGAATAAAAACCTTGAACAATTTATTGTTGAGTTGGTCAAAGTTTCCAGACTAGATTCCAAAGAAAAAAATCATTTCTATAAAGAACTGACTTCTCATATCGCTGAAAAAGAGCGCGAGCTAGAAATACAGGGTTTGAACGAAGAGAAGATCGAAGAAAAAATAAAATTGCTTTTTGGTGATCCACAGCGGATTGCCAACGAAATTACTCTGGCTCACCAATTACCCACCTTAGCTCTTAGCTCAGAGATTATTTTACTTATTTTTAGTCTTATTATTGGTTTTTTATTTCTGTTTGGTGGAAGGTTAGCTACTATAATCAACAATCCCCCTGCCAACTCATCGGGTTCACCAACTGACCTCCAAGATCCTAGGGGTATAATTTTTTCTCGCTAAAGTATTTTAAAAATATGAAAATTTTTACTCAAAAAGTATACTTCAGCATTAGCTCTTTACCAGCTATAACTCTGATAAGTTTTTATAGCTTAATTTTAAAAATTTACTTGCAACAAAACGCATTACCTGTTATTTACAAAACCGAATTGAATAATAGCGGTTTTGAAGGTTTTTGTAGTTTAATTATTGGGTTGAGTCTTATATTATCGTATATATTTTTACCAGCTTGGTTCATCCTAACGACTCTAGGGATACGTAAGAAAATTTATCCTAAAAAAGTATGGATAGCCGGCGGATGTTTGTTTTTAGTCTCGTTTATTACACTTTTTATACTGATGCGACTTGACCCAGGTAATTTGTGGAGTTGGTTTTTTGATTAAAAAAACTCTGGTTATTCATCCCTACCACCCTTCTTAACAAGAGTATTATTTTTGCACTCTTGCGCCTCACGCAAAGATTCCTCAATCGTAATGGAACGGGCTTTTATTATATAAATTTGACTGCGAATATCGTTGGCTAAAATTATATTATCTACATCCTGATCATCCAGCCCTTTTTCTGCCTGCAACCTACTAACGGCAGCGGAAAGATTTTTATAATGTTTCTTTTTTTCATCCCAAACATCCGTACTCACCAAAAGAGCTATTTCTTCATCACCTAAACCAAGCGCATAAAGCTGTCTTATCTGCCAGTAAGAAATAATGATTTTTTCTAATTTTTTACTTTCAATCTCAGAACCTTTTTCATCGCTTTCATCAAATTCATAATGTCTTAAAAACTTGTCATAGAGATGGTGCAAGCTGTAAAAAGATCTTCCTTGTCGATTTGCAGCATTATAGGCATGTGACTCTTCGAGAATTGTTTTATTTATTTTTTGAATTTTTGGTTTATGACGAAAAAATTTAAACGATAGTAAAAGATCGATCAAATCTTCTGTAAAAGATGTGCTTAAAGAAGGTGGCGGCAAATACTGGGAAAAATTTTTATTCTGTAAATAATGAATAAATTCATGGTGCAAAAGTCTAACATCTGTACTAAAGCCGTATTTTAAAAACTGCTCACATATTGTTCGATCATCAAGAAAAACCTCTTGGGTAGTATAAATTTCTTTTCTCCGTTCACAATAACCCGCCTCCACTCCAGACTCAAGATTTTGCGGCTGGCAATAGTCCGGAGGTAGTAATTCTAGAATTAGAGGAAGTACGCTCAAAGCCTGATGCACGCCACATTCCTTATCTATTCTGGAACGAATTTTTTTCCACAATTTTTCTATATGCGAATCTGGAATAGACCATTTATTAAAATTTTTGGATGAAAGCTCTTCTAATTTTACCTGAGCCTCCTCATATTCTTTGAGCAAAAGCTCAAAATCAACATCTTTTCCATCCAAATCATCATTATCGGTTTCGTCTGAAGCAGCCCTCACAAACTTTCGGTATTCTGCTCTCATAAATTACAAAATTAGTAAATTTTCTCTACTTCAACACCGGTATAATAATATTCAAGTATTTGTGTGTAGATCCAATTGTCTTTTTGTGCTCTTTGCATAGCGTCTTGTGCGCTCATCCCCACCCCATGTCCCCAGAGTTTTTTACCTTTGTCGTAAACCGCTTCTACGCTGTGGAGCCAAGGTCGATCCGCGCCACCCCAGACATCTTTGGCATTTTTGGTTTGACCACTCGAGCGACCAAAATAGGGAGTAGAAACCGGATTTCCTAAATACGTAACCATTTCGCCCATGGTTGAACCGGCAGCGGCTTTGGCTTCGGGCAAGGTATTTTCTGAATTATACCCTAAATATAATTGATCAGACGTGTTCGACAAGACATCAAACAACTGTTTGGTACGCTTGGCATAATTTATTCGGTCATAGGCATAGGAACGCTCGGCCACAATAAGGGCTTTCATAAACTCCGTAGGCACGTCATTGCCGGCTTCAGCCACACCCGCCACATATTTTTCTAAAGACAGCTCGTTAATGGCATAAGTTGATTTATATTTTGATGAATAATTTAATTCTAAAACCCCTCGATACGAATTAAAATTGATTTTTTTTCGCCCGGGAATAGTTTGAGTGTAATTTTTGAGGGTAAAAAAACTACTCGTAGCATCCTCTGGAATGAGACGTAAAGAAGTGGTTGAAATGAAAATTTGGTTATCAAGAGCAGCTTTATAACCATCCTTGTCATAGCTCAATTCAACCAGCTGGTTGGGTACGATTTTGGCAAGGAAACTATTATTTGATTCTAAAGTATAAACAGCCGGTGAAACAAAATAAATGGTGGAAGTGGCTTTAAAAAGGGCGACTCGAACGACCGGTTCCTCGATTAAGACTCGGGTGGAAAAGGCCAGACTTTCTCCACCAACGTCCTTAATTTGCACCGGAATTTGCACCCGCGAACCTTCAACCACTTGTCCGTTTATTTTGAGATAAAACCGAGCCATAAAATTACCGGGTCCGAGCGGCGAGCGTAACCTAAAAGATAGATCCAACCGCTCATTGGGAAGTACCACAACACTACTCTCTTGCACAATTGTTTTGCTTAACCATGAAGAATCATGCCAAGCGGTGGTTGAAGGCGCCTCAGTCACGTCTGCTTCCCAGGTATAATCATTCCAAGTAGTTTGCCCGCTATTAATGAGCCGGACCTGAAAGGTAGTGACACTGCCTGGGTCCACCACCAAACGGCGCGCAGACATAAATTGGATACGTGCCTGATTGAACAGAGCCTCGCTTACGGGCGCCTCTGGCGCCGCACGTAGCATGAGTGGTAAACCCAAAAATAAGAGACTCGCGGCGGTGAGGACGTATAGTTTTTTAAAAGAATTTAGCATATAATGAAGCATAGCATAATTTATATCTGGTCTCAATGAGTTTGTATGTCCGTTAATCAAAAAATTGCCCACAATACCGCAATCCAACTGGTCGGGAAAGTGATCAGTACCATGCTTGGTCTCGCGGCCGTGTCCATGATGGAGCATTTCTTGGGCATACAGAGCTTTGGCTGGTATGTCACAGCGGTTGGTATTTTACAATTTATAGGTATTTTTTCGGATTTTGGATTTACCCTCACCACTTCCTATCTCTTAGCCCACGAAAATGATCAAATAGAAATTTTCAACACACTCTTTACCTGGCGCTTTATTTCAGCTCTCATTTTTTATTCACTCACCACCCTGATTGTTTTTTGTCTGCCTTACCCCTTCCCCATCAAACTGGCTGTGCTGATTATCGCCGCATCTTTTTTTGCCCAAACCCTCAACCAGGTTTTTATCGGCTACCACCAAACACGCCTCACCACCATCATTACTACCGGCGGCGAAATACTTGGCCGCCTGGTTCTGGTGGCTGGTATATTTTTCAGCCGACTAAGCAACCATGGATTTCTTTGGTCCATGGTGAGTATATCTCTCGCTTCGCTGGTCTATACGTTTTTTCTTATTTTTCGACACAAAGAAAAAATCAGTTGGCAGTGGAGCACACGGCATTCTCGACGTATTCTGACTGCCACTTGGCCAACCGCGGTCACCATTATGTTTAATGCCATTTATTTGCAGGGCGACCGAGTCATTTTGCCGTTTTATGTTTCAAGCCAAGCCATCGGACTCTATGGCGGCGCCTACCGCATACTTGATATTGTTGTCCAGTTTGCGGCCATTATCATGGGCATTATGATGCCTCTCCTTACCCATGCTTGGACGCAAAAAAATCGTCCCGAATTTTTGCAACGCTTTCAACTGAGCTTTGACCTCATCTTTTTTTTCTTGATGCCTATGCTCTCGGGCATTGTGGCGCTCGCTCCACAAATTATGCATTTTGTAGGCGGTGAACAATTTAGCGCCGGCGGTCCTATTTTACGATTTCTTTCCTGGACTATTTTAGGCATTAGCGTTGGCAATATTTTTGGCTACACCGCACTCGCCATCAACCAACAAAAAAAAGCCATCGCCATCTATGCTTCGGATGCAGCCCTCAGCCTGCTTGGTTACTTTATTTTCATTCCTCGCTACGGCCTTTTTGGTGCGGCTGGGGTGACGATTTTTTCCGAAGCATACGCTGGACTAGGCCTTTTCTTACTTATTTACACTTCCACCAAATGGTCACCCCGCCTTCTTAATGTGGGTAAAATTTTGTTTTCGAGCCTACTCATGGGCATACTGATCTACTATTTACAATTTTTACCGCTCTTTATTGATATTTTGATCGGAATGTTGATATACGCTGCTTTGGCTGTTGTTTTACGCATCATCCCTCGACAAACTTGGCAAGAAATAGTAAGGTTAAAAAAACCTTCATTTGAAACTAACCCTATTTTATGAATTTTCCCAAAATTCGCCGCGTTGTTTTTTTTAGTTTACTCCTGGGCATGACTGCTCTGTTTGCCTATACCCTGAGTCCGTTTTTTTACCCACTCTTTTGGTCGGTTATCCTGGCAACCATTTTCTATCCTGTATACGATCGCTTACTGCAAGCAACCAAAAAACCTAATCTCAGCGCTTCTATTACCCTCGTGGTTGCTCTCCTTGTCATAATCATTCCCGTCAGTCTGGTGAGCAGCTTGTTGGTTAAAGAGTCAATTGATCTCTATGGTTCCATCAACGATAATGGAGTGCAGATCCAATATAAAATCCGTAGCACTCTTGAAGCTATTAAAAATAATCCCTACGCACAAAAACTCAATTTTAACGACAGCGAGTGGATTACTCGCCTTTCCGACGTCGGCAAAACCGTAGCTGTCTTTTTCTTTGCGCAAATTCAACAATTTACCCAAAATTCGCTTATTTTCCTGGGGATGTTTTTCTTAACCACCTATTCACTCTTTTACTTCTTGCGTGATGGGAAAAAACTTCTCCTCAAAATCATGCGCTTGTGTCCACTAGATGACGGACAAGAAGTTCGCCTCTACGAAAAATTTACCACCACTGTCCGAGCTACCGTGCGGGGCACCATTCTTATTGCCATCGTACAAGGTTGCCTGGGAGGAATATTTTTCTTTATCGCCGGTATTCAGGGGGCGTTTATTTGGACGGTCGTGATGATTTTTTCGTCTTTTATCCCCGGTATCGGGGTAGCCCTTATTTATATTCCAGCCGGAATTATCATGCTCCTCATCGGCAATATCTGGCAGGGACTGCTGATTTTGGCCGGGGGCTTGATTGTCATCAGTACTATCGATAACTTTTTACGGCCGGTTTTGGTCGGCAAGGGTTTGCAAATGCACCCGGTTCTCATTCTTTTTTCTACTTTGGGCGGAGTGGTTATTTTTGGTGCCTCCGGCTTTGTGGTGGGACCACTCATATGTGCTTTGGCTATGGCTTTTTGGGAAATTTACGAACATTACTACAAAATTTACCTCAACAAAAATAAACTCTAATTTTCCTTCTCCACTGCGAAGTTTTGTCTCAACCTTTTCTTGCCACAAATACTCCCTGTTTGTTTTCTGTGCTAAAGAGCAAAAGCTGCCCGCTGTTTTTAAGTCTCCTACAAAAAATGAGCAAACAGCGATAATGATGTGTAACAAAAGCGATGTTGATAAACCACCCGCACCGTGTTTGACCTCGACAGGCGGTTTGGTTTATTTAGAAATTAAAAAAGCCCCAATAAAGGGGCTTACTATTTTAGTTTTCTTAAGAAGAAGAATCTTCCAGCGAAAAACTTGGTTGCGGGGCTCGGATTTGAACCGAGGACCTTCTGGTTATGAGCCAGACGAGCTACCGGGCTGCTCTACCCCGCTATTTTGAATATTGGATTTGAACCGTCAAACAATATTTTTATAATTGTAATCGATTAATCTATTTTTCGACCTGAGCGGTAGACCGGATTCGAACCGGCGACCTTCTCCTTGGCAAGGAGACGTTCTAGCCAACTGAACTACTACCGCAATAAATGCATGGACTCTATTGTAAAGGTAATCGCATTTATTGTCAACACTTTTTATACTCACCCCGGCAGCCCCAAATTTCAAGGGAACGACACCAAAACAGCACTTTTGTAAACTACAAATATTGTTTAAAAGTGCTTTCAATACCACTAAAAAAACAAAAACCCTTGACAGCATCAAGGGTTTTTCTAACTTTTACGACTTATTTTTTGTTTAACAGCGACCTGGTGGCTGTTCCGAACAAACCATTGGCTGGTTTAATTTTATTGACGGTTTGAAATTTTTTGACGGCTGCCAACGTTCCAGGGCCGTATACTCCGTTGGCTTTGGTAGCTGCTGGGAAAAAGCCCAGTGCTTTGAGTTTATTTTGCAACTCTGTCACTTCTTTAACAGATGAACCCCGACCCAAATTGCGGGCAAATTGATATTTGACGGCTGATGTTTTTACCGGCGTAGAAGCGCTACCGTTCCCGTTTACAACAGTTAATACCCGAGGTACTGTGCTACCTGTTACAGGTGGAACAACCACCGGTGTTGGGGCTGGCACTACCGGAGAAGGAGTTGAAGGTGTATAGCTTCCTCCACCTCCACCACCGCCACCACCTCCACTACTATAACTTCCACCGCCTGAAGGGGCTGGAGGTGTAGGGGCGCAATTATCAAACGGGGTTACGGTCAGTACATGACCCGCATCAGAATTGGTACATTGGATAGTAATAGTTGAACCTGTGGTGGCGTTACAAGTAGACTGCAACGTAATGCACGCGGTATCACCGCTGGTTCTAAATTTGCTGCCATCAGCAGAAGACAGTTTAATGTACGAACCGCCTAAGAGAGTAAAATCAATAGTATCAGTGTTTACGCTAAAAGTTTCCACTTTGGTAGCGCTATCGATGGCATAGCTTAATCCGTTTCCCGGTAATGCAATCGATACGGTCGTATCGCTCATAGTAACGGTATTGAACGCGGCGAGGGTAATACTCGGCAGAAGAGTGAGTATTCCCAGAACCGGGATGAGTTTTTTATAATTCATAAGAAAACTTTTTAAGAAATAATTTTGGCAGGCCTAGAAAAAACTAGGCCTGCCAAATAAGTTTTCTTTAGTTGCTGTTAGGATCAGCCGCAAGAACTGGAATCCAGTAATCTGTACTATTGTGAGTAATTCTTAAATAAGTAGTAACATTTTGATTATTGTTTGACTTTAATGTTGCTGCTCCAGCTGCGCCTCCAGCGGCTGTTAAGGCTTCATAGCCAAAAATGAGTTTATCAGCTTGGCCAATTGGTGCGCCACGAGCTACCAAATTTCTTGTAGCAATAAGATCATTGCCAGCAGTTATATTTCCCGCGGTACTAATGGTGGTAGGACTAAAAGTTGTAGCTGAGAGTGTTCCATTTACACTTAAGTTACCGGCAACCGTGGTGTTTCCACTGGAATTACCAATACGGACCGCGCCAGTTGCAGCACCACCATAACCAATACTAGTAACTCCGTCACCGCTCGTATTAATGTTTGCCGTTCCAGCTGAAGTAATATCACCTAAAGTAGCTGCACCAGTTACGCCAAGGGTACCACCAACTGTGGTGTTTCCAGTTACGCCAAGGGTACCACCAACTGTGGTGTTTCCAGTTACACCGAGGGTACCACCGACTGTAGCATTGCCTGTGACTGAGGCGCTAGCAAGGGTTGAAGCTCCAGCGGAGAGGGTGCTCGCAAGAGTAGCTGCACCAGTTACACCGAGGGTACCACCGACTGTGGTGTTATTGGTAACCGCTAAACTACTTGGAGTAAATGTTCCAGCCGTAAGAGTACCGACTACCGACAAGTTTCCACCGACAGAGGCGTTGTTCGTAACAGCCGCGCTGGCGAGGGTAGAAGCTCCGGTAACAGCCAAGGTTCCGCCCAAAGTGGTGTTACCAGTTACCCCCAAAGTGGTTCCGACTGTAGCTGCTCCAGTGATTGTGGCGCTAGCGAGAGTAGAAGCCCCGGCAGAAAGTGTGCTAGCAAGGGTAGTAGCGCCAGTAACGCCGAGAGTACCGCTGATCGTCTCATTTCCGGTTATTGTGGCTGTTCCAGTAATTGCGGCCCCACCAGCAGTTACAGTTAAACCACCACTCGTGATAGTAGCACCGACATTAAAAGTGGCTACTCCAGCTGAATACAATGTTTGTGCTGTAGAAAATGCACCAGCAACATTCAAATTTTTTGCTATAGCCATACCACCAGCCGTGACAATGGCACCGGTAGTATAGTTGGTAGATTGAGTAGTGTTACTTGAAGTAAGAATACCCGTTACCCCCAAAGTAGAGCCCACTGTGGCTGCACCAGTTACTCCAAGCGTACCGCCCACCGAAACATCATTTCCCACTGTAGTGGCGGCCGAAGCAAAGGTTGGTGCTCCAGCCAAAAGGCTCAAGGCCAAAAGGCCGGCGGCGAATTTTTTTGGTTTTACCATATAGACTGACTTTAGTTTAAATAAATACTTGGATTGAGGTGAGAAGGGTTCACCGTTACAATAAATAAATTATTTTATTTCTTAGGAGTGGTAGAAGGTGTGGAGGTAGGAGTGTTTACAATATAAATTAAATTTAAAACAATATCTTTGGTGGGGTTGTAGAGGATGGCACGATCGGGATAGACGAGTATTTTATCTCCTGCCACGGCTGACTGATAGAAAAACGGATTTGATTGGCGGAGCTTGTCAGCATCGGTCACTGTAGATACTGTTACTTCGCCCGAAGGGAGCAAAATATGATGCGATACTTTTTGCAGTATATCTCCTACCTGCGGATTGGAGCTGGTAATTTTTACGTCCTCGACTTGTTTTTTGACCATTTCATCCCCGGCCCCGCGAAACCAAGGCGAGAAAAAATAGATAATAACTGCAACTATCACTATAGCGGCGAAAATAAAAAGCGCCACGAGCTGACGAGATAGTCCAGGTGCAGTGTTTTCAAACACCACTTCGCGCGCCGCATCCCTACGAGTTTGCGTTGTTCGCGTCTCCTTGGTGGGCATAAAAGAAAGAAGCTAAAAATATTCAAATGGAAGTATACCACACTACAAGTTTTTTACCGCCGCCACTCATGTGGATAAAATTTTTATAAACCCAATTCTACTCACTAGGCTCACAGGAAACATGGACAGTTTTTTATAAGCAGGGTCTATTCACTAAAAAAATACTGTTCATCTCTACAAGCGAGCAAAATAAAACCTCGTCTTGCCAAAGACATGTAAATCTCTTACTATAGTTTTACTTTTTATATGTCTAAAAAAATCCTTTTTTTTATTCTCACCACCGTTGGACTGCCAATCTTGGTGCAGGCTGCCGATACCACTCCACTCAACGCAGGATTTGTGGGCAGTATTTGGTACTCTTCCAATAAAATTGCCCCTGATGATCGTATACGCGTATACTCTGCGATCCAAAACCAAACCAACTTTGACATCATTGGCACCATTGAACTCTACGACAATGGCGAACTCAGCGGCACAACGAATTTTTCTCTGGTTAAAGGAAGTTTGGCGCAAAGCTGGATTGACTGGGCTGCCAAAAGCGGCAAACATCAATTGTATGAAAAAATTATTAATACTAAAAAATGGGAAGTGGGCAAAGATCCGGTAGCGATTACTATCCAAAATAGCGAATCCAACACCGACCTTCCAACAATAGCTGAACCTATTCTAGATAACGCCACGTCCTCTACTCCACCGAGCGTGACCCAAACGACACTTACCCCCCCAACAAACAATAATACTCCGATCCCCGAGGGGGTGAACTCCGCTTTTTCTACTACCAGCACAACATCGGCAACCAGCTCAAGCACCCTCGCCACCACTGCCACCAACACCGCCGAAGCCATTGGCGAAAAAATTGCCGGAGCCTGGAATGCGACCGGTCACAACTTCTATGACACGACTATCAACAACCTCAGTAACATGCTCATTCAAAAACAGATTGAGCTTGAGCAACAAATAGCAGCCAGCAGCTCTCCACCACTTTTGCAAAAACAGCTCCAGGATCTCGATAAAAATAGCCCCTACCTTAAAATTCCCAGCGAGAAAGCTCCAACTGTGAATCATGTATACAAATGGGTAATTGGCGCCGCACTTTTCACCCTCAATACCTGGTGGCTCATGACCATACTTCTCCTTCTGGCAGCTCGCACCATTTTTCGTTTATTCGCTCGCCTGTGGCGACGACACCATCGTGACGATGAATAATATTTTTTATGCGCCATCTTAAAGACTCTCTTACCGCAGCTGTTGTAACCGGCCTAGAGCTTGCCGGCCCGGCTCAGGCCAAAAACACACTGCAACCTTTGAAACAAATCGAACACCGGGTAACCCCCGAATCTATTGTAAAAAAAACTTGTACCATTAACCCAACTGACAAATACCCGCTCATTATTACCGGCACCATCACTTCTAATATTAGTTTTCTTTGTCCTAATGGGAAGCGAGGCAATATGGTAGGACGTTTTGCTGAAGTCCGCATCACCTGGTTTGACGCTCAAAACCAACCTCTCCCCAACGAGGCCGTCCTTTCTTTCACCGAACCTCCTTTGCCAGGCTATAGCATTTCAGCTCCACCCCAAGCCAAAAAAGTAGAACTTTCTTTTAAACGACCGGAGAAGAAATGAACCCAACCCTGCATGGTAAAATTGAGGGGTACTATGCGCTTCACCATAAAAAATGCGTGCAAAAATCAACCAATACCGCTAAGCGCTTATAACTGATATACTTTCTTTATTCATAAATACAAATTACTCCTCACACTATGCGTCCAGCTTTATCTAAAATTCAAAAACTTCTCCTGTCATTAGGGGTAGCAGGGGTTTTTACCCTGGCTTGGCAAACTACCAGTTTGGGAGCCAGCGTTAAAAATGCCACTCCAACCAAAAACACTGTAGCCTACAAAAAAATATTAGCTTTTACCTGCCAAAATAAAGCTTTGTCCGCTTTATGTACAGCTGTCAAATCTTTTTATAAAAAATACCCCACCACCTTTACCGAACAGGCTTTTATCGACAGTATTTGTAAAAAAAACCTCAAGCAATGCGCGCTCTTTTCGGGTAACGTAACCTACAAAGCTATGAGCAAAAAATATTTGGTTAAAGCTGCCGCCAAAACTTCTACCCCTCAATCAAATACAACGGTTAAGACCACAACCACCCCCGCTTTAAATACTCCTCTTTCCAAAAATACCACTTCGCGTTCAACCAATGTGGATCAACCGCTTGATTTTGGACCTTCAAACGATTCATCGGGAAATTTTTTTCCAAGTTATGATCCAATGGGAAGAGCGAATAAGATGGATACACCGACCGGTCGATATATTGAAGAGCAGCTGGCTGACTCTGTTAAAAAAATTGATTTTTTTGCCAACGCCCTTATAACCGGAGAAAACGCCGGGTTTTTACAGTATTATTCTAATGATAATTTTACCGAACAAGAAGTATTGGAAATTATCAACAAATTCCGGGGTTATTATGACCTGTCCCCCCTATCTTTAAATCCAAAATTAGTAAAATCGGTAGAAAATCAAAAAAAATATGTCGACAATATTATTACCGCCCGATCACTCGGTGGTACCCCGCCCCCAGAAGAAACTGTGCATGAGCAAAATCCACAAGATTCATTCTTTACCGGCAAAACCCCGACCGATCGCGCTCGTTTTCAAGGATATGAAAACCTCCCGGTCGCTGAAGGCATAAGCTTTGGTCGAAATGCCACCCTGCTCGGAGCTCTACACGACCTGCTTTACGTTCCCGCTCATCGCAGCATGTTTATCGATCCTTACGCAAAAGATATTGGTTTTTACATTGAAAGAGATGATGATATTAATTCTACCTACAGCGGTTTTACTGATTCACAAAATTACAAAACCTTTGTTATAAACATAAGTTTAGATTATTCAAAACCCTGGAACGCCGAAGATCTCGTCTACCCAAAAAATGGTACTATCCTAAGTGAATATGACGGAAGTTTGGCCGAAGCCGGCTACCCCTTCAATAACGAAGGGACTGACGCGGTCGATGCTATCGGCACCGCTTTTACCATTATTAACTACAAAACCGGGATTCAGCGTAATACTATAAAATTATACGATCTAACTTCCAAAAAAGACTTAAACATTTATTTAGACGTATTCAACAATCCGCAAATGGTCTACTTGCGCAACGCACCAAAAAGCCCACTCACCCCAGGACATGATTTTCAAATTTCTTATACCGATAAAAACGGAAAAATTCACACCAGTGTATTTTCTACCGCTCCCGATGAAAATACGGTCGAATTATAAAAGCACTAAAAAAACACTGTAAATACAGTGTTTTTTTAATTGTCGGGGTAGTGGGACTTGAACCCACAATCCTCTGGTCCCAAACCAGATGCTCT